>DASVKG010000104.1:0-27057 GCA_036385495.1 Anaerolineales bacterium | reverse complement strand
TTTTGGTTCCTGGCCAGTAACCAGGCGTATCCAAATGGGGATTGAAACTGAGAGTTAATTTCTATACAACTCTAGATTATTCCATGCAAATCTATCAAAGAAAAATAGGTTATTTGTAGTACAATTGTTCTATGATCGTGCCGAGAGCCTTCAAGACCGAATTGGACTTGAATAATATCCAGAAAACAGCCTGCGCCTGACATGCGGGAGCGGCGCGTTGGGCATTCAATTGGGGATTGGCGCGCAAGATCGAAGCTTATCAAAAGGGGGAAAAGGTCCCAACGGCGATAGACCTGCACCGCCAGCTGAATGTAATGAAGAAAAGCGAACTGGCCTGGATGTACGCGGTCTCCAAGTGTGCCCCCCAAGAAGCGCTGCGAAACCTGGATCAGGCCTATGCTAATTTCTTCCGGCGGGTGAAAGAGAAGAAAGCCGGCATGAAGGTCAAAGCGGGTTTCCCGAAGTTCAAGTCGAAGAAGAACGGGGTGGGCAGCTTCCGGCTGACAGGTGCCATTCATGTCTTCGATCATGCCATCCAACTGCCCCGCCTGGGGCGCTTGCGCTTGAAAGAACGCGGCTACTTGCCTGTGGAAGGGGTTCACATCTTGAGTGCGACCGTGAGTGAACGTGCCGGGCGCTGGTTCGTGTCGGTACAGGTCGAGATGGAGATCACAGACCCAGTTCTGGTTGAAAAACCGGTTGCTGGTGTGGATCTGGGGATCATACGCCTGGCGACTGTCAGCGATGGAACGAGAATTGAGAACCCACGTGCCCTCAAAAGCAGCCTGCGCAAGATCAAGCGGTTGCAGCGGATCATTTCCCGGCGGCAGAAGGGAAGCGCCAACCGGCAGAAAGCGGTCAGACAACTGGCAAAGGCGCACCTGCGCGTCGCCAATGTTCGCAAGAATGCTCTACACCAGGCCACCAGCCTGCTGGCGAAAACCAAGTCAGCAGTTGTATTGGAAGACCTGAATGTGAGCGGGATGTTACAGAACCATCACCTAGCACACGCGATCGCGGATGTGGGCTTTCACGAGTTCAGACGGCAGATGGTGTACAAGGGAAAGTGGTACGGCTGCAAGATCATCCTGGCCAACCGGTTCTACCCATCAACGAAACGATGTTCGCGGTGTGGGCAGACCATAGCAGAGATGGATTTGAGCGCTCGTGTGTACACCTGCGATAATTGCGGCCTGACGATCGACCGCGATCTGAATGCCGCCATCAATCTGGAACACTTGACTACCGGGAGTTCCCCGGAAAGATACGCCTGTGGAGAGAGTGTCAGCCCTGGTTACCAGGCAGTTCTCGTCGAAGCAGGAACCGAATATCGATCTGCCTCTAGATTTGTGAATATTTCGGAGAACGGTGAGCAACCGTAGGATGTAAGCAATAAGCAGCAAGTGATCAGGATGCGTCTCATTATTGGCTTCCAATTGGCAATATCCACTAGCTATTAAATTCGCTGGAGACAATCCTCATTTGCCTTGGACAAATACTCTGGACTGTTCCACATATGCCAATGATTGGTGGCGGAAGTAGGTATTGTAGAGGCTGGCATAATGTCCGCCCTGCTGGAGAAGCCCATTGTGACTGCCCTGCTCAATAATTCTCCCTTTTTCCAGAACGATGATCCGGTCCGCAGCCTTGACCGTGGACAGCCGGTGGGCGATTAGGATGCTGGTGGATTCTGCCAGGATCATGTTCAGCGCCTGCTGAATTTGCCATTCGGTGAACGGGTCAATGCTGGCAGTTGCTTCGTCCAGGACAAAAATGGCTGGTCTTTGCATCAACACGCGCAGCAGTGCCACCAGCTGGCGCTGTCCCATCGAAAGCATTGTGCCTCGCTCGCCGACAACTGTTTCGAGGCCGTTTGGTAATGTTTCCAGCCATTCGCCGTCGCCAATTTTCCGTGCCATTGACAAAATTTCTGCATTGGTCACACACTCAGGATCGGGACAGGCATAGCGAATATTTTCCGCCACCGTCCCGGAAAACAGGAAGGGGACCTGCGAAACAATTCCTAACTGCCGCCGGTATTGTTGCAGGTTTAATGTTCGAATATCTGCTTCATCGATCAATATGCGACCGGACTGGAACTCGTAAAAACGAGCGATCAACTTTGCCAGCGAGGATTTCCCGGCACCGGTGTGACCAACAATGGCAAGATTTTCGCCGGGATGGATGGTAAGGCTGAAATCAATCAAGACCGGCTCGTTTTCCGCATATCGGAAGGAAACATTCTCGAAGCGTATTTCCCCCTTCAATTTCTGCACGTCCCGTTTCTCAATTTGGACCACGTTGGGCTCGGCGTCCATCAGGGCGAAGATGCGCTCCGCTGCACTCAATCCGGACTGGATGTTGGACCAGAATGCTGAAAGGTTCATGACCGGGTCGAAGAATCGCCCCAGGCTTATGATGAAAAGGTACCACGCACCAATGGTCACAGCTCCCTGTGCTGCGCTCAATCCGCCGGCATAGACCAGTGTGGCTGTGGCAATTCCAGCCAGGGCATTCAGCGCCGGCCAGACCAGGGCCAGGATAAAACCTCTCCAAACGTTCACCCGGTATGATGTCTGGTTGGCAGTGTTGAACGTCTCGAAGATTCCGGATTCCTGGCGGAAATTCTTGGCGATGGCGATACCGCTGACCGTCTCCTTGATGGCCGAATTAACATCAGCCATGGCCTGCATTCCGCTCTTGGTCACCTTGCGGGCCATGCGCCGGAAAAGGAGTGCCATCAGGAAAATAAACGGCAGGAAGGAAAAAAGCACCAGCGACAACCGCCATTCGGTGCGGACGATGATGATACCCAGCAGGATGGCATTTAGGATCTGCGCAGAAACGTCTGTGATGATGGTAACCAATTCGCCCAGGGTGCTTGTGTCGGCGTTGATGCGCGAGACAATTCGCCCGGATGAGAACTGATCGTAAAAGGACAGGTCGTGTTCAACGGCTGCACGGAAGGCCAGGGCTCTCAAGTTGAGAACGACATCTCCCACGGTTCGCACCGTGAGTTTCCGGCGAGCCCAGTTTAATCCCCAATCAGTGACCCCGATAATAAAAACAATCCCTCCAATCAGGATGCTTGCTGCGACGCTGGGGATCGTTGTTAATGTGTTGAGTCCCTGGCTGATGATGACCGGTTGGGCCGCAGTGATGACAGCCAGCAGGATGGTGACGAAAACGATAACAGCCACCCTTTTGTGCTGGGCGGTGAAATAGCCGATTATGCGTTTTGCCAGGTCGCGGTCTTTATATTGGCGGTCGTATTTTTCTTCGTTAAGACCTTCGTAGAAACCCATTTAATAAATTGATCAGGTAATTAGGGATTGGGTATGTGGTGGCTGGACTACCCAATTATCTGATTCCTATTCTCTAAATATACGCGCATACGCATCGGAAGAAAGCATGAGTTCGTCATGGTTCCCGATGGCGGCGATGCGACCTTTGCGTAAAACGATGATCAGGTCGGCCCAGCGGATTTGAGACAGGCGGTGGGTGATGATGAGCGTCGTTCGCCCCTTTGCCGCCGCGGCAATGGCGCGCTGGATCAAATCTTCCGTGGCGGAGTCGATCGCACTGGTGGAATCGTCCAGGATGAGGATGTGTGGGTCGGTCAGGAAGGCGCGTGCAATTGCCAGGCGCTGGCGCTGTCCGCCGGAAAGGGTCACACCGCGTTCACCAATGACTGTTTCGTACCCTTTTTCAAACTCGTTGATAAACCCGTCCGCTTGGGCGGATTTTGCAGCTGTTACTATTTCTTCTCTGGTCGCCTCGGGGTTGCCAAAAGCGATATTCTCAGCCACTGAGCGGGAGAAAAGAAACACATCCTGTTCGATGATGGAGATTTGTGAGCGCAGCGAAGCCAGGTTCCAATCACGAACATCCACCCCATCTACAAGAATTTGCCCACTGGTAGAATCATAGGTCCGGTTAACCAGTTTAGCTAGTGAGGTCTTACCGGTGCCGGTCTGGCCGACGATGGCTACGGTCTGCCCCGGTTTCACTTTGAAAGAAATTTCGCGCAGCACTGCCTCACCGGTGGGGTAAGCGAATGTCAGGTTGCGGAATTCGATTTCACCGCGCATGGATTGGGTGTTCCCGGCAGAATTCTGGTCCAGGTTGGTTTCGCGATTAATTAATTCGAGTATCCGCTGGGCACTGGCTAACCCGGACGAAATGAGCGAATAGGCCCAAATGGAGGTCCAGGTGGGGAATTCGAGCATCAAAAGAATTCCGAAATATGCGACAACATCGCCGATATTCAGGATCCCCACGCGAAACAGGAGGATGGCGTGCAGAAGGCCGCCAGCGAGTGCTATGTAGTATAGCAGCAGGGGCACGAAACGAGCCTCCACATCGCCCTGGCGAATGTTGTTGTCTCGCAACCGGCGTGAATTAACGTTAAATCGTTTTATCTCGGCTTCTTCTTGTGCGGCGCCTTTCATGGTCTCAATGCCATCCAGTGCTTCAGACAGGTGCGTGTTCATTTGGCCGAAAGAGTCTCGCACGTCTTCCGTGATGGGATTTAAGGTGCGCAAATACCAACGCAAAGCGATGAAGTAAGCGATTGTGAAAAGGATGGGGGTGAGCAACAAGGACCAATGATAGATTGGGGCGAAGAAAAAAGGCATGATTAGGAAGACCAGTGAGCCTACCACCAGGTTTATACCCGGGCTGAACATATAATTTACTTCGCGCACGTCATTGGTTGCGCGTGCCATTGTGTCTCCTACCGGCTGGAGGTTGTGGAAGGTCATGCTTTTTCCGAGTAGGGAAACATAGAGTTCATCGCGCACATCCCGCTCGATGCGCTGGGCGATCAGTTCAGCACCAAAATTACGTCCTAATTGAAGAATGCCGCGCAAAATCTGTGATCCCCCCATAATGAGAGCCAGGGGGAGTAGAACTTTCGTTTCAGGTGGAATCTTTAGCATGGCATTAAAGGCATCACCCGTCAGCACCGGCACAAAGGCAGCCAGTGCAGCATTCCCGAGTGCACCGATGAACATGATGAGCACCAGCCACAAGTACTGCTTGGTGTGCGAAAGGATCCAGCGCACAGGATTGCGCCGGTCAATGGGTTGACGTCGGGTAAGAGTGAATTCAGCAGGGGATGGGATTGTGGTCATGCTGGTTCTAATGGAGGAGTGTCTTGAATGAACGCGCAGACGATTCTACCACGCCAGGAAATGAAAAGGCGCGCTGCTTGCAGCGCGCCCGGGTGGCTGTCAATGCTTGCTTACAGGTGTTTGGTGAATATTACCACGTCGTCCCCCTCACTGTAGAAATCCCTCAGCGTGGCCTCCAATGTGTAGCCGGTCGCTAAATAAAATTTGCGTGTCGGCTCGTATGTCGGCAAGCCGGAAGTTTCAAGTACGATCAAACGTCCTCCGAGTTTGCGGATGGCCTCTTCGCTGGCTGACAGCAGTTTCCGTCCAGTCCCGCCGCGGTGAATGGTTGGGTCAACGGCGATCCAGTAAAGGTCAAAGGTCCCGGAAGTAAGCGAACGCGGACCGTAACAGGCATAACCGAGCACGCGCTCATCTTCTTTTTCAACCAGGAAATTGTAGCCGCTTTGTTCGGGTCCTTGAGCAAGATATTCATCCCAGAGTTCGTCCACACACTTCACTTCTTCCTGGTTAAAGACAGTGTTCTTGGCATTGATGGCGTGGATTTGTGCACCATCTTTTTTATTTGGAATGGAAATCAACTATATCCATCCTTCCCGTTTAAGCGCATAAGTAAGGATGCGTTCAACCATATGTGGATAGGTGATCCCGGTGGCACGTGCGGAATTCCAGAATCCGGCTTCGGGGGAAAGGTCAGGCAGTTCATTAATGTCGATTACGTAGGGAATCCCGTTTTTAAACCGGATATCTACCCGTCCCAGGTCTCGCAAGCCCATGGCGCGGAACGAATTTTCAGCCGCCTTTTTAACATCCTTTGACTCTTTGCGGTTAAGCAAGGCCGGGACGCGCGCGGGAATATTCTTGTAATATGGCGAATCTATCTTCCATTTGGATTCGTATGTGAGCAGCTGCTCAAGAGGGTTGGCGACCCAGGAGAAATCCTCTTCTGCAATAGGCAGGATTTCAATCGCCTCATTTCCCCACATCGCCACTGCCAGCTCGCGTCCACAAATAAATTCTTCGACCATGGCAGGTTGTTCATACTTTTCAACGATATATGCGATTTTGTGAAATAGACATTCCCGGTTGCTGACGACAGAGTCCAGGTCGATTCCCATGCTGGCATCTTCGACCGATGGCTTGATGATGACCGGAAATTCAAGATCGAATTCCCCTTTTGCGCTCTCAAAAACCTGGTAGCGGGGAGTGGATACTCCGGATTGAATGAGGCGTTTTTTGGAGTTTGGCTTGTCAATACACAGTTCAATTGAATCAGCGGCCGCTCCGGTGTGTTTGAACCCCATCCGCTCGATAATACGGATGACATTCACGGCGCCCAGGTTATTGCCGTTGAACCCGTCACAGTTATTAAAGATGAATGTTTCTTTGGGGGGGAACGAAGCCAGGATATCTTCGAGTTCCTCGAGATTGTCCCTCACCGCCAGTTTGGTGACCGCGTACCCAAGGCTGGTCAAGGCCTCAAACAAATTTTGTGTAGCTGTTACCGTATCTTGAACTGCTAGTAAATCCTGCGGATCGCCTCTGCAAATTTGAGCGTCTTCATTGAAAAGAATTGCAACTTGAAAACTCTTACCGTTCATCGAGACCTCGGATGCAAATAACTCCCTTTTTAAGGGAGAATGGTACGCAAACGTTTCAAGCGCGTTTGCGCCTTGATGGATTGCATTTGACGGAACAGCTTAGGATTTTCCATGTTCAAAGTAATCATACTCCTGTTTTGAATCTTAAATAAACACTACTTTGCTGGCCCATTAAAATTGCTTTGACATTTGGAGACATATTTATATCTCCATTATTATTAACCCCCTCAATCAATAATTCGTTTTGGTATCTGCATAATAAATAATTGGGCTTTCAATTAATTGTGTGTTCTAAGAAAGAAATAAAACAGGATTGTCACAACAAGTTTGTATCATAAGCCAATTGACTCACCTCATTTTCTATTGTAAACTTTCCTAACATTATCCTTATAGAATGAGGCCACCGACATGAAAAAGAAGCGCAATTCATACCCGGTTTTTGTTGTGATCGTATTTTTCTTCTTCACGCTCCTGCACCAGACAGATAAACTTTTGATCGGTTCTCTGCAAATTCCCGTCAGTAAAACCTTCAACCTTAATGATCTCCAGTGGGGGTTGATAAATACCGGTGCCCTGATCGTTGGGACGGTTTTCTACCCGATTTGGGGGTACCTGTATGACCGTTACGCACGTTCCAAATTGCTTGCATTGGCTTCTTTAATCTGGGGTGCCACCACTTGGTTGAGTTCATTGGTCAGGACCTACCCTCAGTTCATGGTAACTCGCTCTTCCACGGGCATTGACGATTCAGCTTATCCTGGCTTGTACAGCCTGGTTGCCGATTATTTTGGTCCTAAAATACGCGGCAGGATCTATGGCGTGCTGCAATTGGCTCAACCGCTTGGATATTTGGTGGGCATGATCCTTGCCTTGATGGTCGCTCCCTTGCTGGATGGGAAATTATTCCACCTGGAAGGCTGGCGTTCGATATTCCTGGTTACTGGTTCGCTTGGGATTGTGATGGCGGTCGTTATCTTTTTCGGAATCAAGGAAGTGCCGCGCGGCCAGTCCGAGCCGGAATTTGAGGGAATGGAAGAGATTGGACAGGTGCGTTTCAATTGGGCTGCTCTAAAGAATGCATTGCAAAAGAGGACCATGTGGTTCATTTTCCTGCAGGGCTTCGCGGGCGTATTTCCGTGGAACGTGATCACATTTTTCTTTTTCGGATATCTGATGTTGGAACGGGGCTACGACAACACTTCGGTGCTCCTGACGATGGGTCCGGTCGTTATTATCCTGGCGGCTGGTTATTTTGTCGGTGGGGCACTGGGTGACTGGTTATTTAAACGCACCCTCAAGGGACGCATCATCATCTCCAGTATTGGCGTTATCCTCGGCGCGCTCTTCCTCTTTTTCGCCCTGAGAACTCCGGTGGCAGATAAAACCACTTTCTTCATTTTGATGAGCCTGACGGCCATCTTCATGCCGTTCTCCTCACCCAATGTGACTTCGACAGTATTTGATATTACCCTTCCGGAAGTGCGTAGCTCTGCGCAGGCGGTTGAGTATTTCGTTGAGAACAGCGGCGCGGCATTGGCGCCCACCATCGCTGGCGCAATCGCTCTGGCAGCGCATAGTAAGCAATATGCCATCATGGTTGTCTGCATTTCAGCCTGGGTACTTTGCTTTTTCCTTTATTTGGGGGCTCTGTTCTTTGTGGACCGCGACATCAAATCTCTGCGTTCCCAATTGGCAGACCGGGCCGCGCAGAATAAAGCTAATAAACTTGCGTAATTCCCCAGGGGAGCATCAGGTTGCACCCCTTTTGGCATTATGAACATTATCCAGGTCGATCTTGCAGATCGGTGGCAGGTGCAGGAATTCCTCGCACTGCCTTTCCGTATCTATGCTGACATTCCACAGTGGGTCCCGGCGCTGCAAACAGACGATCGCCTCCGGCTGGATCCGAAACGATACCCGTTTTACAAACATTCCAATGCTGCATTTTTACTTGCCCGGCAAAACTCGCGCACGCTGGGCCGGCTTGCGGTCCTCGATCCCTTGCTTTACAACGAACATAACCACGAGAAAACCGCCTTCTTTTATCTGTTCGAGTGTGAAAATGACCTGCAGACCGCCTCTGAACTATTTAATAAAAGCTTCGAATGGGCGCGTTCGCGTGGTTTGACGAAAATGATGGGTCCGAAAGGGTTTACTGCGCTGGATGGGTTGGGGTTGCTGGTCAAAGGTTTCGAACATCGTCCGGCCTTGGGCTTGCCGTACAATCTGTCTTATTATCCAGCACTTATCGAAGCTCAAGGATTTGAAAAGGGCAGTGAAATCGTTTCAGGGCATATGGTTAAGGATATTCATTTCCCTCAGCACATCCACGAACTTGCAGTCCGTGTCAAAGAACGGCGAGGACTTCGCATCGCCCGCTTCCGCACCCGCCGCGAGTTGCGCGCGGCACTCGTTCATCTGGATACCCTTTATAACGCAGCACTCCAGGGCACCAGTGGTGGCACCCCCATTACTAAAGAAGAAATTAAAACCATGGCCGACCAGATGTTGTGGTTTGCCGACCCGCACCTGATTAAGATCGTTATGAAGGATGAAAAGCCGGTTGGATTTCTTTTAGCTTATCCGGATATTTCCGCAGCGCTGCAAAAAACGAGGGGACGGCTTTTCCCTTTCGGCTGGTTGACTATTCTGCGCGAATTGCGAACGACCGATTGGATAAATATAAACGGAGCTGGCATGATTGAGGAATACCGCGGCCTGGGGGGAACTGCCATTTTGTATAGCGAGATGTTCAAGAGCGTGGTTGAAAATCCGCGCTATCATCACGCTGAGGTGGTTCAGATCGGCCTGGAAAATGAAAAAATGCAACGGGAGATGGAGAATTTCGGCGTGGATTTTTATAAGACACACCGTATTTACCAAAAGAATCTAATTTAATTAAACAATGTTCTTGCTCACTTAACTGAAATGAAAAAGGAGGAGATTATGGTCAAAATTGTTGCTGATACCACTTCGGGGCTGCCGCTCGAAATGCTCAAATCGCTCAACATCCCGGTGATCCCACAGATAGTTGTATTTGGTGAGCAGTCTTACCGCGACGATACAGAGCTTGACACGGCTGCATTCCTGGCCAAGCTCAAAGTAGCGAAGGAACTTCCCAAAACTGCCGCCCCACCTCCGGCATTCTATAACCCGATTTTCTCGGAAGCCAACCTTAACCGGGAAAGTGTGATTGTTATCGCCCCGTCAGGCAAGGTGAGCGGGACGGTGCGCGCTGCCATGGTTGCGGCACAGGATTTCCCTGGCACTGATGTGCGTGTGGTCGATTCATTGACCGTCGCCGGGAACCTGGCCAGCTTGGTTCTAATGGCAGATGCATGGGCTAAATCCGGGCTGGATGCAGATGTTATCGTGAACCGCTTGAACGACTGGATTGTGCGCGGTCGCATCTACTTCCTGGTAAATACGTTGGAATATCTTCAAAAAGGCGGTCGCATCGGAGGGGCCAAAGCTCTGCTGGGTGAATTGCTCCAGGTCAAGCCCATCCTTTGTTTGCGTGATGGACAGGTGGAGCCTCTCGAGCAGCAGCGGACGAAGAAACGGGCTTTGGCGCGACTTCTGGAGATTGTCGAAGATCAGTGTCCCAAAAGCCCCGAGGCCCATTTAAGTGTTATGCAAGCCGATGCAATGGAAGATGCCGGTGCACTCACGGCTGAGTTGAAAACCAGGATGAACCTGACATCCATCCCCATCTACGAATTGCCGCCGGCAATTGTCGTGCATGGCGGCCCGGGTGTGTTGGCGGTTGGCTTCTTTGTTACCTAAATCCGCTATGGTATAATTTGCGGGCTGTTGCGAAAATTCCCACGAATGTGGTCATAGGAGAGTACGGTTATGTCTGGACACAGCCACTGGGCAACCATCCGGCGCAAGAAGGGTGCGGCAGACGCCAAGAAGGGTGCCATTTTCACGCGCTTGGCACGTGAGATTGTCATGGCGGCACGCGAAGGCGGGGGCGATGCAGGTAGCAATTTCAGGCTGGCGCTGGCAATTGAAAAAGCACGTGCTGGCAACATGCCTAAGGAAAATATTGAACGTGCCATCAAACGCGGGACCGGAGATGATAAAGACGGCGCAGTATTTGAAGAGATTACCTATGAAGGTTTTGGTCCGCATGGTGTGGCGCTCATGTTGGACTGTGTAACCGACAATCGCAACCGGGCTGTGGCGGAAATCCGTCACCTGCTGAGTCGCGGTGGCGGGAATATGGCCGAAGCCGGCGCTGTAGGTTGGCAATTCAGTCGCAACTCATATTTCTCGTTCCCGGCCAGCCAATTGGGTTTTGATAAGGCCTTCGAACTGGCCGTGGATGCAGGTGCCGAGGACGTCCAGGAAGATGGCGAAAACATCGAGATCATAGGCCCGGTGGAATCCTTCAAAAAGATCAGTGATGCCCTGCAAAAGGCAGGCGTTACGCCCGACGATGGCGGATTGCGGATGATCGCCAAGCAGGACATGGAACTTCCTGTAGACCAGACCCTGGGTGTGCTGCGTGTGATCGAATCGTTGGAAGAATTGGACGATGTAGCCAACGTTTTCCATAACTTGAAAATATCTGATGAGGCTTTGGCGGCGCTCGAGGCTGAATAGACATGTCGCTGGTGCTGGGGATTGACCCGGGGACGGCGACCACCGGTTACGGTCTAGTACGCGAACGGGTGGATGGAAGCCTGGAATCAGTTGCTTTTGGCACCCTTCGAACCCCGGTTGGCGTTGAAGCCCATAAGCGTCTTTCTTTGCTTTACCATCAAATGAATGAAGTCTTGCTTCTCCATCGCCCCGACTCGGTCGCAGTGGAGAAGTTGTTTTTCCAGCGCAATATATCCACGGCCATTGCCGTCGGTCAAGCTCGCGGTGTTTTGATGTTGGCGATCAGCGAGGCTGGATTGGATATGGCCGAATACACGCCCAATGAGGTCAAGCAGGCCGTGGCAGGCTATGGGAGCGCAGGGAAGAAGCAGGTACAGGAGATGGTGCGTGTGCTGCTGGCTCTGCCGGAAGTCCCCAAGCCTGACGACGCTGCTGATGCCCTGGCGATCGCCATTACGCACCTGAACACGCAAAGATATGGTGAAATATGATAGCAACTTTACGCGGTGAAATAACTCAAGTGGAAGATACTGCCATAATCATTGAGACTGGCGGTGTGGGTCTGCGTGTTTTCGTCCCGAAACAGTTGCGCGAACGAACCAAGGCCGGGGAAGCTATTTTCCTGTTTACCCATCTAGTCGTACGCGAAGATGATTGGAAGCTGTACGGTTTTGAGTCACAGGCGGACCGCGAGTTGTTCACCATCTTTCTGGGAGTGGACGGGGTGGGACCCAGGACGGCGTTGGCGGTTCTCTCGACCCTTAATCTGGATACCGTTCAGCGGGCAGTCTTCAACGATGAACCGGATCTTTTGAGCCGTGTCCCGGGAGTTGGAAAAAAGACGGCTCAGAAAATGATTCTCTACCTCCACGACCGGCTGAAACCAATCAGCGGACTGGAAAAGATCGCCTCCATGTCAGAGGCTGATTCCGAGGTCCTGGCGGCTCTTACTGCGTTGGGTTATTCGGTCGTTGAGGCGCAGACTGCCATCCAGTCCATTCCGAAGGATGCGCCGGATGATGTGGAGCAGCGTTTGCGGCTGGCTTTGCAGCAGTTCACAGGGAAATGAAGAATAATCAATAATGTAAGAGCTGGAAAGGATGGGGATGCAAAGGTGGGGTTATTACGGCTTTATGCCATCATCCGGGTTTCAGTGACCAACCACGCTGGATTTGTTTATCCGCGATTCTAAAATTACAGGCATTATAATTTGGGGGGCATTTTATAATTATTTTGTTTCAGGCATAATCATGTCGCTTATAACTGCTAACAACATCTCCAAATCTTTCGGACCGGTGGACTTGTTCTCGGGTGTCTCGTTTGCCATCCCCAAAGAATCACGACTGGCGCTGGTTGGGCCAAACGGATGCGGCAAGACCACCCTGTTGCGCATCCTGGTCGGGCTGGACGAACCCTCCAGCGGTAAGATTTCACACGCTAAAGCCATCCGCATCGGGTACCTGCCGCAGGAGGCCGAGTTTGACATGCAAGGCACCATTTGGGATGCCTGCTTTGCCGTATTCACCGACCTGATTGACCGGCAGCAGGAATTGGAAAAACTCGAAGCTGAGATGTCAGCCCGGGAAACGCGCGACCAGGCTTTGGTCCGCTACGGGCCGCTCCAGCACGAATTCGAACGGCGTGGCGGTTACACTTTTCACACTCGTATCAAACAAGTCCTCACCGGACTTGGCTTTTCGACCGGTGATTTACATATGCCGCTGGGTCACCTTTCCGGCGGTCAGCGTACCCGCGCTTTCCTTGCGCGCCTGCTGCTCTCCGAACCCGACCTGCTGTTGCTTGACGAACCCACCAACCATTTGGATATCGCTGCAGTTGAATGGCTGGAAGATTACCTTGGTCAGTGGAGCGGCGCGGTAGTCATCGTCTCTCACGATCGTTATTTCCTGGACCAGGTGGCCAACGGTATCCTGGAAATGGCTTTCGGCGCTACCGAGCAATATCCCGGCAACTACTCGGCTTACCTGCAGACTCGGGAACTTCGGTGGGAACACCGCACCGAAACATTCGAGGCCGAGAAAGGAAAATTGCTCAAAGATGTTGAATACATTAAGAAAAACATCTCCGGCCAAAACGTGAGCCAGGCCAAAGGCAAGCTGCGCCGTCTGAGCCGCATCGTCCAAGCCATCGAGCAGGTTGGCATGGAAGCCGTGGTCAACCATAAATGGGCCGAAACTGCCGAAGATGTGACTATTGGTACTTCGCCTTTCGGCCCGGAAGAAGCGGAACGGCGGGTGCGTGCATTGCGTGCCCCCGTGCGGACCTTGCCGCGTCTTCGCTTGAATCTGCGCTCGGCGGTCCGTTCAGGCGAGCTTGTTCTGCGGACTTCTGGCCTGCGCATCGGATACCCAGGGCGTTTGCTATTTGCCGCGCCGGACATCGTTCTTCGTCGCGGCGATTGTGCGGCATTGATTGGCCCCAACGGAGCAGGCAAAACCACCTTCCTCAAGACCGTACTTGGAGAGTTGGAACCGCTGGATGGGGAAGTAAAGCTGGGAGCATCGCTGAAAATCGGATACTTTGCCCAGGCGCACGAGGGGCTTAACCCCGAAAACACCCTTGTCCAGGAAATCGATTCCATCATGCCGCACTGGTTGCCTGGACAAATTCGCGAATACCTGGGGAAATATCTGTTTTCCGGTGATGAAGCTTTCAAGAAGGTATCGGTTCTTTCTGGCGGCGAGCGTGGCCGGCTGGCTCTGGCAAAACTTGCATTGCAAGATACCAACCTTCTTTTACTCGACGAGCCCACCAATCACCTTGATATTCCTTCACAGGAAGTGTTGGAAGCCGTCCTCGACGAATACGGTGGCACGATATTACTGGTCACGCACGACCGCTACCTCATCGATGCCCTCGGGACGCAAATCTGGGAAATTGAGCCGGATGAGTCGCAGCTCACTTTTTTCGAGGGGACCTACAGCCAGCGCCGGGAAGAACGCGAGCGTCTTTCCGCGCTGCGCTCTGCAGAAGCAGCCCTGGTAGTCCCCCCCCGCTCGGTGCGCCGGTCAGCAGACCCCGCAGTGAAAGTAGAACGCCGTAGGATTGCCCGTTTGCAGGAAGTGGAGAATAAAATTGCTGCGCTGGAGGTCCAGATGGCTGATCTTGGACGGAAACTGGAAAGGCCGCCCAAGGACACGGCGCTGGTTCGCAAGTGGGGAAACCAGTATACCGCCCTGCAGGCCGAAATGGACTCCTGGCTGGCAGAATGGGAAGGGTTGCAAACTTAATCGTTGAGCGATGGACAGGCCATCGCTCATTTTCTTCTCATTGATAAAGGTTAAAGACCCGGGAAAACTCTACTTTGGACCTTTAATATTCGGACTATTTCTATTCTTCAGAATTATTGATGGTACCTTTACTAAACCCACTGGTTCGACATGAACGGTGATATCTGCTGGGGAAATGATGCCATGGATGGCTTTCTCGATTACTTCAGTTGCAGCATGCGCCTCGTTCAGGGTGCAGTTCCCGTTCATCGTAATGTGCATATCGATGAAGGTATGCGCACCTGAAGCGCGGATCCGGATTGCATGCGCGTCCACGACGCCATTTACGGATGCAGCCACTTTTTCGACCTTGTCTGCCAAACCCCTGGGGGCGGTATCCAGCAGGGCGGAAATCGTCCGCCAGCCAAGTTCCCCGCTGATATAAATGACGATGATCGCTACAACCAGGGCTGCGATGGAATCTGCTTTGTGCATCCAATCCAGCCCGGGGATATAACGGGCCATCGTCAACCCGATCAGGCCCACGATAACCACTGACGATGACCAGATATCGGTGCTAAAGTGGAGAGCATCTGCTTCCAGCGCCTGGCTTTTATACTTGCGGGCCGCCTTGTATAAGATGCGGGAACGGGTGTAGTCAATGGCGATGGAGGCTCCCATCACGATAAACGACCAGATGGAGGCTTCCACCTTTACGGTTACGAAGAACAGGCGCTGTATGGCTTCGTAGATGATCCACCCGGATGTGGCAAGCAGGAGCAAGGTCTCGAATAGCGCCGATATGTTCTCGATTTTGCCGTGACCAAAGGGATGTTCCTTATCGGCTGGCTTGTCTGAAACCTGGACAGCGAACAATGTCATGGCTGCAGCCACCAGGTCCAGGCCGGAATGAGCGGCTTCGGCTAGGATGCCGAGCGAGTTGGTCAATAGTCCCACGATGAGTTTGAAGGTGGTCAACCCAATGGCGGCGATGACGGAACTGAGGGCAGCAGAGCGTTTATTTTTTCGGGCTTCTTGAATAGTCATGATTCCCTTTCAAATAGGAGCGATTATAACGTATGAAACGCGAGCCTGTTGCAAGATGACGAATGTCACATTTTCCATACATGGCATCATGAATGCAGAATGGAAATTTCAAGATCGCCCTCAGATAGTCCATGGGTTCGCATAGTATTTCTGAATGGATAATTTGAACAATTATGTACTCTTGAAAGATGCATGAGCGGGTTGGTTTCAAACCTGCTCTTGGCATTTAACCTGAGTTTATCATCCTAGTGTCCCGAACCCAGGCGATTTAGCACAGATTTTACAGCGTCAGGGATCTCTGGTTCAGCTAAAAACTCATTGCCATTGATGGTCACAATACCAGATCTGATCGGGCGGAGCAGCTTCACGAACTGCTTGATGCTGATCCCGGTTTGGGATTCAATATTTCTGCCGATTGCCAAAGCTGCAAACACAATCGTGAGGTGAGCCTCAATCGCATCCCGCTTGCGATGAAAGATGGGTCTGGCCTTCAAATCGGATTTTGCCATACGAAAAGTGGCCTCTACCTGAAATAGTTGGTGATAGTAGGCAATTACATTTTGGTCCGGGATATCCAGATTGGTGACATAGCCTTTGATACCGGCAAGGGCCCTTGCTTTATCGATTAGTTTCTGATTGAGCTGTTTGCTCTTAGCCTGTATGCTCAAGAACTTCGTTCTATTGACCGGGATCTGTCCGCTGAGAGCTTTCTTTGCCTTGGCGACCTGCTTTTCAATGTTGCGGAGATCCAATGCTGCACGTTTAGCGCGGTACTGGTAGATCACCCGATACCCCTCCTGGGGACTGACTACGATCTGTTGGTCGCTCATTTCTCCGGTCTTCTGGTACTCGGCGATGTCGTAGGGTACTTTGTGCAGCCGGGAGCCAACAATATAGGTGTAACCGGCTTCTGTGAGAGCTGCCAGGTTGGTCGCGCTGAGCATGGCTGCATCGGCCACAATGGTTACTTTGGTTAGCCCATGCTGTGCCTGAAAAGCCTCGATGACGGGCAGAATGGTCTTGGTTTCAGCTTTATTGCCCTCGAAGCTATGTAAGCCCAAAGGAAAGCCATTTCGATCAACCAGAAGCCCAATGATTATCTGGGGCTCTAACCGGCGTTCCTTACTCAGACCCGGTTTCCGATAGTCATCTTCTTTCTGAACCTCGAAATACAGGGTAGTGACGTCATAGAGGATGAGAGTAAGGCCGTGTCCACTAGCATGCTCAAAACAGGCCTGGCTGATGGTCTTCCGGTAATCCTGATCCACAGCTTTAGCCAAACTCCGGTAAAGCTTGTTCTGGTCTATAGGCCCCACTCCCAGGTCTGCCAAAACTCTCAAGCTATCCAATTTGGAGGTGGGTTCTACAATCCTGGCGATGCATAGAGCTTCAAACGCCTCGTCATTCAGCCCGGTAAATCCCACCTTGTGGTATTGTTTTCGCAGAATATTCCATAACATATCGGAAAAGGACCGCTTGATACCCACCCGCAGGGACGGTTGGGCTTCTGGAAATAACGCCAGTTGGTTTGCCTGTAACCGCTTGTGTGCTAAAGCTAGCAAGATATTCAATTCCTCTTCGGTATGAGCACTACCAATGTAGATGATTTTGACGATCTTGCCTTTTTGTTTATATGCGATCTGAATAGCGGTTGCCCCGCTTGTCGTTTTTACCCTCCGGATGAATGCCATGTATTCAATTGTAGCCCATCCACAAACTCCGGCTAGTGTCCCGAAATTTCAAGTTTTACTCGATAAAATACTAAAAAATGGGGTGGATGATAAACTCAGGAATTATGTACTCTTGAAAGATGCATGAGCGAGTTGGTTTCAAACCTGCTCTTGGCATTTAACGACCATTGGTTAATGATTTGAGGTGGATTTCAACTGGCATTCTCCGGTCAAACCAGGTAGCCAGCTAATTATTTATCCCCCTATTGGTTGGATTATTTTCTTGATAATAGTGAGGATCTGAATGCCATTAGAGTAAATTCAAATGAATTATTTCGTCACCACCCCGGTTAGATAGAAAAAATCCCGTGGAGATTGGGTTATATACCGGTCAATCGCGCCCACCATAAGCCTTGGTAACAATGGTTCCGGTATAAGTTTCGTTCCGGATACTGCAATTTTAACAAAAAGCACCCAATAGTTATTGATGTCCAGTTGAATGGCATTATACGCCCCGGCAGCTTGCATGGATTTTGCCAATGCTTCCATGGTCAGACTTGGTCCGCAAAAATAGTACAAGGTATGATTATCTCGACTCAGCCCAACGCCAGACCGGATGGTTGGGGAGACATCAATGACCGTATACCCCCAATCCTGGGGTGAATTGTTATAGATCCGGGGATTTATTTCTCCTTTACTGATTACAAGGGGACCATTTTGGCGGAAAGCCGCAATGTCCGGCGTCATGTGCAGGTCAGTCCCCCATTCTCCCAGGAGAACATCCCCATTCTGATAAATCACCAATGTTCCAAGTCCATCTCGGGGCGGCAGAGCCTGGCTGCCGTCTGCCATTGAACCAAACTGACCATGCCTGGCTTTGAATCCGCCGTTGAATGCCGCCAAAAGAATATTGGCAGCTCGATCAACCAAAGGAATTTTTCCAATGTGTTGCGGTTCGCCCGGTAAGGTTGGGTCTATCGCGCCCAGTACGAAATGCAGCCTGGTTTGGGTCAGATCCATCGCGACGATTGTTACCAGCGTATAAGGTCTGCTGGGGTCGGGCTGGAGAAAAGTCTTGTAGGCTACCGGTTGGCCCTGGGCGCCTTGAATATAAGGTACCCATACTCCTTCGGCATTTGCCATGCTCAGGGGAGAGATCGTGACCGGTTGCCAGGGTAGGGTTGCCGTGGGTGTGGGGGTAACCGTCCTCGTTTTATTCGGCGTTTCGGTTGCGGAGAACACTTGTGGAGTTTTGGTCCTTAATGCAAAGGTCGGACTGGCAGACGGGGCTGGGAATGCTCCCCAGTCACCAGCTGGGTTTGCCATTCCCAGTTGATATTCCAATCTCTGGAATTCGTCCTGGACTTGAAAGACGACCATTTCCAGTCCGGCTACAGCTTGGTCTCCTATAATGTTGCGTAACCAGTCTGCTCCTTCTGCTCCAATGGAGGGATATTTGCTTACAAGGATGAACAATAACAGGACCATCACGAAGCCGGCCGCGGCTATCCCGGCAGACCACTGTAATATCCGTTTAACCCAGAAAAACTTATGCCCCCCTTCCTTTTGTTTTGACATGCTCCCACTCCCGTTAATTGAATTCATTTTCCGCGCTGCGAAAAATCGAAAAGCTAGAAAGGTACCTCGACTTTAGGCATATACACCCGGATGGCCGCTTCTCCACTGACCGGGCACTTGTATTCGCAAATGCCGCAGCCAATGCAAATCTCCCGCAGGACGTGGGGCAGTTGCAAGGTCACCGGTTGTCCGTCGGGACCCCAGACCTCGGCTGTTTCCAATTGAATGGCCTTCTCTGGTAGCGGGCACATTTCCTCGCAAACGATGCAGGGCTTCCGGTCGGACCAGGGGATGCACCTGTTTTCGTTGATATACGCCAGTCCGATCACCTGCTCCCGCTTCATCTCAAGGGTAAGCGGGGGGATGGCCTGGACAGGGCAGACCTGCCCGCAGGCATTGCAGGAATAATCGCAGTACCCCAGCCTGGGTACCAGAATGGGCGAGCCCAGCCCGGCCGCCCCTGCTTCGAAAACAGCTGGTTGCAGCCCTCCGGTGGGGCACACCCGGATGCACTCATTGCAGCGGGTGCATTTCGTAAAAGCGACCACATCCGGGTTGGTTTCGCGCACCCCGGGGGGTCGGATCAGGAAAGGTGACTGTCGTTTGGCAGGTCCGTTGCTTTTCAACAAGGCGATTGCGGCGACCGTTGCACCCACCGCCAGTAATCCTTCCTTGGCGTCGGGGTCGTAGCTGGTCCATTTTTCCGGCGAAAATACCGGCACAAAGGTGGTCTGGCCGCGTGGGCAAACTTCCAGGCAGTCCAGGCACATGGTGCATTCGGATGGGTCGCTGGCATAGTCTTTGGCCGGGTTGATGGTCCCCGTGGGACAGATTTCCGTGCATAGTACGCAGCCTTTGCATTCCACCCCAACCTTGCGGCGGAAAATCGCCACCTTGCTTAACCAGCCCAGCGCCCCTCCCAACGGGCACAGGTACCGGCACCAAAAGCGGGCGGCCAGCAGGTCGAGCAGGATCACGCCCAGGAATATGGCCGCGTACAATAATCCATCCCGGTAAAACACGGGTTGGACGGGCAGGACGGCCGGTCGGATCAAATTATCCAGGGTTGAGAGTGGACCCTCCAGGGCGGGAACACTCACCAGTCCTGCCTCTACTGCGCTTACGATCCGGTCCAGGGCAGGCCAGATGCTCACAGTTAAAGTCCGCAGGAGCAGGGTCAGCGGGTCGAAGAATAAAAGGGTCAGGTTTCCCAGCACGGCGGCCACCAGGATGACGATGACGAAGTCGAATTTGACCCGCCGCCATCCATCGGATGGATCAGGGCGTTTTTTCCTCCACCGTTTGAGCGGGAAAATGTCGAGGATCGTGCCCAACGGGCACAGCCAGCCGCACCATGCCCTCCCAAAAACAACCGTCAGCAAGACCACGATCAGTGCCAGGGCAGAACCAGCCAGGACGGTCCGGCTGGCTATCAGGTGCGCCAGGATCAGGAGGGGGTCCATCCGCATGGGGATGTTGATCAGGGCTGCAGGTCCCCCGTCCTGCCGGGACCAGGCAAACAGGGCAATGAAAATGAATAGGGCCAGGTACTGCACTGTTTTTCGGAAATAGATCCAGGGTCCCGCCGCCTGCCCTTTTTTGTTTTTCCTTTTCCCCCTTTTGGGAATTGTTACAAGGTTCTCCATATTTATCTGGTGATTCTCACGCCGCGAGTTGAATGACCTGGATGTTCAAGTTCTGCAGATCGCTCCGTCCCAGCCCCATTTTGGTACCGAACACGATGTAGCCCAGGTCTTCGGGTTTCATCCCAAAGAAGGAGGTGGCGTAGCTGTCAACCGCGACGACATCCCGGCTGGCGATCACCGTATCCAGTTTCTGGACGTCCTTCAGGTTGCCGCCGGTTGGACCATTGGCCGTCAGGATCCGCACTGCGTCCATCACGGTTAGTTGCGGTTTGATCAGGGCGTTCAGGTCGGCGATGCTTTGATGTAGGCTCATATGGAGCGCACTGCGGTTTTGGACAACACCCATCAGGTTCTTCATCCCCATCGTCAACCCGGAGGAACTATGCTGTTTGGCGATTGGCACGTTGATCAATACATCTGTTTTCAAAATATCCTCGTAAACCTTGGTCGTCTTTAGATATTCTCCACTCGGATTCTGGGTGGTGACATACTTATACGAAAGCATGTTGACCATCTCACCCCCGGCTGCCTCGACCTGTTCCTTGATCCCGCTTATTTCATACGCTTTCTGTTGTGTCCCCCCGAAGGGATAGTCCATCACTTTTACGCTGGCAGCCCCCGCTTCGAAGCACATCTTTACTAATGTTCCCACCACCCATGGATTGGTTGTGGCGGCATATTCATACGTGTGATAAGCCACGCAGATGTTGGGTTTGACGACCACGTTTGCCCCGCTCGGGACGAACTTGTCCATGCCGCCCAGGGCCGCGATTGCCTGCCGCACCAGGGCTTCCGGTTCACCCCCGCGAGTCACGACCATGTCTGGAATGGGCAGGGGAGTATCTGTTGGGGCGGGGACGGTCTCGGTTTCTGCCGGATTGGCGTCAGTCGCAGATTCTGCTGGTTGGGATGGTGAAGTAGGGTTCGGTTGTTGGAGTGAGGCTGTCGGGTTCTCCGCCGGGGGCACTGCGCTGTGCAGCACCTGTCCACAGGCCTCCAGGAACGCGCTGAGGGTCACCGCTCCCGCTCCAGCTGCAGCTGCTTTGAGAAAGTCTCGCCTTGAAATTTTCGCCATTGTTCACCTCATACCATTCAGGTTAGGGATAATGCCACCTGGGATCAAGTGGATTTCTTTTTTCCGGGTTCAGCCCTTATGGTCTTCGTTTTTGTTTCCTTTCCGGGGCTTTTCCTGTTCGCTATTTTTGCTATCGATTTCCCGGGGGTCCTCTTTGCCTTGGTTTTTCTCATGGAGGGTTTTGCTTTTACTTCGGCTTTGGGAGCAAACAACTCTGCAAACCTGTCTTGTATGGAGACGGTCCCTGCCCCTGCCAGGCTCCTGTTCACCTCGCCCCACTGTGCCCCGCTCTCGAACCGCCAGTCCAGGAAGACGTGGCACTGGTATCCCGCTAGTTCAACGTACAAACCTTTCTCGGTTAATTCCTGGCAGGAGCGGATATATTCCAGCCCTGTGACATAATCTTTAAAAATCACATAGGGGTCGAACGGGAGGGATAACGCCTCCGCCAATGTCTTTTGGATGAGGGTACCGCTGGCTTTGTCCATGGATGCGGCGGAGCTCTTGATCCAGCCGCGCGTCTCGGCATATTTGTTGTGATAGATTACCAGGGTGCGTTCCTCCCCCATCCGGTTGGAGTAGGCGAACACATCCTCATTAACAAATCCGCCCGCCCCTCCAGCATGCTGGTTGGGAGTGAAAAAGTCGTATAGCCAAAATTTATCTACGCCGGCAAATAATGCCCGCCGGTGGGTCAACGGGAAGATGCGCCATTCATGCCCGTGTACCAATCCCTCGTCCACGGACTCGTCCCATTTGGCATGCCGGTATTCCATGCCGTATTTCTCGCGATATCCTTCGATCTGCCCGTGACCGATCATCGGCAGCCCGGGCAGGGTCACCATCAGCGTACAGACGCCAAAGTATTTGTCGGTGGTGCCAAACTGCTCTGCCGCGCTCTTTTCATCGGGGTTGTTCATGAAATTAACGTAGCGCTTGAGCACTTGCGGGTCGAACTCGAGAGTGTTCTTGATCACCTGGCGGTATTTTGCGTTGTCCTCGTCGCGCAGCATGTGCATGAAGGCTGAATTATAGACGCGGTGCATCCCCAGCGTGCGCACGAAATAGCCTTCCATCAGCCAGAATGCTTCCGCCAGGAGCAGTGTGTCCGGCACTTCCGCTGCCACCCGGTCCACCACCTCCCGCCAGAACTCGTTCGGAATGGCTTGCTCGAACTGGGCCCGGCTCATGCCGTGCTCGGAACGGGAAGGGATTGCTCCCCCTTGTCCCGGCTCGGGAAACCACAAGCGCTGGATGTGTTTCTTGGCCAGCGTCATGGCCGCGTCGAAACGGATGATGGGAAAATTCCGGGCCACGTGCAGGATGGTCTGGATAATGGCCTCCCGCACTTCAGCTTTGGAATAGTCCAGTTGCGCAGTATCATTCCAGGGCAGGGACGTACCATCGTTACCGTGATAGATGTAGCGCGTGTCGCCGGTCCAGTGGTCCAGGCGTTTGAACACCACTGCCGCGTCGGTTTTATCGTAATAGTGGTCCTCGATCTGGATCCCCACCCGGCTGTCATTTGACAAATCTGCGCCGTTGTAGGAGTAGTTCGGGTAAGGCGGGGTTGGCAGGCTAAGGAACCAGTCGGGGTGCTCCACCACCCAGCGCGCATCGATCCCGATATGGTTCGGGACCATGTCTGCCGAAAGGCGGATTCCATGCTGCCAGGCGCGCCAGCGCAGGTCCTTAAGCGCCTCCCAGCCGCCCAGCTCGGCTGCGATCTGGTAATCCATCAGCGAATACGCCGAAGCCACAGCCTCGGCCTGGCCCATGATTTGTTTCATACGCCGGGAGGCGATGCTGCGCTCCCACAGGCCGATCAGCCACAAGCCGCTGATTCCCCGTTGCTGGAGAAGCTCCAGTTCCTCATCTGGAATTTGGTTCAGGGCATGGATGTCCCGCTGGTATTTTTTCGATAGTTGGTCCAGCCACACGAAGGAGTTCTTGGCGAGCAGAACGAGGCGCGGCATCCAATCCTTATCCTGGCTGAACCGTTCGTACTCTGTATAATCCTGGCCGGTATAAGTAGGCACATCCGCGTTCCCCGCAAAACCCCCTGCGAAATTGCCCCGCAGGATGTCCTCTTTGACAAAGTCCAGGCCGCGCAGGATCTTCTGCACGAAACTATCGCCAAGCATTCCGCCCCAGCGATTAAGCAGGTATTCCAATTGGGCGGACAGTGAGTGCGGTGCCACCCGTGCTGGCGCCAGCAGTACTTCGATCAACGACTCGCGCTTCTCTAATTTTGTGTCCGGGGTTCCAAAACCGGGCTGTTCTTTGAAAAAGTCTTTCATCCCCTGCACAATTTTCTCATAAGGGCTCGACAGTTTGAGCGCTTCCTCGTCGAAGAGTTCTTTATACGCCAGCACTGCCGGGTTCTGGTTTGTGATATGCAGGATCAGCATCTCTTCCAGCACCGTCGCTCGCTTCAGCCTGTTGGAAGTCTCCAGGTCCTGGTACTGGCGTGCATCCATTTCGCCCCTAAAGACCGTCATGGGTGGAAAGTCCTCGGTAAATTTGAGCAGGGCCGCATCCGCATCCAACCCGGCCGCCTCCAGGGCGCGCACCATGACTCCCGGGTTTTGCATCTCATACTGTCGGATCAGGATATGCAGGACTTCGTCGATCAAGCCCATGGCGTTGATATCACTCGCCGGTACGTATTGCCCCCTCACTTTTGTCATGCTCGCCGCGAATCGCCGCGCAGCTGCGAAATCAGCCAGGATGACGTTGCCACTTAACGCGAATAAGCTCTCATCAAATTGATATTTTTTCCTCGCCTTGCGGGATACATGGAATTCAAATCCAACTCCATCGGGCATGGATATGCGGGCCACTCTCATCCGGACTCCTCCAAAAATTCTCTAAACCAGGTGCCTCTTAATCATACCCGATTTGGCGGGAGGCTGGATAAGTTTTTTTCTCCTTTAGGATGAATTGAAATTAATGCTTTTTCGGCAGAAGCCAACCGGCAAGACCGTAAAGGATACCGATCAATAACAGCGTGAATTTGAGGGTGGCGCATACACCCACGAAGATCGTCACCGTGGTGGTGACCACTCCTGTCAGCAGTTGCCGCGCCTGTCCGATATTCTCTAGGGCATCTAAGACGGCCGCCGCGAACACGCCGTACGCGGCCCAACTTCCAAGCCGCCTCAGCCCGCCAGCCATGTGACGTTGATGGCCGGCTGCCAGTAGTGTCCCCAGTGCCACCGTCAGGGCATAGGAGAGCATAAAGAGATAGTCAAGTCCGAGACCGAAGGCGGCGAAGAGGCTGGGGCGTCCTGCCCACGAAGCCAGGATGGCCTGCGCCTTTTCTGCCGTCCAGGCAAACTGGTGCGACAAGATGCCAGCTGGGGCTGCTGGAGTCATCAGCGGAACGTTTAGCGTCAGGAAAATGGCAAACAGGACCAGGGTCCAGGCCAGAAGCGCAAGGAAGACCGGCTTTGCATTCCAGCGGTAGATAAAGTTGAGTGGATGGTTCACGCGATCTCCTTCCGGTATACCCGGTGGTTCTTGTATTCTACACCGTTTAGGTTTTTCAGGTCAGCCCGCATTTGCTTCGTGGTTTCGGCCACTTGCGTCATTTCCACAAATTGGAAGTTCTTGTTTTCCAGCACGGTTTTCCCTATTTCGTAATACAACAGGGCGTTGCCGCCGGTCCCCTGGAACTCGGGCAGCACGCCCATGCCGTTGCCCGATACGGTCTTGGTGCGTTTCATTTCCAGCAGGATGTCCACGAGTCCGAACGGGAACAGGCGGCCTTTCGCCCGCTGGAGGGCGGCTGACACATCCGGGAAAGCGAACAGGAAACCGACGATGTCCTCGCCGTGCATGATCAGTTTGATCAGCCGGTGATCGGCAACATTGAAAACGTTTTGCACGGCATAATCGATATCGCCCTGCGAGAAGGGATAATATTCCCAGTTATTGATAAAGGTCCGGTTGTAGGTTTCTCCGATGCGCTGCGCCCAGCCCACCAGTTCCCTCTTGCTCTTGAAGTGCTTGACCCACAAATTGCCGCGCTTCAGAGTCCATTGTGCAATGCGCTCCACCCGCTCCGGGATTTTGAAGGCCTCCGCCGGCAGATAGCAGGACACAAAATCCACTTCTTTCTCGAAACCCAGCGCCTCGATCAGCCTTTGGTAATAGGGGAAGTTATAGTTCATCATGGTCATCATCTGGCGCTGGTCGTGACCTTCGATCAGCATCCCGTACCCGTCGAATGGCGATAGTCCCTTGGGTCCGATCAGGGTGTCCAGCCCTCTCTCCCGTGCCCACTGGTAAGCGGCTTCGAAAAGCGCCCTGGCCACCTCGATATCGTCGATGCTATCGAAGAAATAGAATTGTGCTTTTTTGGTCTTGTGATACTCGTTAAAAAGCTTGTTCACCCCCGCGCAAATGCGCCCCACCACCTTGCCGTCCCACACAGCCAGGAAAAAATCGGCCTCGGAATACTCGAAAAAGGGATGTTTCTTGCGGTTGAGAGGCAGGTACGCGTCGATGTACAGGGGCGGTACCCACTCCGTGCAGCCTTTGTAGAGATCATAGTAGAAATCAACGAACCGCCTGACCTGCGGCTTGTTTTCGGTATCGACTTTTTCGATGGTGAGCATGAGTTCTCCTTGGGGAGGCACCAATATACTTAGAGTATATAACACTAATCACGCTCCCGGGTGCGTGAATATCGGTTTCTCAAATGATCGAGTTGTCGCCCACAATCTGTTAAAATAGCAGGGTCGCCTCTAAATATTCCATGCGATACAACAAGGAGAATCTCATGCCGATCAAAACGGAAGAATTCCACGTCAACGGCGAGGAACTGATCGCCAGGATCAAGAAACTGGTCCACGAAGGCAACATCCGGAAGATCATCATCAAGGAAAAGGACGGCAAGGTCCTGATCGAGTTCCCCATGACCCTGGGCGTGGTCGGACTGGTCCTGGCGCCCACCCTGGCCGCGGTGGGAGCCGTTGCCGCCCTGGTGTCCGAAGCCACCATCGTTGTGGAAAAAGACGCCTGATCATTTGTTGTAATCACTTCATCCGTAGTGGGCGCGACCCTCGCCTTGGGGCAGGCTTGGCGTCCTCTTATCAAAAACCGTGACGTTGGTGAGAACGTCACGGTTTTTCTTTGTTCCGTCCAGGGCTTGTTAACCCCCTGGCGTGTTGGTTGGTGTCGGGGTGTCCGTGGGGGTGGGAGCGGTGATGGCTGTGCTGGAGGGGGTGCTTGTGGCATTCCCCAGCAGGATCGCGACGAACACATCATCGCCGAATAACGTCCCGCTTGCAGTGGACATCCGCCAGTGTCCCGTCAGGGGACCGGTCTTGTTGGGGGCCGTCATGGAGATGGAAAGTTCCAATTCCGCGCCGGGAATGACCGCCTTGTCCAGGACCAGGGGGACTCCGCCCATGGAGTCGCCGCTGATAAAGACGAACTTGAAACCCGTGTCCCAGTT
>DASVKG010000103.1:0-6247 GCA_036385495.1 Anaerolineales bacterium | reverse complement strand
ACGTCTCTCGGCGGGAGGCGTGGCGTGGTGGCAGCCCTGGTTGGCAGTCTTTTTGTTGGTGGTCACCATTGTACTGGTCGTGCGCGCCGTTGCCGGGATGTTTCGCGCCCAGGCACTGCTTTCGGGCCAGGGGTTCAAATTTAAAGAATATTTCCGGGCCTTGGCAGGGAAGATGTGAGCGAACGGTCGGGCTGGAGGGGCAGCCTGACTGCTTGATAAATTTAGGGCACAATAAATGATTGGTGGAATTGTTCAGCGGTTGTATAGCTTGTGAAAATATTCCCGAAATTGTAATTAATGAAATTCGCTGTATACTAATTTTATCAAAAGGGGTATTAATATTCGATTTTCCTTAGTCTGTTGGACCATTTGCTATCAGGAAAAAGTTATTTTCGGGTTAAGCTGATCGGCATCGGAGGGTACAACCACGATAAAAAGACTCTGCATGTTGGGAGGATATCACAAGCGCACTCAAAACCTGACTCTCAGCGGGTTCAGAATTCTAGCCGCGGTGGCGCTCGCATTCGTAATGGGAAGATCAAATCCATCCTTGTCCGCTCATGCGGCTCCTGTCAGTGATGACGGTGGTTCGTTTACATTTGCCATGATTGCCGTTCCCTCGGCGATGTACGTTTGTACTGGTCAGACGATGACTTTCAGTGTGACCATTTACCGACAACTCATTCCTCAACCTGGAGATACCGGACTAAAATTTGGTAATATTCAGGGGGTTGTCCCTAAGGTAAAACCATTCGATCCCAACTTCGGCAAGATCGCTCTGACGGGGAGCATTGTAAGTCCTACAAATCACAAACTGGAAACTACCGAGTGGACATTTACTGCTGGCAATAATCCAGGAAAGATGAATATACAATTTTATGCCGACATCCCGGATTACTGGATGGGGAATATAGAAAATTCCCACTCAGGTATTACCTATAATGTTGAAACGAATGCTCCGGTGGATGTCCGAAATTGCGGTTATAAAGTAAATATAATCTTTGTGGGGAATATTCCTGATATGCTTTCGTGGGTCGCTTCAGCTGATGAAATTAGACTGACCAAAGACTCGGAAACACATTTCAGTGGTAGCGCACCTTACCACCAGCTCGAAAAAATCCTGGTCCATGATCATGGTTATGGACCCGGCATAATACTTTGTAACAAAAAGCCACTTAAACTTGGGCATTGGTCGGGGACGATTTCACCCACCACCGTTGACTATAAAGCCGATCTGGCAAAGGATAAGCTCTACCTCACTGTTGCGATCCAACAATATATAAATACTGCAACGGAATCATGTTTTGGCAATTCTTCCACATTTGGGGAGGGGTTAAGTATGACTCCTACTGTACTATTCTTCCCACTCCAAGGCGGCGTAGAAGTAATCGAGGGAACTTACGGGACTTACATGGTTATCGTCGACCGTATGGTAGACCCATGAGCAGTTTAAGTACAAGACAAAAAAATATAGGAAAAATAGAATGAAAGCCTTTTTTTCAACACGGTGGAGTGTTGCCCTGCGGGTTACAGCTTGTATCCTGGTTATTTTGGCCTGCCAATTGCCTTTCCTGAACACCCAACCAGCGGGTGTCCCGCCAACCCCCGGGGCAAATGGAGGGTCAACTACCCAGGCAACCGCGGGAGCACCTGCCGGATCAACACCCGAAACAACTCCAGCCGGTATGGTATTCGGCCCCGGTCCCTTTCGCCTGATGGATCCCACGGTGGGTCTTGCCGATCTATCCAGTTACAACGCCACGCTGACGATCTCATTTAATGGCACCCAGGCAGGGCAGTCCAGTCAGTGGTCGCATACTTACGTGATGATGTCCAGTAAGCAATCTGCAGCCCATCAGATCACGATCGAGTCAGCCGGAGGCGTCCCGGCTCCTGTCTTCATGCTGGAAATGAACGGTGTGAGTTATGAGCTGGATGAGGAGAAAAACTGCACTGCCTCCACAATCGTGGCGGGCAGTTCTCTCACGGCAACCTGGGAACCGGCCGGATTCCTGTCGGGTTTAATTGGTGCGGAGGGGGCTGGCAGTGAAACGGTTAATGGGATGGCATCAAATAAATACACCTTTGATGAACGCGCACTTGGAGAGAGTGGTTTTACCCAATCGACCGGCCAGGTCTGGGTGGCCAAAGATAATGGTGTTGTGGTCCGGTACCTGCTGACCACCACAGCTGGGGTTGACTATTTTGGGGAAGGGATCGAAGGCGTCCAAACCTGGGAATATAACTTAACCGAGGTCAACCAGCCGGTCACCTTCGATCTGCCAGCTGGGTGCCCGGGTGGGTTGGTGAATGCGCCTCTGATGCCAGCTGCTCAAACCGTCCGCCGGCTGCCGGGTGTGACAACTTACTCCATTATGGGAAGTATTCAGGATGTATTGGCTTTTTACCAGGCGCAACTGCCTGCTCTGGGTTGGGCAGCCACGGGTGAACCAAGTGTGGCAGATACCATGGGTTGGGTTGGCTTCGTTCAAAGTAACCAGCAACTCTCGGTGATCGTGACACCATTGGAAAATATGGTCGAGGTACGCTTGGTGATTGGGCCTGCGATCAGCCAGTAAGCTTCACCTTGATCCATCTTTTGCATGGCTTTGGATATAGAGACGATAGATGGGATTTTAGCGCTGCGGCCATCATACCGCCAGCACCTGACAGTGTTTATCCTTCGGGGGGGGTTCCTTTGTGAAACACCTGGATGGGCGGCTCACTGAGAAGGCTCGTGAATGGTTGCCACGACTGTCATCCACTCATTTGAAGGAGAACGATTTTTATGGCAAACACCTTGGCCGTACTGATTCTTGCCTCCGGGTTGGCATGCCTGATTTTCATTTTTATTGTGGCTGTGTTTGTCGGATTGATTTACTTTTTCGTTCGCCAAGCCCGTTACGCCGGTAAACAATTCAGCGATCGACCCGCCCAGCAGGGCGAGGAATTCCTGGCCTGCGCCTCGCTTCGCCCGTGGAGTCCCAATATCTGGACCGACCTCTCCAGTCACTGGGATGGCTGGTGGCTGAACACTACTTCGATTGGCCGCAGTGATGGATACGCCCAGGGACTCGTCGGCTCTTCCCAGGATCCCAAAGGGCCTGGCTGGATCGCCATTACCATCCATCGCTATCTAGCCCGAAGTGGCAGGTTGTACTCAAAACCAGTCATCAACACGTCGAGCTGATCATAACAAGTAAAAGCCACCTGGATCGAAACATTCAGGTGGTTACAACCATCGACGGGATGGAGGACGGTTCCATAGCGGTGACAGCCCCGTCCTGTACCTACCACAGCAAAGATGGCGCAATTGAAGCCCAATGGGTTGCAGAAGTGCGTTGGAACAACGAAAAGTTTTTACTCAATCGTCTGACCTCGCGCGATGTAAACTATGACACCCTTACAGTCAACGGGCGTAACATTTCTGCAATAACTGATACCTGGATCCGCTACCCGCATCCGGAAAGCGTCAAACCCTTTCACCCTGCGCTGCAAACGGTATTGGAAGACCTTACCTTGATCGAGCAGAACGTTCTGCTGATCGCAGTTGGATTGGGTTTGTATTATGATAGTCTGCGGAACCGCAGGTACATTTATGATTGGTGAGAACCCACAAAAATCCGCCCCGTAAATACCCCGGCAAACTTCGTCGGGATTTGTGCAAATTAATGATGGGGTTCCTGCCGCCGGACGCATAAAGACACTGGTAAGAAAGGATGACCTCGAGATGGTTCAGCTTCCAGCTTCACCTCATTTCACCCTCCACGAGCTCGGTGAAGGGATATATGCCGCCCTCCATGCACCCGGCGGTTGGGCGCAGAGTAATGCCGGGATTATCGACCTCGGTGACCGGACGCTGGTCTATGACGCATTCATCTCACCCAAGGCAACCGAAGACCTGCTGGCTGCAGCTCAGACCCTTACCGGCCGCTCTGCACACCTCGTTTTGAATAGCCACTACCATAACGACCATACTTGGGGAAACTTGGCCGTCCCTGCAGGTATGGATATCCTCTCAACAGTCAAAACGCGCGACATCCTCGCTGGGCGCGACCCCAGGGAGTACCAGAAGTATCACAAGGAAGCCGAGCAAAGCCTGGGCGAAATGCAAGCCTTGTCGGAGCATGCCTCCACTGATAGCGAAAAGGCCCATGCGCAGTATTTTGTTGTGTATTACGAGGCCATCCTCGACACGCTCCCCATGCTTCCCCCGCGCCTGGCCAACATCGTGACCCGGGATGCGCTTGAGTTCACCGGCTCCAGGCGCAGGGCGCGCTTCATCCCCCTCGGCGGTCATACAGCCAGCGACGCCGTCCTGCACCTGCCGGACGACCAGATCCTCTTCCTCTCAGACCTTCTCTTTGTAAAGGCACACCCGTATATCGCAGATGGCAATCCTGATGAACTCGTCCAGACCGCAGCATATATCAAAAAGCTGCAGGCCATTGTCCTTGTGCCAGGACATGGCCCCCTCGGACGGGAAGAAGATTTGGATGCCATGCTTGGATATATCAATGAAATGCAGGAGTTTGTACAGGATTCTTTATTAGCTGGCTTAGGTCGGGAGGATATCACCAGGCATCCCATTCCTGACAAATATCTCACCTGGATATTCCCCAATTTCTACGAGGAGAATATTCAATTTCTATATAAACTTTCTTCGAAGTTATAATTGAATGGAAATCAATTACTGAACTATCCCAGGTCACGCTTCAATATTTCCTTACGTCCTGGTTATTATGGCTGGTTTTTCTGCTCGATTTTATAGGAGGTCGATCATGCACCACTTTCTAAAGGTTATCGTCCTGTTTCTTACAATGCTTTTTGCCATGTCTTGCGTTTTGTTCTCCTTGCCCGCCACGCCGGTTGTTGAAGGCCCACCCACCGGAACAGCGGCGTTGCAATCTCCTTTGCCCAACCAAAGCCCTGCCCCACTAAGGCCCACGGACACTTCTACTCCGCCCACTCCCACGGACACTTCTGCTCCGCTCACTCCCACGAACACGCCTGCTCCAACCAGCCTTAACGCGACTGGGCCTTTCATCATGTTCAAGGGACAGGGCGGGATCTGGATCACCAACCCCGATGGCAGCTTCCCCACCCTGGTGTCAGATGTCCAGGTCCAGGGCGATCTGCGTCATGCCATCTCCCCGGCTGGGGACCATATCGCGTTGGTGGTCAAAAATGAACAAGGGCTGGATCTGGTGCTCGTCAATATTCCGGGGGGGAAGACGGAAACCATCGCCCACCTGATCAGCATCACTCAGGCTGAAGAATATGCAAACCCGACAAGCCCAAAAGCGTTTGCCACTTACGCGATCAGGGACGTCGACAGCGTTGCCTGGCAGCCCGGTGACGGACGATTGCTGGCTTTTACCGGCGCAATCAATGGCCCTTCCTCGGACTTGTATCTCTACGATACCCAGACGAAAGTGATCACCCAACTGACCAGTGGCCCCTCCCAGGCGATCCAGCCAACCTGGTCACCCGATGGGCAGTACATCCTCAATTATGGTGTCAGTTCGGTCCCACCCTTTGGTGGCGCGATCGCACCTTACAATCAGCTGGATGGTGTCTGGGCTGTACACGTATCGGATGGAAAAATAATCTCTCTGCCCAAACCAAAGGGCAACCGGCCCCATTTTGTCGGCTGGCAGGATGACTCGCATTATATTACCTACGATAGTGACGAAAAATGTGATTCCACGAACCTACGCAGCGTCAACGTGGCCAGTGGAGAGACCAAATCCCTTATGGACTACAGCTTTTACAGCTTTATCGCCCTGTCTCCGGAAAATGGAGCTCTCCTTTTTTCCAGCGCACCGGGATGTCCGAGTTCCCTGGGCGAAGGGACGTTCCTCCTTCTTCCCGGTCAAACAACCCCGGTTAAGCTGCTCGAAAAACGCGCTTGGGAGATCGACTGGATGCCGGAAAGCAAGGTCTTCTTTGCTTATCCAGAGGCACTCTTATCCTCAGACGGAAACACTCGCTATGATCCGCCGGTCTACGATAATTCTTTTGAACCCGCCGGTTCAAAAGAAGGCTATCAGGCGTGGGAAGTTATCGAAAATTATCAAGGGCGCGTTGAAGTTAAAGCACCGGGGAGCGAATGGAAAACCGTCTTGAATTACTCGGTCCGGCAATTGATCTGGGATCCGATCGATGGGAGAACTCTGTTGATCGCCTTGGGGGATGGGTCCTTATACTCTGCAAGCTATCCCGATTTCACCCCGCACTTAATATT
>DASVKG010000102.1:0-13349 GCA_036385495.1 Anaerolineales bacterium | reverse complement strand
ATCACCCCATCGTATTCGGTGATGTATTTGCCCTCTTTGTATGACCAGGCGCCAATCCGGAGTGCCGCCAGGGAATCTCGTCCACCGGCGTAGATCAGTTCCGGTGCAGGCGGATGGTATCCCGCCGCGGCCATATGCATGACTTCGCGCTTGGCTTCCGTCAGCAGATGTTCACGGTTGATCACGATCCTGTCCGCTGGTCCAAGGATGCCCATCTGGCGGGCCTCCTCCGCGCTGGTAGCCACTTTGGCTTGGCCGATTTGTTCGAAGACTCGCTGGAGGGACGGGAAGATGTCTACACCCGGCAAGCGCATACTCGGGTTGATGATGCGGCGCATCAGTTCTTTCGTGCCGCCTCCAGCCGGAATGACGCCCACGCCCAGTTCGACCAGCCCGATGTATGTCTCGCCCGCAGCCACAACCCGGCTGCCATGCATGGTTACTTCGCAGCCGCCACCCAGTGCCATTCCCGCCGGGGCGATCACAACTGGCTTGGGGAAATAGCGCATGCGCATGTTCAGGTTCTGGAATTTTTTCACCACCTGCGTCAGCATGTCCCATTGCTGGGACTTGGCTCCCATCAGGATCAGGCCGATGTTCGCGCCCGCACTGAAGTGTTCGCCCTCATTGCCGACTACCACTCCATCGAATTCATTTTCGGCGCGGTCCAACGCCTCGTTGGTGATGGCAAAGATGTCATCATCCAGGGCATTCATCTTGGTGTGGAACTCAACCAGCACCACTCCATCGCCTATGTCATATAGCGATGCGCCGGGGTTTTCGCTGATGACTTTCCTGGCTTTCTTCAAATCGCTCAGTACGATCAATCCAGGTGTTTTAGGGATGGTGACATATTTCTGCTTGGCCACATCGTAAACACCCACCTTATTGACACCCTTGTACTTGTAAAACGTTTCGCACCCAGCCCTGAGCATATCCTTCACCCAACCTGCAGGGGCGAAACCTGCGGCTTTCATTTGTTTGGCCGTTTCCTTTACCCCCAGCATGTCCCAGATTTCGAACGGCCCGGCCTCGTGCATGAAGCCCCACCGGACGGCGTCATCGATTGGCTTGGGTGTGTCGGCAACTTCGGGGATGATGACCGAGGCATACTGGAGTCCCTGGAAGGTAAGAGCCATGATCAGTTGAGCAGCCCGGTCGGATTCGCCCAGGATCATCTTCAGGCGTTCGCCAAGTCCTTCAATATCCTTTGCCTTCCCCACTGAGTCGAAGCGCGGCTTGGAGGGCGCGGCATGTTCCAGTGTTTTCAGGTTAAGCGACCAGAACTCCTTCTTGCCTTCATCAGTGCGGACTTCCTTGTAGAAGCCGACTTTCGTCTTGTTGCCCAGCCATCCACGCTCGATCAGGGTATGTACAAGTGTGGCCGGCTTTTCAGCCGTCAGGGATGGCATGGCATATTTGTCGTTTGGAATGGCTTCCTTCAGGTTCGTGCCTACGTGCTCCCACACATCCACACCGACCAGATCGATCAGCCGGAAGGTGGCCGTTTTGGGGTGGCCCATCAAAGGCCCGGTGAGGGCATCCACCTCATCCACAGTGTAGCCATTTTCGAGGATGTAATTCAAGGCGAACGCACCCGTCCCGAAGGCAACCCGGTTGCCGATGAAGTTGGGCGTGTCCTTGCACAGCACGATGCCTTTGCCCAGCCGGAACTCCCCAAACCAGGCCATGAACTTGGTCACCTCCGGTAGGGTGTCGCTGGTCGGGATGATTTCAAGAAGCTTCAAATAGCGCGGCGGGTTGAAGAAGTGCGTTCCCAGAAAGTGCCTCGTGAATCCCTTCGAGCGTCCTTTAGCAATATCCTTGATCGGGATGCCGGAGGTGTTCGTGGTAATGATAGCCTCCGCCTTGCGGACGGCATCCACGCGTGTCATCAGATCCTGCTTGATTTTCAGGTTCTCGACGATGGCTTCGACGACCCAATCCGCCCTGGCAATCGCTTCGAAATCGTCCTCGAGGTTACCCAGTTTGACGAAGGTCCCCAGATCGGACGCCATCAGGTTGGCCGGGCGGGCTTTGATGCACCGGTCCCAACCCTCGTTAACGATGCGGTTGCGTACCGCCTTGTCCTTGAGGGTAAGTTTCGCCGCCTCTTCCTCAGGTTTGAGTTTGTTCGGAACAATGTCCAGCAGAGTCACCGGTATGCCGGTGTTAGCCAGCATCGCGGCGAGTGCCGCGCCCATCGTGCCTGCCCCCACAACCACAGCGGAATGAATTTTGTAGGTCATTTTTCCTCCTCACTGCCTTCATCCCTGGCCTCTCTCGAATAAAGAGAGAAGGCTCGGGGTGAAAGAAAATTTATCTCAACTCACTCGAACGGTAGCCCAGAATCTGGCGCGCCACCACCAGCCGGTTGATCTGGCCGGTGCCTTCATAGATGTCGCTGATCTTGGCGTCCCGGAACCACTTCTCCAGCAAAAATTCGCGGCTGTAGCCGAGCGGACCCATGATCTCCACCGCCTTCTGGGTGATCTTGTTGACCACGTCGCCGGCACGGACCTTGGACATCGAAGACTCCAACGAGTTCGGCTTGCCGTTGTCCATCATCCAGACCGCCTTGAGGACCAGCCACCAGGCTGATCGCAACTGGATCTCCATTTCGATCACTTCTTTTTCCACAGAAGACAATTTCTGGCGCGGCAATCCATAGCGGATGGTGACTCCCCGCTCGGCCAGCATCTCTTTGAGCATCTCCAACGTGGCGCGTGCCAGACCGATGGCCTGCGCAGCCACGATGGGCCGTGTTGCATCGAAAGTTGCCATGGCACCTTTGAAGCCGGTGGTGGCCTTATCGGTGGTGACAACTTCCGGACTGCCGAGGATATTCTCGAACGGGAGACGGCAGTCCTGCAGGACAATGGATACCGTGTCGCTGGCGCGGATGCCGAGTTTGTGCTCCATCTTTGTGACCTGGCAGCCACCCGTCTTGGCCTCCACCACGAACGGGCGCATCCCAGCGCGTCCAGCCGACGTGTCGATAGTCGCCCAGACCACGATAAAGCCTTCCGAGTCGAGCATGGCTTTATGCCCGGCGGTGACAAAGATCTTTTCGCCGTTCAACACCCACTCGTTTTTCTCCTTGTCCAGCACTGCCGTGGTGCGGATGGCCGACGTATCCGAGCCGCACTGCGGTTCGGTCATGCACATGGCGTCGAAGACCGGTGTCTCGCCTCGAAAGCGCTTGAGAAAGCGTTCCTTCTGTTCAGGTGAACCGGTGGCCGAGACAGCCGCCGAGCCCAGCATTCCGCCGGGTGTATCCAGGTAAATTCCGGCATCCCCCCAGGAAAGCATCTCCACCATCACCGCCAGACGCTGAAAACCAAAGTGCGGACCTTCCTTTTTGCCCTCGCCCGGCGCCATCGAGGCGCCCCCCATCGCCTTCGTGGCTGTGTGCATGAAATTAATGTAATCCCAGGGGATCTCGTGCTCGTGCTCGTCGAAATAGCGTGAGACCGGGCGCATCATGTTGACTGCCACCGTCTCCACGACAAGGCGGGTACCGGCTATCTTTTCGGGTATTTCAAAGTCAATCATAATATTCCTCCTTTGGCGCTATACCATAGCCAGCCCGGTGAAGGTGGCAAAGCCGCGTCCATTGCGCATCCACAGTTCCACCGGATGTTCGCGGATGTAACCGTGTCCGCCCAGGATCTGCACAGCGCGATCAGTGACCATCATTGCCAAATCGATCGCGCCGGTGACCGCAAGATAGGCTTTCTTGCCGGCATCCTCCTTCTTGGTGTCAATGGCCCAGCCAGCCTCCCAGACCAGCAGCCGGATGGCTTCGATCTCGGTTGCCATCTCCGCCAGCATGAAGGCGATGGCTTGTTTCTGAGCCACCTTCACTCCGAATACGTCGCGATCCTTGGCATAGTCACGCGAGTATCCAAAGGCAGCCTTTGCCACGCCGACAGCCATGGCTGCCACCGCCACGCGGCTGGCATCCAGCACCGGGGCGAAATCACCTGGCAAGAGATTGGCTCCGGGGACTTTCACTCCCTCCAGCGTGACCTTGAAAAACGGGATGGCGTTCAGCCCCATAAATTTCTCGCGTTCCTCCCCCACCTTCAACCCGGCCGCACCCTTCGGGACGATGAATGCCTTGGTCTCTTCCTTCAACTTGGCGTAGACGATCATCGCCTCGGCTTTGTCGGCATATGGAACGAACGTTTTCTCACCGGTCAGGAGGTAATCGCTGCCTTCGGCTTTGGCGGTTGTTTTCATTTCGTTGGGGTCAAAGTCGAATGTGGGCTCGATCAGTGCAGCAGTATAAGGTTTCCAGTCCGCTTCGATGATGGGGGGCAAATAGCTCTTCTTCTGCTCCTCGCTGCCGGCCAACAGGACGGGCAGGGCGAACAGCCCGGGCGTCCCTACTGCCAGAGCTCCGGCCAGGTCACCGCAAGCCAGTTCCTCGGCGGCCAGCGCGCCCGTCACCGCCGAGCGTTCCCCAAATCCGCCGTATGTCTCGGGGATGGATGCCTGCAGGACACCGAGTTCCCAGCCTTTGCTGATCAGCTTGGGCGGGAGTTCCTTATTTTCCTCGGCATCGTGAGCCGCCTTCCGCAGGTCGCTGGTGGCATAGCGGCTGACAGCATCGATCAGCATTTTTTGTTCATCGGATGGTTCAAAAGAATACATGGCTCCTCCTTTTGGTGTTGGGTTACAGGTTCACAGATTTAGTTTGACGACTTTCTTTAGCTTCAGCTGCCTTGACTCTGGGCAGTTCCATTTGGAAAGGATCCGGCACTCTGAGAGAGTTTTAAATCTACATGGCATTCTTTATGGCCGGATCGTTGATGCGCCGATAAAGGGTGACCACCGGGCCGTTATTCGATTCCAGTTCGTCCACGTTGACAATGCGCAGGCGGCCGCGCTGGTGCAGGTATTCCACGTGCGCGCCAGCTTCCTCGATCGCCAGCAGGACGTTATAACCATTCACGCTGCCGAAAAGTTCCTGCGAGACCTCGGCGATCGTATGCGGCTCGGCAAGGAAATCCAGGGTAAGTTTCAACCGGGCGGAGTGCCCCTGGCGGATCTCAGCCAGGCGCACCGGCAAGTTGGTGATCGGGTCGTCGTGACCAGCCAGTGTCAGCGCTGAACCATCATCCCATTTTTCGAGTAAAGTGAGCGAATCCAGGTAATGTCCCAGCCCGGTGGAGTAGGTCAGACGCTCGGGACTCTGGTGAGGGGTGATCCTGCCGAGCACATGATCACCGCTGAAAAGGATGTTATGAAGGCGGATGACAACATGCCCGGCGCAGTGACCCGGTACATGCAGCATTTCGAAAGAGCCCAAGCGCATTCCCTTCGCTTCGAAGGTGAAATCCACCCGCACCGAATGGAAGAGCATCTTATTTACGCGATACATGTTGAGAATGCCTTCGCGCTTATCCTCCGGGACGCCGGCCTCCACCAGGTAAGCCTTCAACCGGTTCTCGGCGATAGCCACGCGTTCCTCGTAATTGGTCAGGTTGCCCATGTCGAGTTCGTGGATGCCGACCAGGGCTTGGGTGCGTTCACGCAGGAAGACCAGCCCGCCAAAATGATCAATGTGACCGTGGGTGATCAGGATATGGGTCAGGTCTTCGAACCGGATGGCCCGCCCGGCTGCAGCACTGGCTTGAGCGAACCCGGCTTCCAGATGGGCATTGGATTCGCCGAAGCCGGACCCGGTGTCTATCAGCACAATGGAATCATCCACCAGGACCAGGTAGGCATAAGCCCATAGCTCTGGAAAGACCTTCATGGGAATGCGGAAAATGCGCGCTCCGCCGGAGGTCTCGAAGGCCTGGAAGGTGGGTGCATTCTTGACGGGAGCGCTATCCATTTTCAGCACTTCGCAGTCCATCCAGGAAGAGGATGGCAAATTGGTCGGAAATCTGCCCGCTGGAATACTGCCCATCGGGGCGGTACCAGGTGACTGTCCAATTCATTACACCCAACAGGGCACGCGCTGTCATGGCTGGATCTGCAGCGTGAAACACGCCGCTCTGCATGCCCTCCTGAATCAGATCGCGCCACAACCGTTCAAAACGGTCGCGGCGCGGGATGTGGCGGTCATGGTATTGCGGGTTGAGCGAGCGATGTTCAAAGAGCAAGACGGACGCCAGGGCGGCGTGCTCATCCAAGCACCCCAAATAGGCGCGCATTGCCTGGCATAATTTTTCGTCCGCGGGAAGGTCCTCGGCAAGGACGGCTGAAACCCGCTCGATCAGCAGGTCCAGGGCCTGGTCGAGGAGCGCCAGCAGGATCTCCTGTTTGCTAGAAAAATGGTGGTAGAGACTGGCCTTTTGCAGGTTGACAGCTTTGGCGATATCCTGCATCGAAGCAGCATGATAGCCTTTTTGTCTGATGATCTGAGCAGAGGCATCAAGAATCAGTTCACGATTCATTTATCTACCGACCGGTCGGTAAAATAAGAATACCAGAATTGGGATTTAGAGTCAATAGGTAGAGGCGGATTTCTGTTGTGGATCACCCAAAGGGAGGATATGCAGAGCCCCTTTCCAAACAGGAAAGGGGCTCGGTTTGAGGCGCAGACTAATTATTTGCCCATTTTCTTTTTGAACGCGGCGGTCAGGGCGGGGACGATCTGGTACAGGTCGCCGACCACACCGTAACGCGCCAGCTTGAAGATGGGCGCTTCAGGGTCCTTGTTTATGGCAACAATCACCTTGCTGGTGCGCATACCAGCCAGATGCTGGATGGCACCGGAAATGCCGAGGGCGATATACACATCCGGGGAAACAACTTTACCGGTCTGCCCCACCTGGTGAGCGTAGGGGATGTAACCGCCGTCCACGGCAGCGCGCGAGGCGCCCACGGCAGCCCCCAGCGCGGAAGCCAGATCTTTGACCAGGGCGAAGCCCTGCTGGGCGCGCCAGATCTCGGCTGCTTTCTCGTCCAACCCGGCAGGGGGGGTGAGGGCGGGATTGTTCGAGACACCGCGCCCGCCGGAGACGATCACGCTTGCATCCGCCAGGCTGACTCCGCTTTCACCGGTTGTGTAGCCTTCCACCTTGGTGGGAAAATCGCCGGCTGCAGCAGGGACCTTGGTGAGCGTCCCGGATTTTCCAACCTGCTGAGGAGGTTTCGGGAAAGCCCGCCCGCGCAGGGTGATGATCTGCGGTTTGGATGAGCAGGTTTCCTTGGCAAGCAGTTTTCCGGCGTAAATGGGACGGGTGACCGTGATCTTATCGCCAGCCGCCTCCAGGGCGGTCACGTCGACCATCACACCGGTTTTCAGGTCGATGGCAACCATGCCGGCCAGCTCGCGGCCGCGCGTGGTGGTGGGGAACAGGAGCAGGTCGGGAGTCCGCTCCGCAACGAGTTTGGTCAGAGTGGCGGCAAAAGCCTCGGCGCGGTAATCGGCCAGGACAGCATCGTCTGCCAGAAGGACCTCATCCGCCCCGAACTCGAAGGCGGTTTTGGACAGCGCTTCGACACCCGAACCGAAGATCAGGGTGGTGACACTGCCAAGCGTCTTACCAACACCGACAGCCTCCCAGGAAGCGGGGAGGGCATCGCCTTTAAAGTGATCGATAAAAACCCAGGTGTTCATAGGACTTTCTCCGCCAGGATCTTATTGGCCAATGTTTCAGCGATCTCTTCCGGACTGCCGCCAGTGATGAACTCGCAGGAGACTTCCCGGACGACCGGGTTCAAGATCTCAGGCCAGGCGATGACAGAGACCGGGGCGGGGATGCCCAGCCCGGCCAACGACCAGGTGGGGATTTCGGCGCGGGCGGCCTTGCGGATACCCATGAAGGACGGGTAACGCGGCTCTCCAAAATCCTTGGTGAGGCTGAAGACGGCCGGCAGTTTAGCAGTGACGATCTGCCGTCCCTCCTCGATGCCGCGTTCGACGCGGGCGCTGCCTGCCTCGATCTTGATGACCGTGGCAAGGGTGAGAGCGGGCCAGCCCAGGAGGCGGGCGGCCTGCACCGGGACCAGCCCGGCGTCGGCGTCAATGGCCTGGCGGCCAAAGAAGGCCATATCCACCGCGCCGATTTTTTTAATGGCGGATGCCAGGACCTGAGCGGTGGCCTGGGTATCCAGATAACCCAAGGCGGGATCGGAGATGAGGATAGCATCATCGGCACCCATGGCAATGGCACGCTTGAGGGCTTCCTTGGTGCTTTCGTCACCAATGGAAACTGCCGTGACGGTGCCGCCCAGGGCCTCTTTTTGCTGGAGTGCGGCTTCCACGGCATATTCATCCCATGGGTTCATGATCAGAGGAGCATCGCCCCAGGACACCTTTCCCCCTTCCACGACCATTTTGGCGGTCGAGTCAGGCACTTGCTTGATACAGACAACAATTTTCATGCAACATCCTCCTGTAATGTAAAATCTTACCTTAAGATTGTGAAAATCAACATAATCGCAATTATACAACACTCCCCAAAAGCCTTGAGAGTTCGCGCATATGGAGCAGTTGATGACCGTAGATGGACAAGACCATGGTCTCGACATTCACCTCCCCCAGGACCGGATGCCGCCCGATCTTCTCCAACTGGTCTGCATCCAGCGAGCGGACCCAATCAATGGTATGCTGACGGGCTTGAGCAAGCATGTCCATTAAAACAGGAAGCGATTGGCCCTGGAGTCGGCTTTGTTCAGCGGCATTATAGCCATCAACGTCGAAACCCAGCGGGGCGCCCGAACCACCTGCGGCAACCTCCCGGGCAAGCGCAAGGAGCTGGTTTTCCGCGGATACGAAATGCGCCAACAGGTGACGAACCTGCCAAGGGGGATGCGTATACAGGGGCTGCTGCCATTGTTCGGGCGTGAAGGTATTAAATATCTCAAAGGTCCTTTGGCGACCTTTTTCCAATCTAGCTGCCAGTGCATCTGCGCGTGGTTCAGTCATGGTATGCCAACCCGGAAAACGTGTGTGCTCGAAGGCAATCGTAGTTCAATTGTTTTGCGGACCCTGTCATTATAGCGCATCCTGCCAGGGGGAATTTTCCTCCGGGTGTGGGTCTTGAAATCCCAAGACTCTATAAGATTCGCAGCCCGACCCAACGCCCTGGAAATATCATCGGCAAAACATGGCACTTGGAAAATACTTTGTGAGGAATGGTATCCCCAACGTACAGGGACAATTTCTCACATGGGGATGATCTCAGCCATTTGTTTGTTTTCATAAAAAAAGAACAAACAAATCCCTTCGCAAATCCTTTTTATCCACGAGCGCTTCTTCATTTTATGGTACCTCTCCAGGGGTTGGCGACTTCGATATTTCCGATTTTTATATATCAAACAAATATTCCTTTTTTTTCCAATGGTTCGATGGGTTTGAGGCAAGGTTTCCGAATTAAAGTCACTTTGTTAGCAGTTGTCCCGGAACGAATCCCATTTGAGGTCGATGGTTGATCCCTTTTCCGGGAGGAGACCGGGATGTTGCGAAGGCGGACGGACGGCTGTCCGCCCCTACCAACCGGGTACGGTATCCACTGACGGGGAGCATGTCGCGAGGGATAATAATTGTTCCTGAGGAACAAAGAATCGCCTTCGGAAGAGCATCGGGACAGTCCAAGCGCGGACAGCCATCCGCCCCACAAAGTTCAGTTCGAAAACCGTTTCGACTCGAAATTTCAATTTTTAATGTCCCAAAGAAATCGCTTCAAGGAGGAACCAACCCGTCCCCCCTTGCCGCGCATTGATTTTAGTACAAATGTTCTAACCTGTCAACTAAAAACGGAATCCATCCTTTGGGGTAGAATCAGGCCAGAACGAGAGAGGCGATCCGGAACCATGCTCCGCGACGGACAAAGGAGAAACCCATGAAATTCAAGATTTCCTTGACTGCAGCGTTGTCATTTCTTATCCTTGTTGTCGTTGCGTGCAATTCTCTGACGTCGATCCCTCCCAGCGCTCTCCCCTCTGCAGAACAACCAACCAGCCCAAACCCAACCCAACCCATTCCCCTTCAAACAACCCCTGAGACGAGGACGCCCACGATTGAGATTCCCGCCACAGAGACGGTGACCCCCACCGTCGAGCCAACGCCCATGGAACCTGAGACTCCCTGGCCGACCATTGCCCCTCAACCGGCTGCGCCAGCCCACCTCCCGAAGGGTAGTTCCGTCCAACTGGATGAGATCCACATGGTCAGCCTGACCGACGGCTGGGGGATCAGCGGGGGCACTCTCCTTAAAACGGCTGACGGCGGACGGACCTGGCGCGAGGTCACGCCACAGGCGGGGCAGGCGGATATGATCTACGGCACCTTCCTGGACACTCAAACCGCCTGGATCGTTTTCTCCACAGGAAATCAAATCGACAACCCGCTGACGATCCATCACACCAGCGACGGCGGGCACACTTGGACAACCAACCAGGGTCCACCGATCTATCCGAATGCGGCGGGGGATATGACCTGGGCCGAGTTCGCAGAGCTGGATGCCAAGAATGTGTGGGTGATGACGCGGGCGGTCTACCTGGGGGCGGGCACGCACTTCAACCATGAACTCTTCCTCACGGCCGACGGCGGCCAAAGCTGGACCTCCCTAGACGGGGAGATCAGCGACGATTACACCGGGATGGTATTTGCCGATCCAGAATTTGGCCTGCGGACCCTGCAGACGCTCGGCGCTTACGGACCCGGAGCGCCGGCCTACGACGTCACGACCGACGGAGGCGCCACCTGGGAAAATCGTGAACTGCCGCCCCCGCCAGGGGTGCCCGACCTGTTCAACCAGTACCCTTATTGCGAAACCTACCAGCCCGTCCTGCTTTCGGCCCAGTCGGTGCACATGCTGGTGGGCTGTTTCGACGATAACACTCCCCCCCAACAATTCACCAGTTACCTATACAGCAGCCAGGACGGCGGCACGACCTGGACGACCGTCCACCTGCCGAACAAGGTCCAGGCCTCACTGGACAGGCTGTTTTACTTCGATGCCACCCACGCCCTGCTGCTCGGCAGGGATATGTACAAGAGCGCGGACGGCGGGCAAACCTGGGTCTATGTGCAGACGGTTAACTGGGATGCGCAACTCTCCTTTGTGGATCCGCTGCACGGCTGGGCAACCGGCGGGGCTGCCGGGCAAAAGGCCTTGGTGATTACGATCGACGGCGGCAAGAAATGGGCAGTGATCAAACCGACCATCACCAAGTGAGGCGGGTTGGAGGACTGGGGATGCCTCATGCCATGTACCAAATAAAGCGAAAAAAATTCCTGGAGGAAGGGTTTTTCGGTTTAATTACCCGAGAATGCGATTAAATTATGGATGGGGCAGCGCGGTCTGGAACGACGGTGCGCCCATGGTAGCGATGGGGGGCGGGCTATGCCCAGACTACGCTGCGCTACCAGTTCGTGGCTTTCGACACGGCAAACCAGGTGCTCGCGCGCAGCCAGGTCTACTCGGACGTCACACTCGGCACCTGCCCCTAGTGGCGACCCCGTATCCGCACATTTGGATAAAAGAAAAGAGACGCCCACGGTGAGGCGTCTCAAATAATCCACTCTTTGAAGGAGCTTATTAACTTGATAAATCAAGCCCCCCGATGAATTCCCTCAGCACAGAGTCAACCGGAACGACCGCCTCATCCGTTACCGGGACAAGAGTGTCCAGCAATGCGTGAACCCGGGAGGCGCGGGTGTAGGCATCCTGCCGGAGCGGGTCATCCTTATACTCCTGGGACCATTTTTCGAAATATCCCACCAACTTGGGCTGGTAAATCGACAGCTCATAAGGCATCCCGCTGTTGACGATGTAATCCGCCGAAGAAATAAACGGCAGGATATTTCTTAACTCCCCCGAGCGCACATAATGCCAGTGGGTCAGTGTTTGACCATAATCGGAGGCCCGGGAGGCAGCATCCCTGAGCATCCTGCGCATCAGCCGGATATCCGTCCACCTGACATATTCCCCATTGTTACACTTTAGCTGCAAAAGCGGCTCGATATATACTTTATAGGAGGCACTTTTCAACCCCTCGGTAAGAGGGGGGTATAAGCCATACAGGCTGTCGATCAGTAATACATCGTTTTTCGACATGCGGGTGGGAGTTGTTTTTTGGCTGCGTTTCCCGGCTTTGAAATCATAAAACGGCATCTGGATCTCTTTTCCTTCCAGCAGTGCTTTTAAATGACTATTGATCAGCTCGATTTCCAGGGCCTGGGGAGTTTCAAAATCGTAATCTCCGAATTCATCTTTTGGATGCAGCTCCAAATCAAAATAGTAATTATCCAGGTTCAGCTCTACGAAGGTAATCCCTTTTTCAGCCAGCCTCAAAGCTATTTTTTTAGTTGTGGTGGTTTTTCCGGACGAGGACGGCCCGGCAAAGATCGCCAATTTTATTTCATCCCTGTTCCCCAAAATGGCGCTTTCCACCGCGTTAATATCCTGGGAATAGGCGGTTTCCGAGTCCATCACAATATCCTGGAATTCCCCATTATTGATCCTATTATTCAACCCTGCAACAGTATTTAAACCATGATCCACGGCCCAATTAAGGACCGACCATAACTTTGCCCAGGGAATGTTTTCCTTGTTTTGTTCTGAGGTTGATTTTCCCTGCAGCCGGCTGCGGTTCCTCTCATCTCTATACAGAATATAAGCCTTGGCGACCCTGGCATGGCCGTTTTCGATCAACACCTTTTCAACAATATCCTGGATCTCTTCAACTGAAGGGATCTTATCAGGCGCATATTTTTGATCCACGATTGCGACCACCTGGTCGCTCAGGTTCTGGGCGGTCTTTTTATCCCTGCCACCCTCCGCTACTGCAGCCCGGTAGATTGCATTCGTGATCCTTTCCTGGGTGAACGGGACAACCCGTCCATCGCGCTTTTTAACTTGATGTGTAACAGCCATATGATCAGTCCTTTCACCTTCAAACCGCGCTGCTCAAACAACTCTTCCCGAAAAACATAGGGAACAACTCGAACTCCTTTGATAAATTATAGTGCAGTTTTAGCGTTCATCTGCCCCCCAAGGTTATCATGGAGAGGGTCGTGCAATATGAGCAGCGCTGCATGATAAAACGAATTCAGCCAAAAATTGTGGTCCATGGAAAAAATAGAGGCCAAAAAACCATTATTTGGTCATCTTATTGCCCGTCAATATGATCAATTCGACGATCTCTTCCGTGGAGAAGCGCTGCTCCACTTTTCGGCGCACCTTTTTGAGCTGCGAAAACCGGTAGGGGGAATGGCGCCCCAATTCAGCAAGGTACTGCCGGCTGTAGAGATGCCCGACCCGGCCGGCCGAATCGATCAACAGCGGGGTGATGCACTTGCGCATGATCTCCTCCAGCGTCTCCAGCCCGGCAACCTGGAAATGGCGCATGTCATCCAGCAAGCCATTCCCAAAAAC
>DASVKG010000101.1:0-13491 GCA_036385495.1 Anaerolineales bacterium | reverse complement strand
GCTCCGCCTGCGCCAACTACGATGACTTCAAATTGATGGGTTTTCATGCGGATGCTCCTATGATGTCAAGATCACGTACGTGCCGATGGCGCTCATAAGCACCCAAATCAGAAGAACCAGGCCGCGCAGAAAAATACGAACCTTTGTGCTGGAGATGTAGTCTTCAAGTACGTTGAGCAGGCCGTGCAATCCATGCGCCCCTGCAAAAAACAGCATCAGGATGCCTATCGTTTGCCAGAATATGCCTTTCCAGACCTCAACATCTGGAATATTGGTGTTGGCGACGTGGTTTGGGTTGGGCATGAACGCCCAGCGCATCAGGTCGGCCACAGTCATGTTCTGACGGGCACTCATAAGCAAAGCCCCAGTGACACCCACAATAACGAGCAAGTACATCGCCAGGGCAGATAGACGGGTGAAAAGCCACATCAAATAGTCAAAATGAAAGCCGCGTTGGGGAGCAGTCCTCGGTTTTGTCTTCATCTGCTAGCCTCCCAATCCAGTGCGGATAATGACATAAAGTGCGATGCTGTAAATGGGCAGGAAAACAAACCATTCCAGCCAGATGGCTTCGCGCTGGTATTCGATCAAATTCGGCCAGAGGTCCAGAATGACAATGCGCAATCCGTTGACGGCATGGAAAAGCGCAAAAAAGAAGATGAGTATCTGAAAGAGCCAGTGCTCATAGATGCTGTTGATGAAGATTCCGATACTCGTACCCCAGGCCTGGTTGGAGATAAAGCCTGCCAGAATGTGCAGTGCCACGAAGATAACAATACCCAGCCCGCCAATCCTGTGCAAGATATAGGTCAACATCGGGCCTTTCCCTTGATACCGCAGGCCTTCCATGAGGCCAACATTCCTTTTGAGACCCATCTACTCCTCCTTAAGTCTGTGCATCATCGCGAGCCACGACCGGTGAGATGCCCCCCTTCAAGCCAGGGGACTGCCTTGCCCTTCAGGTACGCAGTCAACGCCGCAACGCGGCTGTTCGCGGCGGCGCAACCATTTTAACATGGTATATTATCCCATCCTCGTTTCCTTAGTTAAAAGTGACAATACTCATGGATTAATCGTTCCAGACATCCTCTTGGGGATGGACGAATCGTCTTTATAATCATATCACACGGATTTGTATCTTCCTTTTTGTACAATCCATACCATACCAGGAGGTTTGCATGGCGGGTTCTCATCACATCAGCCGTCGCGATTTCGTTAAAATCACTACGGCGGCGGTGGGTACGGTTATTGGAGCGGCAATTGGGCTGCCGGCCATCGACTTTCTGATTGATCCGGCGCTTAAATCGGGCAGTACGGATGCCTGGATACCGGTGGGTAAACTCGAAGCTTTCGAGATCGGGAAACCGACCCTAGCTACGTTCACGCGCAGCACGGTCAATGGCTGGGAGAAAACAGTCAACAGTTACGGCGTGTTTGTGTTGCGCTCGTCGGAAACGGACACACTGATTTTATCGAATAAATGCACACACCTGGGCTGCCACGTCAACTGGAATGTGGACAAGCAGGAATATATCTGTCCCTGCCACGATGCCCAGTTCGGGATAAACGGTCAGGTATTGGGTGGCCCGCCGCCCCGTCCGCTGGATCGTTATACCGGTGACCAGATCAAGGTCGAAGACGGCACGCTGTTCATTCATTTCCTGGGAGGGTAATGACAATGTGGAAGAAGCTTTTTGCCTGGCTGGATGAACGACTTGCCCTGAACGAGCTGTATAAAGCCACCCTCGACCGCCCCGAACCGAAAGGCAATTGGTGGAACACGCTTGGCTCGGCCAGCCTTTTCCTATTCCTGCTCCAGGGTGCCACCGGTATTTTCTTGAGCGTGTACTATACCCCCTCCCCTGATCACGCCTTCGACAGCATCCAGTACATCATGAATGGCGTTGCGTTTGGCTGGCTGATCCGAGGCATCCACCACTGGGGCGCGACGGCAATGGTGCTGGTTGTCTTCATCCACATGCTACGTGTCTTTATAACCGCTTCGTATAAGTACCCGCGCGAGTTGACCTGGTTGATCGGGGTGGGTCTGCTGCTGTGCACGCTGGGGATGGGTTTCACCGGGTATCTGCTGCCCTGGGACCAGAAAGCCTACTGGGCCACAACGGTCGCGACATCCATTGCCGGAAGCGTACCCTTTATTGGCTCTTTCATCATGAAGACCTTACGCGGCGGTACAGAATTGAGCGCGCTGACTTTGAGCCGGTTCTTCGCAGCCCATATCTGGATGCTCCCCGCCGTATTGGCCGGGTTGATCGGTGTTCACCTGTTCCTCATTATCAAACACGGCGAATCAGAATTCCCGGGCAAGGACGACTAAAGGAGCGCGGACATGAAAGAAGAACAGAAGAAGAATGTTCTCGAGAAATACAAGATTGCCTTGCAAAAAGGCGAGCGCTTCTGGCCGGACAGCATTTTTAAGGATTTACTGGTTTCACTGGCGATCTTTATCGTCCTGATCATGCTGGCTACCTTCTTGGGTGTGCCGGGAGAACCAAAAGCGGATCCCAGCGATACCACCTACGTCCCAAAACCAGAGTGGTATTTCCTGTTCTTGTTCAAGTTCCTTGCAGTTTATGGACAAATCCCATTGCTGGGAAAAATCGAGTGGATTGCAACTGCAGTCATCCCCGGCCTTGTCATCCTGCTCTTGTTCGTCCTGCCGCTGATGGATAATAACCCATACCGGCACTATTCCCGGCGTACCATGGCGCTGAGCATCATGGGTGTTTTCGTTGTTAGTATGGTTGTTCTTACGACCATCTCAGGGGTCCCTGCAATCTCCGGCAACAGTGGCATGTCCACGATGACATTGCTGCAGTTCCTGACCGGCCTGGTCATTCCGATACTGGCCTACATTATAGTGATAGGATCGTCATTCCTGGCGAAAAAATTTGGACACTTTGCCAGTCGCCTCCAAAAATGGACGGCTGTTGGCGCGTCAGTGTCGATGGTCGTTGTGGCGGGGGGTGTGCTTGTCCTGGCACCGCCTGCCGCCCCTGGCACCGAGGTCCAGGTGGCGAATACTCTCTCAGAACAGATCCTGCTTGGACAGGACCTGTATTCAGTTAACTGCGTCGAATGCCACGGGGCAGATGGTGAAGGCGGCATTATCCAGGGTGTGAAAGGGCTGGAAGGATTTAATATGAAAGCCATCCACAGCCAGGACGAGATGTACACCCGCTCGGATGAAACATTTGGCGATATCATCTCTTACGGGCAACCGAACCTCGGCATGCAACCCTTTGGAAAGGCCTATGGCGGTGCGCTCTCACCATCAGAAATCGATTCCCTTGTGGCCTTCATGCGCTACACCTGGGATGACCGGACTGTGATGCCTGCCGGAGCGGTCAGTACCATTCCAGCGCTGAACCCGGGCGAGGTGCCTTCATGGGATGTTCACATCCAGGCACTGGTCAAACGTTACTGCGTGTCGTGCCACCGGACCGGGAAGCAGAATAATAACTACCTGATGACCTCTTACCAGGAAATGTTAAACACCGGCGACAATGCTCCGCTGATCACTGCTGGCGACCCCGAAAGCCTTCTGTTGAAACTTATCAACGGGCAGGAAGGCAAGGACCCGATTACGGGTAATGTAATCCGCCAGATGCCGCCCACGAAATTACTCGACCCGAAGTATGTGGATATGCTGACTCGCTGGGTGATGGCTGGTATGCCGCAGACAGCCGAGGAAGCAGCGGCCCTCGCTCCCACCGCCACCCCCACCGGTCAGGCTCCTGGGGTTTCCACCCCTACCCCGACACCGCGATAAAAAACTGGTAGTTAACAAGCAACCCGCCATAAAAAAGCGGGTTGCTTGATTCTAGAATCTAATGTTACTCTGCCATGCTGGATTCAAATATATTAATCCATGTGTTTGATGATGGCATCGCCAAATTCGGAGCACTTGACTTCAGTCGCGCCGTCCATCATGCGCGCCAGGTCGTAGGTGACAATCTTGGCGTTGATGGCGCCTTCCATGCCTTTCAGCACCAGGTCGGCGGCTTCGCCCCAACCCAAGTAGCGCAGCATCATCTCGCCGGAGAGAATGACCGAGCCGGGATTCACTTTATCGAGATCAGCATACTTGGGCGCGGTGCCATGCGTCGCCTCGAAGATGGCGTGACCGGTCAAATAGTTGATGTTCGCTCCGGGCGCGATGCCCATCCCGCCCACCTGTGCCGCCAGCGCGTCGGAGATGTAATCTCCGTTCAGGTTGGGAGTCGCCAGCACGTCGAATTCGCGGGCGCGCGTGATGGTCTGCTGGAAGACGATGTCGGCAATCGTATCCTTGATCAGCAGTTTCGACTTCCACTTGCCGTCGCCGTGAGTCGGCCAAAGCGCCAGAGCCGCCTCCACCTCGGCGCGAATTTCCGCCTGTTTGTCAGGAGCCATCATCCCGTAGCCGGGATCAATCTCCTTGGCGTTTTCCGCCACGCTCAAGTTTGGATTCTTTTCCTTGTTGCCCAGGATCCACGTCTCGCGCTCAGTCACGATGTCGTTGCGGAACTCACGCTTGGCGACGCCGTAGCCCCAATCCTTGAATGCGCCTTCTGTGAACTTCATGATATTGCCCTTATGCACCAGGCTTATGATTTTGCGTTTGTTCACCAGCGCCCATCGGATGGCCGCGCTCACCAGTCGCTCAGTGCCTTCAGACGAGACCGGCTTGATGCCAATTCCCGCCGTTTCGGGAAAGCGTATCTTGGCGTATTCTTTCGGGAAATTTTCCTTGAACAGTTGCTTGAATTTTTGGTTATCTTCAGTGCCAAGTTGGAACTCGATGCCGGTATAAATATCTTCGGTATTTTCGCGGAAGATGACCATGTCCACATATTCGGGATGTTTGACCGGCGAAGGCACGCCCTTGAAATAACGCACCGGCCGCTGGCAGACGTAAAGGTCAAGCGCCTTGCGCAGAGCCACATTCAACGAGCGGATTCCGCCGCCGATGGGCGTGGTCAGCGGACCTTTGATCCCCACCAGGAATTCCTTGAAAGCTTCCACGGTCTCGTCCGGCAGCCAGGTCTTGAACTGTCTGAATGCCTTCTCGCCAGCAAAGACTTCCATCCAGTGGACTTTACGCTTCCCACCGTAGGCTTTCTGGACGGCCGCGTCGAAGACACGCACTGAGGCGCGCCAGATGTCGCGCCCAGTCCCATCCCCCTCGACAAAGGGGATGATCGGCTTAACCGGGACCTGAAGCTTTCCGCCCTTAATAGTAATTTTCTCCCCACCCGCTGGGACTTTGAACTGTGTGTAAGTCATTTTTTGTTCTCCTTTGAAAGTATCGAGGATTATAACAAATTGCTAATGTAGTTGGGCGGGAATTCCGCCTGATAAATCATACCAAACCCTTGACAAAAATCGCGGACAGCCTATAATTTGGCCCGACATGGTCACAGTCCTTCTTTTACGAGGTTTCCCGTTCGAACCTGCCGGATTGCCCGCTTCTATCGTTCTTTAAAGAGCCGTTATCGGCTCTTTTTTTTTATACAAGGAAAAATGATTAAGCTCCCAGGATTGATCGACCCCCACGTCCACATGCGTGAACCCGGCCAGACTCACAAAGAAGACTGGGATTCCGGCACTTCTGCGGCACTGGCAGGCGGCGTGACGATGGTGCTTGCCATGCCCAATACCAAACCACCCATTTTCGACGCTGCCACTCTCGACATGGCAATTGAAGCTGCACAACTTAAGGCACGCTGTGACTACGCCCAGTTCCTCGGTGCGGGGCCAGAAAACGCCAGTATTGCCGCCTCGCTCGCTTCGCGTTCTGCCGGATTAAAAATGTACCTCGACAGCACGTTCGGCCAACTGCGGCTGGACGATATGACCCTCTGGCAACTGCATTTCCAACATTTGCCAAAACACTTGCCCATTGTAGCCCATTCAGAAAGTCGCAGCATGGCTGCGGTGATCCTGATGGCAGCCATCTATGACCGGCCTGTCCACATTGCCCACGTTTCGCTGAAAGAGGAAATCCTGCTCATCAAAGCAGCCAAAGAACGCGGAATCAAAGTGACTTGCGAGGTGTGTCCTCATCACCTGTTTCTCACCAAAGACGATATTCCCACCATCAGCCGCGGCCACCCCGGCCGGGGGGAGGTCCGCCCACGGTTGGCAACCAAAGAAGATGCGGATTCTTTATGGGCCAACCTCGACGTCATTGATTGTTTCGCGACTGACCATGCCCCGCACACCCTGGCTGAGAAGGATGGTGACAACCCGCCACCTGGCTTCCCCGGTTTGGAGACACTCCTGCCTCTGCTGTTGACCGCTGTCCATGATGGACGGATAACCATAAACCAAATCATCGAGAAATCCGTTATCAACCCACGCCGCATTTTCAACCTGCCCGAACAACCCGAGACCTGGGTCGAAGTGGATGAGAATGCCACCTATGAGTTCCGCGCCTCAGAAATGCACTCCCGCTGTGGCTGGACACCGTTTGAGGGTTGGAAGGTCCGAGGACAGGTGCGGCGCGTTGTGCTGCGAGGTCAAGATATGGTTCGAGATGGGAGGATTCTTGGTCGACCCGGTTTCGGCAAGAATATCCGCTTGTTTTCATAAATTTCAAAAGGAGATTAACCATGCCCAGTCAACCCAATAATTCTCACCTGCCCTTCGGCGACCAGCGCACCGCACCCTGGTACGGCAAGGACATCCTCTCGGTCAAACAGTTCAGCCGCGAGGACCTGGAGTACATCTTCGCCGTGGCGCACGAGATGCACGTTATGGTCGACCATGTCGGCACCTTCGACCTGCTCAAAGGTAAGATCCTTGCCAACCTGTTCTACGAGCCGTCCACCCGCACTTCCTCGTCGTTCACCGCCTCCATGGAACGGCTGGGTGGTTCGGTCATCCCGATCAACGAGGTGAAATACTCCTCGGTTGCCAAAGGCGAATCCCTGCCAGATACCGTCCGCACACTGGAATGCTATGCCGACGTGATCGTCATCCGCCATCCGGAAGTCGGTTCGGCAGCCGCAGCAGCCAAGGCGGCCCGCAAGCCGGTCATTAACGCTGGCGACGGAATCGGCGAGCACCCCACCCAGGCTCTGCTGGATGCTTTCACCATCAAGGAAGAACTCGGCCACCTCGACGGTCTTACCGTGACCCTGCTGGGTGACCTTAAGCATGGGCGCACCGTCCACTCTCTGGCGCGGCTGCTATCCCTTTACAAGGTAAAGGTGAACTACGTCGCGCCAGAAATTTTGCGCATGCCTCCTGAATTGATCGAAGAGCTTAATGCCAAGGGCATCGAGCAGGCTGAATACGCGGCGCTGGACCAACCTTTGCCCGGGACCGATGTGCTGTATGTGACGCGCGTCCAGAAAGAGCGCTTCACCGACGAGGCCGTTTACGAGTCCGTCAAGAGCGCTTACGTGATCGACTCGAAGGTGATGAAAACCGCCAAGGAACGCATGATCGTGATGCACCCGCTGCCGCGCGTTGGCGAGATCGCGGTCGAGTTCGATGATGACCCGCGTGCTGCCTATTTCCGCCAGATGGAATATGGGTTATACGTTAGAATGGCGTTACTTGCCATGGTGCTTGGAAAAGCGTAAGAAATTAATCGTGGTTTTTAGGTGCGGGAGTCTTGCCAATGTTTACTGAAGATTATCTCATGCGCATCATCAACCAGGCCATCGCTGCTCTGATGACTGCAATAGGGTTAAAGAAAGCCGGCAAGTACTCGGAAGCCCACCAGGCCATTCAGCAGGCAATTGAGCAGTTAACCACTCTCCCTGCAAATCTCGTCGACCAGATGGATGACGGCAGCATTCTTAGCATGTTGGCAGGACAAGGACAATTGGAGGTCGGTCGGGTGGCGATCCTGGCGGATATCTACCTGGAGCAGGGCGACATCCTTTTCAAGATGGATAAGGTGGTCCAAGGTTCCTTTGCTTACGCCCGCGCACTTCGATTAATATTGGAAGTGGTTCTGGCTGAGGATGCCAACATGACGACAGAAAACATTGGCAAGGTCGAAGCTTTGACTCAACGTTTGGAAGGAAACACCCTCCCGATTGAAACGCAATTGGCACTTTCTGATTATTACCAGCGCCTGCTCCAAAAGGATGATCAAAACCTCTCCGCAGCAGGCACTTCCCGAAAACACGTCAGCCAGGCGCTTGCCAACCTGCAGGATCATCTCGATCCAACTCAAAATACATCAGGCGATTAATCCACAATGGAAACCTTCTTTTCTTTTCTCGCCAAACGCGTAGACGATTGCTCGTCCCTGCTTTGCGTGGGACTCGACCCGCACCCGTCTGACCTGCCCGCTGCCACCGCCGATGCAGCCCGGACCTTTTGTCTACGCCTCGTGAAAGCAACGGCGGCTTATGCCGCCGCTTTCAAGCCGAACGCGGCCTTCTTCGAACTTTACGGACCCGAGGGGTGGGCAGCGCTGAGGGACGTCATCGCAGCAGTGCAGGCGGAATCCGACCGGTTGGGTTCGATGATCCCGGTCATCCTGGACGCCAAGCGCGGCGACATTGCCTCGACTGCCGAAGCATATGCCAAATCGGCCTTCGAGAATCTAGGCGTGCATGCAATCACGCTTTCGCCATACCTCGGCAGGGACTCAATTGACCCCTTCCTGGCATACAAGGAGAAGGGTGTCTTTCTGTTGTGCAAGACCTCCAATCCTGGCGCAGCGGATTTACAGGATTTACCGGTCCTCGTGGGGGCAGATGCTCGACCGCCCATTCCATTGCATTTACACATTGCCCACCTCGCCCAGACTTGGAACACAGGCAACAACATCGGCCTGGTCGTTGGCGCAACCCAGCCCGAGGCGCTGACCCGCATCCGGTCTGCGGCGCCCGACCTTTGGTTCCTTGTCCCGGGTGTGGGCGCTCAAGGAGGGGACCTGGAAACAGCACTCGCCTCCGGCCTGCGGGCAGATGGGAAGGGTATGCTGATCAACGTTTCGCGCGGCATCTCGCGCGCCGAAAACCAAGCCAGGGCTGCCGCCGAAATTCGCGATGAGATCATCAACTTCCAGTACACACTGAAACACTGACATCCGGAAACCAAATGTCCCGAGTCCTGATCCTTTCCAAACATGCAGAAGAATACCGCCAGTTGATCCAAGCTGCCCGCCTGCCGGGGTTGGAGAAATTGGCTTCTGCAACCAATCCCTCCGAGGCGCTGGCGCTGGGGGATGATTTCGATGTTGTCTTCGGAGAACCGTCGCTGATCCGGGACGTGATTGACCGCTTACGGGACTTGCGCTGGGTGCAGGCTACTTACGCCGGAGTGGAACCGCTGCTTGACCCGTCCCTGCGCCGGGACTATCTCCTGACCAACGCCCGGGGTGTCTTTGGCGGGTTGATGATTGAATATGTTTTCGGATACCTGCTGCAGCACGAACGCCGCATATTGGAACGCTATCGGGCGCAGCAGGAGGAGCGCTGGGACGCCAGCATCACCGGCACTATGCGCGGCAAGACCTTCGGCCTGTTGGGTGTCGGCTCGATCGGGGCTGCCCTGGCAGCCACTGCCAGGCATTTCGGCATGAGCGTGCGCGGCTACACTCGGGAGAGCGAATCCTGCCCTAATGTGGAGGCTTACTATCACGGCTCCCGCTTGCTGGAATTTGCGGACGGGCTGGATTACCTCGTCAGCGTCGTGCCCAACACGAAGGAGACACGCCACATCGTGGATGCCTCCCTGCTTGGGAAGCTTCCAGCCCACGCGGTATTTGTCAACATCGGGCGCGGCTCAGTAGTGGATGAGCCTGCCCTGGTCACAGCACTGCGGACCGGGGGACTGGCAGCCGCGGTGCTGGACGTCTACGAGCAGGAGCCGCTCCCTCCCGGGCATGTTTTCTGGCACACGCCCAACCTGCTGATGACGTTCCACACCTCAGCACCCAGTTATCCCGCCGACCTAGCCCAACTTTTCATCGGAAATTACCACCGCTATGCGGAAGGCCTTACCCCGCTGCACACGGTCGATTTTGAAAAAGGATATTGATTCCCCTCTCCGGGAGAGATGCAAATGAACAATATCAAAACCCTGCTTGCGGATGGTCTTCTTGAGGCTGGCTGTATCAAGTTCGGGGAGTTCACTCTCAAGTCCGGGCTGAAGTCCCCCATCTATATTGACCTGCGCCTGATCATCACCCATCCCAAACTGCTGGAACAGGTCGGCGATGCCTATTTGCCGATTTTAAAGGAACTGCAATTTCAGCGCATCGCCGGCCTGCCCTACGCCGCCATCCCGATCGCAACAGCCATCTCTTTGAAGGGCAGATACCCGATGATCTACCCACGCAAGGAAGCCAAAGACTACGGTACGAAGGCCGAGATCGAGGGCGAATATCATGCCGGGGAGACGGTCGTTGTGATCGACGACCTTGCCACCACCGGCGGGAGCAAGTTCGAAGCGATAGAGAAACTGACAGGCGCAGGGCTAAAGGTGAAAGACGTGGTGGTGTTGATCGACCGCCAGTCCGGGGCAAAGGAGGCGCTGGAACAGGCTGGCTTCCACCTGCATGCGGTGTTTACAATTACGGAGTTGCTTGAATTTTGGGAAAGGACGGGGAAGGTAACGAAGGACATGATTATGGAAACGCGCCGGTTTCTGGAGGAAAGCAAATGACCCAGAAACACACTTTCACTGCCAGCATAGAAAACGCCGGGGGAGGAGGAGTATTCGTCGGTGTCCCATTCGACGTTGAGAAAGCTTTCGGAAAGAAACGCGTCCCGGTGCTGGCTACTATCAACGGCGAGCCCTACCGCGGCACGCTCGTGCGGATGGGTGAACCCAATCACATCTTGATCGTAATCAAGGAGATCCGCCAAAAGATCGGTAAAGGTTTCGGTGATGAGGTCGAGGTCGTGGTAGAAGAAGACATCCAGCCGCGGGTGGTTGAAATCCCTGCGGATTTCAGGCAGGCACTGGAACAGGTCCCGAGCGCAAAGGCGGCTTTCGAGAAAATGTCTTTCACACACCAGCGGGAATACGCCCGCGCCATACTGGATGCAAAGCGCGAGTCCACCCGCCTCGATCGGATAGCGAAAACTATTGAGATGTTGAAAATAAAACAAAAGGGGCAATAAGGGTTTTAAATCAAAATAGAAGCCGGCGCCTCTATTTTGATTTAATCAGCTTTTCTTTCCCTTTCCGACCCATGCGTTTGACCCGAAATTCGCGGCGCATGGCGCTGCCCCGGTCCGGATGCTCCTCTACATATACCAACCGGGTCGGTCGCCGGCAGCGCGTGTAGCGGGCACCGCTCCCGTGGTTATGCTGGCGGAGGCGTCGCTCCGGGTCGGTCGTCCAACCGGTGTAATAGCTCCCATCAGAACATTCGAGAATGTAGCAATAACAGGGCATAAAGGGCAGTTAGTCTTCCTCCGGTTTCTTCTTGTCGCGGCGCCCGAATATTTTGTCCAGGCCTCCGATCTGCTGCTTGAAAACATCACCGGCTTTTGGCATTTCTGGTCTGCCAGATTCGACTGACAACCAGTCCCCTTTGGCGCGCTCCAAATGCCACTGGGCTCGTCGCCGGCGGGTATCGTTCAGTCGGGCCTGCAAATTCTTTTTATTCTCATCCACAATATCCTTGCGCAGGGATGCCAGAGTGGCAATGTATTCATCCAGCACTCGGAGCGTATTGAGGCGGTTGTGCAGGATTGCCTCAGCCAATGCCTTGGACTCTTCTTCCACGAGCGGCAAGGTTGCGGCAGAATAAGGTTTTCCGGCCAATTTGCGAATGTCAGACCAGCCTGGTTGGCTGGTGACAGTCTCTGCCAGCGCAGCCGCGGACAATCCTGGCAGTAGCTGGGCCGAGGCCATTATCCCGTCCATTTCGGCCAGGTCTGCGAAAAAGGGCTGCGCCCCAAGGAGGGCGACAAAATCGGCCGCAAGTTTTAGTGCTCCTTCAGGCGTCCCTTGGGGAGCAGTAATCGCGATCACCCCTTTCTGGAAGAGATCAGCACGCGCCGCGTTCAGTCCGAGCCCGGCATCCTCCAGACTGGCCGGGTTGAGCGCGGGAGTCAGACCGATGTAATGGCGTTTGGGGGGAAGGAGTTCTTTTGCCCAGCCTGCGACCGCTGATTTGACCGGTCCGGTGTCCATCACGACGGCATCTTCGCGGACATCCCGGGCAATAAACTTCAATGTTTCATAAATCCCATCGAAAGGGATAGCCAATATTACAACGTCGGCGCCTTCGATGGAGGAGGGCAGGTTGTAAGAAATGTTCTCAACTGCTCCCTGTTTTTTGGCTTTGCGGGCTGTCTCCGGCGATTTATCATGGCCGAGTGTGGTGACCTGATCTTTGTGGTTTGCGAGCGCCAGTCCCATGGAAGCTCCAATTTGGCCGAGACCAATGATGGTAATCTTCACAGTCATAATTTCCTCGTTTTCTAATTCTCGTTATCCGCAGATTGCAGCGCGGCGAGAAGTGGATCGTCAAGGGACGGTATATCCTGGTGGCGACGGATCAGGTCCACGGTCCGGGAAGACGCGCCAGCTTTTTCCGCCAGGTCTGCACCCCATTGGGGGTGATGGGCAGCTACAACGAATGGGCGCTGGAGCAGGTTCGATGTCCCTTCGTTCCAACGCCCAATTATCTGGCGGAAGAAGCGTTTGCCAAGCACAATGACCACGCGGTCGAGTAACGAGAGGGGATACAGGATTTTACCAACGTCGTGCAGGAGGGCCGCGGCCAACAAGTCGGGGTCGGTCTGGCCAACGGCTTTCAACCGTTCGAGGACCTGGAAGGCATGGGTCTGCTCGGAGGGATGCATTTGGTGAAAAAGGACGATTTGGGATGCGGAGAGATGAGGAAGAAGCGCCTCAGACTCGACCCGCTTGCGGTGACCGGGCAAGGCATTCCAGAACTGGCGGGTGCGGTAAGCGAGGCGGGAAAGCATCAAGGGAAAATCCCCGGCGGTATTCAGCCGTCAAAAGGGATTATAACATTGTGATAGAATCGTGAGAGCCGGGGACGCCGACCCCGGCTCTCTTGAAAGGAGGAGAAGAGAAATCGCCTTACAACAATATCTTACCATCTGGGTCTGAAATGTACTTGACGCTTCCCCTACGCTTCCCCTACGCCAATTTGACAATTTTGTAATTGTTTATTTATAATTTCGGAGTATTTCATGCCACCCTTTGCCATTGAAGCTGAAGATTTAGGGCGGATCTACAAGATTCGCGGCACAAAAAAAGAAAAAGCCATCCGCAAAGAGCTGGTTGCCCTGGCGAATGTTAATTTAAATATCGAACAGGGTGAGCTGTTTGGCTTGCTCGGACCAAACGGTGCGGGAAAAACCACGTTGATAAAGATTCTTACCACGTTGTTGGCCCCCACCACCGGCCATGCCCGCGTTGCCGGGCATGATGTGATCGAAGCTCCACAGCTCGTCCGCCCGCGCATTAACATGGTATCAGGCGGCGAGTCCTCGGGTTATGGCTTGTTAACCGTGCGCGAGAACCTGT
>DASVKG010000100.1:0-3552 GCA_036385495.1 Anaerolineales bacterium | reverse complement strand
TCGAAGACAAACTCACGCCACAGGTCATAGCGACGCACCCAGTCCCGGAAGGTGTCCGCCGGGATCATGACCGCCTCGGCTTCCTTTTCCACCGTGGCAACGGCAGGAAAACCTTTTTGGCTCAGGATGGCATTGGCGGTCAGGATGCAAGATTCGCCGTCCCCGAAACGGTAAAGGGTTATCTCCCGTCCCGTCTCGCCAATTTTGTAAACACGGACGACGCCCGAGATCAACAGGGCAATTGCATCAACCTGGTCGCCTTCGATAAAAACGTCGCGACCTGCGGGAATCCGTGCAAAGAAGGCGGTATCCTGGAATTCGCGCAGCAGGCGCGGGTCGGCGTGCTTTAAGATGGGCATTACCCGGGTGATTCGTTGGTATTGTTCTGGGTTGATCATTTTATTCTTTCCTTAATTTGAAACCATCTCAATCATACCTTGAGCTGGATGATGATACAAGTGAGCGCGGCGCGGCTGCATTCCTTTAGAGGACAGCGTGTCCGCAAGGATTTTCTTCCGGAAGGCACCTCTTTTGGACGCATTGATCCAATTGGGAGATGGGTACCTGCCGATTGCCTTATAATAGATGCCTATCAGGTACAGGCCCTGGATAGCTGATTAATCGTTCACAAACCATATTCTAAACAGCTTAAATATAGTTATAAACATCACCAAAGGATAAGGAAATCGTCGCCATGATGAAATCAAAAGCATTCTCTTCGATAATTTTCCCGTTATCAGGGCTGATCATTGTCCTAGCGCTCGCCTATGGTTGCGACACCTGGGTACAAACCCTGAAAATTATAAACGCGTCAACATTCAGGTTTACATCAATTTTATTTTTATCTTATTCGCTCACAACCCTATTGGTTGCAGGTGGATTATTATCGCTGTTCTGGATCCTGATGACCAAATCCCCTCGAAATTTCTGGGTGGGATTGATTTACCTGCTGGTGGGTATTTTTATCGTGTCTGGTTTCAGTTTATATTATCTCGTCCCTATTCGCATTTGGCCGCTCCTTTCACTCCAGACAATTCTAAAACCAAGCTCTTATATGTTCATTTCAGGCGGATTTATTGGCGTGACGGGATTGATGTTAATCCTGGTACCGAAAACGGATAAAGTCTAATTCGGGATGGTCTTTATATGTTTAATTGAATTGGATACGTACACCTTTTCTTCCATTCGGGAACACAAACAGGGTTCAAGACGTCATCATTAAAGGAATGGTTCTTCACCTTGATGCCCGGGTGCTGAATGTTTACAGATCAACGCCCGGATTCGAAAACCCAAGGAGTGACTCCATGAAATCCCAGAAAAGATCCGTTATCCCTGCGGTTTTTGCAATAATTTTAGTTTTTCTCTTGCTGGCAGGCTGTGCATCAGAACAGGATCCCGCCCACCCACAAATCGAGGCGATCAATATCCTGCGCAACAAGCTGAAACTGCCTAAGCTCCCGCTGGAATATGTCGAAACGACCTTCCATTCAAATCCTCCCAGCGGCAGTTTGCAAGTTGCGGTCTATCAAGATAAAGAGGGACGGAAGTACTACGTAGACCCCGTTTCCAACCAGGTGTTGGAAATGGACGCCCGGGCATTATTGGACAAAATTTCTCCGCTTGCATCCGTCCTGTCTGAAGAACAACTTCGGGCAAAAGCACAGAAACTCATAGCAGCAGCCATTCCCAGGTTTGAGACTCTTCAAGCCAATTGGGTTTACGAAGAAGGCGGCAAGATGGATAACTACTTCTATAACTGGTACGGTCAGGTGTCAGCCGGTTCAAGCAACCGCCCGCGGGCGCAAATTGCACTCCACAGAACCGGCTTGCTGTTTGGCTACGAAAATACCTTGCTGCTGGACAAGTAAACCATCCCGGTAAAACGAGCAGCGGATTTTCGCGTTTGCCGAGCAGATAGCTCGAGGAGATGATCCAAAATGCGTTCAATCACAAATTTATTGGTAATTTTGGGGATCTTCTTCGCGGCAGGCTGTTCCCCCAGCGTTCAGGCAGGCGGTACACTTGCCGGGCATGTTGATATCGGTCCATTGCAGCCAGTCGTACGCGTAGGAGAACCCGAACCAACACCCTCTCCGGCAGTATATGCGGCGTGGAAAATTGTGGTGCTCTCTGAAGATGGAAAAAGGGAAATTGCTCGAGCTGTCATCGATTCCAGGGGGGATTACCAAGTCATTTTGTCTGTGGGCACATATAAGGTGACTGCTAAGCCTACCAACGGTGGAGGTCTTGGCAGTCAGCAAATACATATTGTCGAGATCCTAAAGGGAAAAACAACCGCGTTGGATGTGGGGATAGATACGGGTATCCGGTGAAAATATCAATATTCCACCGTGTTCCGACCAAGACTTCAAACGAGAAGGATGTCTCTTCCAGGGGTCAGGGTGGGGAATTTCCCGACCTTGCGCTTAATCCTGTATACTACGAACCCGCCAGGAAATGAACGTATCCCTGATTTAATTGCCGATGGAACCATCAGCATAGACTTGATTGGGTCTCATAAATTCATTTCAAAATAGAAATAAATTAGTGGATGAACTGGGATAGCACCCAATAGAGCCCTGCCGCAAGGAGAGCCGTTGCCGGGATGGTCAATAACCAGGCAGTGGCAATCTCCTGGGCAACCCCCCAGCGGACCTTTTTCACCCGTTCCGCGGCACCCACGCCCATAATGGCCGAACTGACCACCTGGGTGGTGCTCACCGGCCCACCCACCAGGGAGGCACCGAGAATGACCACTGTCGAAGCCAATTGAGTGGCAAATCCATCCACCGGGCGGATCTTATAGAATTTAGCACCCAGGGTACGGATGAGTCTCCATCCCCCAACGGATGTGCCCAAGGCCATCATCACGCCGCAGAGGACAATTACCCAGACCGGGACGGCAAAAACCTTCAAATAACCGCCGATGACCAGCGCCAGGGTGATAATGCCCATGGTTTTCTGGGCATCGTTAGCGCCGTGACTGAGACCTAGTGCCAGGGCGGTAAATATCTGGCCGCGTTTGAATAGCAGGTTAATTCCCGGGCTGGCTTTCCAACATAATAATAAGATAAGACGCAGGATCAGGTAGCCAAATACGAATCCGATAATTGGAGAGGTGAATAAAGCAATCAGGATTTTTTCCATTCCGGGCAGTTGAATTGCCTGCCAGCCTGCATCGATCACTACCGCGCCTATGAGACCCCCGATCATGGCGTGGGAGGAACTGCTGGGAAACCCAATGTACCAGGTCAGCAGGTTCCACAGGATGGCACTGGTCAACGCAGCTAAAAGAACTGTCGTATTGATGGCAGTCGCAACAACAACCTCGTTCCCTATCGTAGTTGCGACTGCCACGCCAAAAATAAATGGACCGGAGAATTCTGCAACTGCTGTCATGGTCAGAGCCATGCGCGGCGACAGCGCCCGCGACGAAATCATTGTGGCAACGATGTTACTGGAATCGTGAATCCCATTCAGAAAATTAAAAACCAGGGCCAAAACGATTATTACAATAATTGTGGGAGACATGATGAGAGTCCTAATCTCAAG
>DASVKG010000099.1:0-7640 GCA_036385495.1 Anaerolineales bacterium | reverse complement strand
GGCTGCAGGTGCAGGGGTGTTGCGGGGAGCCAGGGTAGCTGTGGCTGCCGGCCGGGTAGTCGGCTGGGGGATGTTGCCGGGGACCGAGGTGGCAGTGGCTGCAGACAGGGTAAGCGTGGGAAGGATAGTATTGCCGGAGACTGGGGTGTTAGTTGCCGCTGGAACCAGTGTCGTTGTACTGTTGGAGGGATGTTCAATTCCAACGTCGAACGTGCCATTGCAGGCGGTGGAGAACAGAAGAATGAGAATTACCGATAAAATGCGGGTTTTCATGGGGCCTCCTGATCTGGATTGGATATGCTCCATATTATAGAACCTACATGTCACGTTGGGATGGCGGGGAGGTCACGGTTTCGAAATACACTGTTATCAATCTGTGACAGCCATTCTTAAAAAAAACAGGATCCAATTCCCTATCACATTAGCCGGCTGGCAGGCGGAGGCTGAAGACGGTCCCCTGACCAAGGCGACTGCGCAAGCTAACCCTGCCATTGTGCCGTTCGGCGATGGCCCGCACGAGCGCAAGTCCCAGCCCGCTGCCGGGGATGCCTCGGCCGGCCTCACCGCGATATAGTTCCTCCCACACATGCGGCTGCTCCTCCACTGGAATACCCGGGCCAGTGTCGGCTACTTCGATCACGATGTCCCCCCCATCTTCAAAAGCGCGCAGCTCCAGCGTATCGCCCGGGCGGCTGAATTTCAAGGAGTTTTGCAACAGGTTATGGACGGCCAATAGTAACAGATCAGTGTCGCCTCGTACGTTCGGCAGAGGCCACGGGGCCTGTGGGATGCTCAGGCTCAGATGCCGTTCCGCTGCCCCCGGCTGCTCCTGTGCCATACTGAAGGCTTCATGCAATATGGCGGGAACGTCCACCGGCGAATGCTCCACCAAGCGGACCTCCAGCTCTGCCAGCTTGCGCAGGTCGGCGGAAAGGCGGCTCAAACGCAGGACCTGGGTTTCGACGCTGGCCAGCGCTTCGCGATGGGCCTCCCCCGAGGGTAATTCGGCAAGGTTGGCCAGCCCGGCTCTCATGGCGGTGAGCGGATTTTTTAGTTCGTGATCCAGTCGGCGCAGGAAGCGGCGGCGTTCTTGAGCCGCGGCTATGTTGGCCTGCTGCCGGGTGCGGCCGGACCAGCCCAGCAGGGCGAAAACCAATGCAGCCAGCCCTGAGAGTCCCAGCCCGAAGATGAGCGACAGACTGCCCAGATCGGCTCGGAGGTAGACGACGTGATCGTAACGGAGGTCGAAAGAAAGGAAAAAATAGTACGCCAGCCCCGCTCCAAGAAGTGCAGGTGCCAGTATGATCAACCAACGGCCGTATTTCATGGGCGTGTTTCCACTGTGCCGACGAAGCGGTAGCCCTGCCCTGGGATAGTCTCGATATAGCGCGGCTGGGCCGGATCGTCGTCCAAGGCACGGCGCAACTCGGCTACGCGCGTGTCCACAGCGCGTGTGCCCACCGGGTAGTCCCAACCCCAGACCACGTCCAGCAGGCGCTCGCGCGTGACCAGTTCGTCGGGATGAGTCATCATATATTCCAGCAGCATGACGGATTTGGGCGTCAGGGCCAGTTCAGCCTCGTCCAGAAAGACACGGTGGGAGGTTCGGTCCAGGATCAATTTTTCGCAGGCCAGGCGGACTGCCGCAGAGAGGGGCGGCTGCCCGGGGCGGGCGCGCCGCAATACGGCCCGGATACGAGCCACCAGCTCGTGCGGATCGAAGGGTTTGTTGAGGTAGTCATCGGCGCCTTCCTCCAACGCCATGGCGCGCTCGCCAGCTTCGCCAACCTGGGTGAGCAGGAGGATGGGAGTCCAGTTACCGCCTTGTCGAAGCTGGCGCAGCACCTCGCGGCCGTCCATCCTGGGCATCAATACGTCCAGGACGAGCAGATCGGGGTGGATTGCGGCAACTTTTTGCAAAGCCTCTTCGCCATTGGTAGCAACCGTCACTGCAAAGCCCGACCGGGTGAGGATGGGCGATAAGTTGTCAGTGATGGCTGTTTCGTCATCAACCAGCAAGATGGAAGGTTTGGGTTGCATGTATGATTCTCCCAGGCATTCTCGCACAATTCAATTAATTCGTCAACGGATTGAAAATGAAATTTAAGCTTTTTTGATAACAAGTAAATGCTGTGCAATCCAAGGAATTAGCCTCACAAAGGTCTTCTGAAGATCAACTTTAATAAATCCAACCCTTCAGATTGACAAAGGCATGAATATCATTTATACTAAACATATGAACATATACTCAGGTGTTAAATGAGTTTGAACGCAGTTCCCAACACCATCCTAGATGAACACACCGCCGCACACGTGGCGGAACTCTTCCGGGCCTTCAGCGACACCAGCCGCGTCCGCATCCTTTTTGCACTCACTACGCAGGAAATGAATGTAAACGCACTGGCAGAATTGGTAGGGATCAGCGAGTCAGCCGTCTCCCATCATCTGCGCGGGCTGCGTCAAATGGAACTGGTGGTGGCGAGGCGGGAAGGAAAAGAAGTCTACTACCGGATCGAAGATGAGCACATCATTTCGTTGTTCGGAGAAGGTGTAAAACACGTCAGGTATGGATAAGGTTACTGCGAAACAGGTTTCCAATATCATGGCTCTTGGCTTCTGCATTTGCAGCCTGGCCGTGCATTTTGTTGCCGAGAGTCTCGGCACGGGAAATTCCCCGGGAAATATCGCATTGACCTCGGACGGGGGACAACCCCAAGATCCTTTTGAACACACCGAAGATGAGTTCGCGTTGTCTTCGCAAAACAGCTCATCAACCATGAACTTATTGATCTCCACAATTATACTGGCTGTACTTTATTCCTTCCTGCCCGCTGTTCTGCCACAACTTCCCCCTCCAAAGTTTTTTACAACCGCATAGCTGTCCTAGAGCGACAACAACGGATAAATTGATTAAACGGACGCCCTTTCGCGCGCTGGTATCGTTAATATTTTCGCCGCCATCCCCCCGTAGAATGGAGGCAGGCGAGGCAAATTCACCAATTGATGAATATGCAATTTACCGAACAACTGAAGTCGTACCTTCGTGTTTCTTGACCCAATAAATATCCTACCCCAGTATGGAGCAATAAATGACTGAGAAATTTAACGAAACCATCCTTCAAGGTCTCACCGAGCAGGAAGCCCTGGAAACCCTGGCTGAAGACGGCTATAACGAACTCCCGTCTGCAAAAAAGCGGACCTTCGTGCACATCCTGCTGGAAGTGGTGCGAGAGCCGATGTTCCTGATGCTCATCGCCTGCGGGCTGCTATACCTGTTCCTGGGTGACCGAGAAGAAGCCTTGATGCTTATGGGCTTTGTGGTGGTTATCATCGGCATCACTTTTTTTCAAGAACAAAAGACCGAACGGGCTCTGGAGGCGCTGCGCGATCTCTCCAGCCCGCGGGCTCTGGTCATACGAGATGGCAAGCAGCAGCGCATCGCCGGACGAGAGGTAGTACGGGAGGATATCGTCCTGCTTTCGGAAGGCGACCGTGTGCCTGCGGATGCGGTCCTGCTCTCGGCAACCAATGTTAACGTAGACGAGAGCCTGCTGACGGGTGAATCTGTCCCGGTGCGCAAGCGAGCCTGGGACGGGCGGCTGGAAATGGGCCGACCAGGCGGCGACGACTTACCATTCGTTTATTCGGGCACCCTGGTAGTCAAGGGACAGGGTGTAGCTGAAGTTCGGACCACGGGTGGACGCACCGAGATCGGCAAAATCGGCAAGGCGTTACAGATCCTCGAACCTGAGGATACCAACCTCCAGAAACAAACCCGCAGGATCGTACGCAATTTCGCCGTGGTCGGTCTAAGTCTATGCGTAATTGTCGTGGTCGTATTCTCCCTGACGCGCGGCGACTGGCTAAATGGTTTTCTGGCCGGCATCACGCTGGCAATGGCCACCCTGCCTGAGGAATTCCCGGTCGTCCTGACCATCTTCCTAGCCCTGGGCGCATGGCGAATTTCGCAACGACACGTGCTGACCCGGCGCGTTCACGCGATCGAGATGCTGGGAGCCGCCACCGTCTTATGCGTGGACAAGACCGGGACGCTGACCCTCAACCGGATGACAGTCACCAGGTTATTAGTCGGGAAGGAAACGCTGGAGGTGGATGGGAGACAGATGTCCCTGCCCGAACCATTCCACCAGATCGTCGAGTACAGTATCCTAGCCAGTCCTGACAATCCATTCGACCCGATGGAAAAAGCCATTAAGGAACTTGGCGGGCGCACATTGGTAAATACCGAACACATCCACAAGAATTGGGAACTTGTGCGTGAGTACCCGCTCTCAGAGAATTTGCTGGCCATGTCACACGTCTGGCGGTCACCGGAGGGGCACGACTATGTAATCGCCGCCAAGGGCGCACCGGAGGCAGTTGCCGACCTGTGCCATTTCCCGCCAGAACGCGGGGAGGAATTGCGGAACGAGATCAACGGAATGGCCGACCTCGGCCTGCGGGTGATCGGCGTGGCGCAGGCAGCCTTCCGTGACAGCTCCCTGCCGGATGGGCAACACGACTTCGACTTTAAATTCATCGGTCTGATCGGACTGGCTGACCCAGTGCGACCTGAGGTGGCCCGGGCAGTAAACGAATGCTATAGCGCAGGGATCCGCATCATCATGATTACTGGTGACTATCCCGGAACAGCCACAAACATTGCCCAACAGATCGGTTTGAAGCCGGACGACCAGATCATCACGGGTACCGAGTTGGATGAGATGAACGACGAAGAATTAAAAGAGCACATCAAAACCGTGTGCATTTTTGCCCGGGTAGTGCCGGAGCAGAAATTGCGCATCGTCACTGCATTGAAAGCGAACGGTGAGGTAGTGGCGATGACAGGGGATGGCGTTAATGACGCGCCAGCTCTCAAAGCTGCCCATATTGGCATTGCCATGGGCGGACGCGGAACCGATGTGGCGCGCGAGTCAGCCGCGCTGGTGCTGCTGGATGACAACTTTGCATCGATCGTGCAGTCTGTGCGCGCCGGGCGGCGCATCTTCGACAATCTCAAGAAAGCCATGGCATTTATCTTCTCGGTGCACATCCCCATTGCCGGGATGTCGCTTATCCCTGTGCTGTTAAACTGGCCGCTGGCCCTGCTGCCGGTGCACATCCTGTTCCTGGAACTGATCATTGACCCCTCTTGCACCGTAGTCTTCGAAGCAGAGGAGGACGAGCCTGACATCATGCAGCGACCGCCGCGCAAGCTGGAAGAACCGCTCTTTGGGCGCGCCATGATCCTCTCAGGCCTGATCCAGGGGTTAGGCATCCTGGCCGTGGTGGTGACGATTTATGCAGTAATGCTGACAAGGGGTTTCGACGAGACCGTGGCCCGCATGCTTGCCTTTGTGTGCATGGTGATCGGCAACCTGGGATTGATCTTTGCCAACCGATCATGGAAGTACTCCATCCTGAAAACCATCCGCATCCCCAACAAGGCACTGTGGTGGGTGACGGGAGGTGCAGTGTTCTTCTTGATGTTGGTGCTGGCCATCCCGTTCCTGCGCAATCTATTTAAGTTCGCGCCGCTAAACAACTGGGAAATAGTGCTGATCGCCTTCACAGGACTTGCGAGTGTACTGATCGCCGAAAGTGTCAAGATCAAGGGTATCCAAAAGTTCATTCAAGGAGGATGAGATGAAAAGTAACACGGTCGTCCGCATCTTTCTGCTTATCATTGGCAACGCGCTGGCCCTCCTGCTGGCACTTCTGGCATTGGAAACAACTCCGAAAAATTTCCTGGGGTGGTTCCTGTTCGCCATCAGCATTGCTTATGGAGCGGGAGGGGTGATCTACTTATGGCGCAACCGAGATGAAGAAAGCGCCAAGCGTTCAGAAACCGGCAACCGGTCATTCTGGTGGATCCTGCCCGGTTTCGTGGTCATCTTTTTCGCCCCGCCGCTCGAATTCCTGTTCCTGCCTGCGCTCCTCCCGCGCGGGATTGCCGTGGAACTGGCAGGGCTGGTCATTATCCTGGTTGGTCTGGCAATCCGCATTTGGACGCGGATGACCATCGGGGGGATGTATTCCGGCTACCTGCGCGTAAAGATTGGGCATGTGCTTGTCACCGACGGGCCTTATCGCTTAATCAGACACCCGGGGTATACTGGTTTTGTCATCATGGCCCTGGGCTTGTGCATTGGCTACTCCAGCCTTATCGGATTGGCAGCCGTGCCTGTGCTGCTCCTGCCAGGATTGGCCTACAGGATAAAGGTAGAAGAAAACCTGTTGACCGAACAATTCGGGGACGAGTACCAGGCTTATGCACGCAGATCGAAAAAACTGATCCCCGGGGTTTGGTGAAAGGGCTAATAATCGCATTCACCAGCAAGGAGGATAAAATTGCGTAGAAATCAATCGAGCCTAACAGCTGCAGGGATAGCCATCGCCCGCGGTGTTGAGAGCGAAAAACCGCTGGGCGACCGTATCTGTTATGATCCATACGCGCGCAGATTTGTCCCGGGCTGGCTGTATGCCACCTTGGCTTTTTTCATCCGAAGCGGCTATGCCGAAAAACGCGGCCCAGGAGTGGGGGAATTCCTGGTAGCTCGTGAACGTTATATCGATGACGTCTTGCAGGATTTCCTAAACAAGGATTTGCAGCAACTTGTCATTTTGGGTGCGGGATACGACTCGCGAGCCTACCGATTCGACAAGATGAAAGAACAGGTGAAGGTTTTCGAAGTAGACCATCCTGCCACCCAAGCGGACAAACTTGCCAGGGTGCGAGGCATCTTTGGGGTGATCCCAACCCATGTAACCTTTGTGCCGGTTGATTTCAATTCTCAAACCTTGGAAAAGCGCATGCCGGAATCGGGCTATGATCCAACTTTAATTACGCTGTTCATCTGGCAAGGGGTCACGATGTACTTAAAGACCAAAGCAGTGGACGACACCCTCAGGTTTGTTGTACAACACTCAACACCCGGGAGTGCGATCGTCTTTGATTATGTTTATCGCGATGTTTTGGACAGCAACCAGAAGCACAATGAAATCAGCAATATGCGCCGTTACCGCTTCATGACCGGAGAGGGACTGACATTCGGGATCGAAGAAGGTGCAATTGAAGCATACCTAAAAAATAGGGGCTTCCGCCTTGTGCGGGACATGGATGCAACTGGTCTGAAACAAGCCTACTTTACAGGGAATAATGAAAGGCGCAAAATTGCTGCGGGGTATGGGATCGTCGTGGCAGAGATCTGATAACGAAGAATGCTATTTCAACAAGTGGGAGGCAATAAATGTTGGTTCCCAATTTACAAGGCGTCGCCCGCACCCTGCTGGTTCCATTGGCGTGCCGCGCCATTGAGTCATCGCGCGCGGATGCCATTATCCACGACCCGGGGGCTGTGGATGTATACAACAGCCTCGGTGGGAATCCAGATTTCCTGATAGGGATGAGCGGGACAGATGTGTTCGTCACAGCGATGCGCGTCCGCCAGTTTGATGCTTTTGCCCGCGACTTTCTCGCCAGGAATCCCAACGGGCTAGTGGTGGACCTGGGCTGCGGACTGGATACGCGTTTCGACCGTCTCGACGATGGGCAAATTTACTGGATCGGTGTGGATCTGCCGGAAGTAATCGAACTACGCCGCAAGGTTCTTCCTAACGGAGCGCGCTGCAAAACCATA
>DASVKG010000098.1:0-5331 GCA_036385495.1 Anaerolineales bacterium | reverse complement strand
TTTCCTGCTTCCCTCCCGGCCGCGTTGGCTTCCTGCACGATCCGATGGATCTTGCGATATTCGGCATCCACCTCCCCCACTGCGAAGGTGCGCGTCAGGTCGGAGACGTACCCGTCAACTGCCGCTCCCCAGTCCACTACCAGCAGGTCGCTGGTGCGGACCTTACGGTCGGACGGGCTGGCATGCGGGTTGGCGCTGTTCGGTCCGCTGGAGACGATTGGTGCGAACGGCATTTCGGACTGTGACCCCGCTCGTAGCAACTGGACCACCAATTCCGACGCAAGTTCCTTTTCGGTCATCCCAACTTTAACCAGGGGAATGGCTGCTTCCAGCGCAGACTGCGCCACCTTGACAGCCTTGCGCATAGCTGCAATTTCGTCCGCATCTTTCCGGATTCGGAGACTGTTGACTAGCTCGGAGGCATCCGGGTAGTCCGCTTCGGGCGCGCCGGATTTGACCTGGCGGAACTCCAAAAGTCGCATCTGCCGCGGTTCCACGCCGATGCGTTTTCCATCCAGATTAAGGGAGTTGACCGCCTTGCGAAAGACGCCCTCCCAATCCGTGGGATTTTCACCATAGGGGAAGGCCTTGATTTCGTATGGCAGGCCGCTAACCTTGAGCATTTCCAGTTCCGGCAGGATGATGACGGGGTCGTGGTCTGCAGTGAACAGAACCACGACCGGGCGTTCCGACATGTGAAAATGCAGTCCAGTAAGATAGACCAGACTGGGACCGGCATTTAACGCCAGAGCTTCCAGTCCGGAGATCTTCAACGCAGCAGCAAGCTTGGAAATGCGGGAGGAAATCATGGGAAATCCTTTTATCGCTGATAATCCGCAGGCTTCTTTTTATGATACTTCGCGCCCTTGGGGTTAAATCTGGTGAAGTTGCTTCACGAATCCCACTTTCAACAGCCAGTCCACAAGGCCGGGGAAAGTGAGCGCGAACCAGACGATAAGAGCGTACCACCACGGGAGGAACAACGTCCGTCGCGGGCGGCGCGCCAAATCGACCGTCCGTCGTGCCACGTATTCTGAGCTCATGTTCAGGAATCCGGCTTTCTTGAAGATGCTTTTGGAGGGGGAGCTGCCGGTATGCTGTCCGAATTCGGTATTTGCGCCTCCGGGGTAGACTCCACAAACCTTTACGCCGAAGGGAGCCGCCTCGCGGCGCAGGGCATCAGTAAAACCATTCACCCCGAATTTTGTCGCCGCGTAAATGGAATAGAGCGGTGGGGCGATCCACCCGGCGACCGAAGACATGTTGATGATGGTACCGGAACGGCGTTTCAGCATCGCAGGCAGGACAAGCTGCGTGACCTGGATCAGGCCGGTCAGGTTGACTGCAATTTGCGCCTCGATATCGTGATCAGGGTCGAGGTTTTCCAGCCAGTCGAGGCGCCCAAATCCGGCGTTGTTAAAAAGGATGTCTATTCGGCCATGGGTATCCAGCACGGCCTGGATGGTGTTCCGGATTTGGGACTGGTCGGCGATGTCAAGCTGGACGGGGAAGGCCTGCCCGCCAGCCAGCCGGATCTCGTCTGCCAGGGAGGTCAGACGGTCCATCCGTCGGGCAGCCAGGACAACAATTCCACCTTCTTTCGCGAACAACCTTGCGGCGTCCGCCCCAAAACCTGAAGAGGCACCGGTGATGAAGACAACTTTGCTTTGAAGGGAATTGGGCATGCCTCTCCTCAATATATAAAAACGTGGATGACACAAATATTGTATCCTATTTGCGTCATCCACGTTTTTGGTTATACCCGCTTATTCTTCCGCGGTTTCACCTGCCTCTTCCGGCTTGCGCCGTGGATGGGGCGGCTGCAGGGTCCCTTTTGCTGCCAGGGCAATTTCGAGCACCTGGTCCATATGCTGTATGGGGATGATCTTCAAATCCTCGCGCACTTTCTTGGGCACGTCCACCAGATCTTTCATGTTTTTCTCGGGGACCAGTACCACCTTTAACCCGGCACGGTGGGCAGCCAGCACTTTTTCGCGCAGCCCTCCGATGGGCAGCACGCGCCCGCGCAGGGTAATCTCTCCGGTCATGCCCACTTCCTTGTGCACCGGCCGCCCGGTCAGAGCGGAGATGAGCGCCGTTGCCAGGGTGATGCCCGCTGAAGGGCCGTCCTTCGGTATGGCACCCTCCGGCATGTGCACGTGGATGTCCATGCGCTCGAACACATCGAAGTCGATCCCCAGCCTTGTCCCCCGCGATTTGACGTACGTCAGTGCGGCCTGACCGGATTCCTGCATCACGTCCCCGATCTGGCCGGTCATCTGCAGGTTGCCCTTGCCATCCAGGACAGCCACTTCGATGGATATGATCTCCCCGCCGTTCTCGGTCCAGGCCAGGCCTGTGGCCACCCCCACCTCATCCTTGCGCTCGGCCTCGGTCTGGAAGAATTGTTGCGGGCCGAGGAATTTCTCGATCAGTTCTTTCAGGATGGAGGTTGGATATCTCTTTTCTTCAGCTTTCCAGCGCGCCACCTTGCGGCAGATGCGTCCGATCTCGCGCTCCAGGTTGCGCACTCCCGCTTCATAGGTGTACTCGCGGACAATGCGTTGGAGCGCTTCGGTGGTGAAATTCAAGCCGAGATTCTCGATACCGTTTTCTTCCAACTGGCGCGGAATCAGGAACCGCTCAGCGATGGTGAGTTTCTCTTCTTCGATGTAGCCGGGGAACTCGATCACCTCCAACCGGTCCAATAGGGCGGGCGGTATGGTCATCAGTGTGTTGGCGGTAGTGATGAACATGACCTTGGAAAGGTCGAAGTCCAGTTCGAGATAGTGATCGCTGAAGGCGTGGTTCTGCTCAGGGTCGAGGACTTCAAGCAATGCGGACGATGGGTCGCCTCGGAAATCCTGTCCGAGTTTGTCGATCTCGTCCAGCATAAAGAGCGGATTCGCGGTCCCAGCCCTCTTCATCGTTTGGAGGATGCGGCCGGGTAGCGCGCCGATGTAGGTCCGGCGGTGGCCGCGGATCTCCGCCTCGTCCCTCACCCCGCCGAGCGACACGCGTACGAATTTTCTTCCCAGTGATTCGGCGATGGATTGGCCTAACGAGGTTTTTCCCGTTCCCGGCGGGCCTACAAAGCACAGGATTGGCTGTCGTTCCTTCTTGGGTTTCAGCGAGCGCACGGCAATGTATTCCAGGATGCGGTCTTTGGCTTTCTTTAGCCCATAATGATCGCGTTCCAGGATGCGGGCGGCATGCTTTACATCCAGGTTGTCTTTGGTGGATTCCTTCCAGGGCAGGTCGATGATCCAGTCCAGGTAGGTGCGGATGATGCCCACTTCGGGAGCCATGGGAGGCATCTGGTTCAACCGTTCGAGTTCCTTGATGGCGGTGGTGTGGGCCTGCTCAGGCAGCGCAGCCGCTTCGATTTTCTTTTTCAAATCGTTCAGGTCGCGGGTGAAAATGTCGCCTTCACCCAGTTCTGTCTGGATCTGTTTCATCTGTTCGCGCAGGTAAAACTCGCGCTGGCTCTTATCCACCTCATCCTGGACACGGCTGTGGATTTCATCCTCAAGTTCAAGCACGTCCAGTTCCTGGGCCAGCAATTTGTTGATCCGTTGGAGGCGCTGGCGCGCATCCTTCATAAGCAGCAATTGCTGGCGCTCGGTAAGGTTGATGGAGACTGCCGTTGCGATCATATCCGCCAGCCAGCCCGGTTCGGAGATATTCATTGCGAAAAGATGGGCTTCTTCGGGGATTGCCCGGTCGAGCTGGACACATCGGTCGAACAGGTCCAGAGCATTGCGCATCATCGCCTGGGTGGTTTTATCGGCAGTTGCTGGTTCGTCGATCACCCGCGCCCGCACTCTTAGAACCGGAGTCAGGCGCGTAAACTCCACGATCTCCACCCGTTTCCGTCCCTGCACCAGCGCCGAGGATGATCCATCCGGCATCGAAAGCAGCCTCCCCACGGCCATTTCGACCCCGATGAGAAGGAAATCCTGTGGTCCAGGGTTTTCCACATCCGAATCGCGTTGGGTCAGCCCTATGATTGTCCGATCGCGCTCGTGGGCTTCCTGGATTGCCAGCAAACTGGCTTCACGCGCCACGAAAACCGGTGTAACCATATGGGGAAAAACAACAATATCCCTCAGAGGCAGGACCAGCGCCTCAATGCATCCATCCTCATCGGGCATTGCATTGGCAACGCGGTATAGTTCGTCGGTGCGTTGCGAAAGCGCCACGTTGAATGCATCTTCTTCCTGAAATGACCAGTCGTTTTGATTCATAACATCCCTGTGTAGTAACGACTTTAGTCGTTACGGGTATTTTTGATTTTTTCCCAGGCAGTTTTCACTTCTGCAGTCACGAACATGCTGCCTGCCGATAACACAATTTCTCCGCCGCCCGCAGCCAGGTCAAGCGCCCGGGTCAGGGCCGCATCCACTATGGCTGCCGCTTCCGCCCGGATCCCCAGGCTGTTCGCAATTTCTACGATTTTTTCCGGCTCGTTGGCGCGCGGGTGGACAGCTTTGGTGGCAAGCACAAGCCTCAGCCGTCCTTTCAAGGCATTGAGCATCCCGGCTACATCCTTGTCTTCCGATGAGCCAAAGATAAGCAGTACCGGTCGGTTGGGCAAATAGTCTTCCAGGGTCTGGGCCAGCTTTTCGAACGAATCCACGTTATGGGCCGAATCCAGGATTAGCGGAGGTTCTTGGCGCACAATCTCGAACCGGCACGGCCAGTTTACCCGGGCAAATCCTTTGGCAATGGCCTCATCACTTATTTTCAGCCCGCTGGCTCTGAGAGCCGCGTATGCAGTCGCCGCGTTGGCAACCTGGTGCTGCCCCAACAAAGGGAGGCGAAGTATAACCGATTCCTGACTGTTTTTCGCCCCTTGCTTTTTGCCTGCTGCATCCTTCTTATTAATAATCGAAAGCGTCTGTCCCTCCAATGAATGTTTCCCGGCTGCAAACAGCACCTCCCGCCCGACGAGTATCAGCGGGGAGTAGCGTTCTTCTGCCACCCGTTCGAGCACGACCCGGGCTTCGTCATTCTGTGGTGAAGAGACCACGGGGATGCCGGGTTTGATGATGCCCGCCTTTTCCCCCGCGATCAACGTCAATGTGTTGCCAAGCACAGCCATATGATCATAGGATAACGAGGTGATGACTGAGACGCGCGGCGTTACAACATTGGTCGCGTCCAGGCGTCCTCCCAGCCCCACCTCGATCACCGCAGCCTCCACGTTTTGCTCGGCAAAATACAGGAACCCAATAGCAGTTGTAATTTCGAAGGTGGTCAATTTCGGGACTGCCGCAACATGCGGTTTTACCTGTTCGACCAGTTCCACCAGTTGGGCGTGGGAAATCG
>DASVKG010000097.1:0-10494 GCA_036385495.1 Anaerolineales bacterium | reverse complement strand
GGCTCGCTCGGTGGCGAACCTGCCGGTACTGGCCGAATACCTCCTGCCGCTGGTGCGGGTGGGCGGGGCCATGCTGGCGCAAAAAGGCCAGAGCGGGCCGGCAGAAACCCACAAAGCCGAGAGGGTGCTTAAAATCCTGGGTGGCGAAACACGCCAACTGCTGCCGGTCACTTTGCCAGGTGTGGCTGACGAACGATTCCTGGTGGTGGTGGATAAGGTGGCTGCAACTCCTCCGCAATACCCGCGCAAACCAGGCATCCCTGCCAAAAAGCCATTATAAGAAACGGCGGAAACCTGCCCAACCAAGGCAGTTTTCTTGGAATAATCAGAGCCTCACGGATTTCCTGCCCGCTGGTTGCATTTTCACCCCCAGCTCACAAAAAATCCAAAATAAAAGAGCAGACTATTTGAACTGCTCTTTTAAATCTTTATGGAATTCTTGACGTTTATTTTGGTGGTTCCTGCATGCCACGCTCATACCACCAATCTTCCGTGTGCAGGTAACCAAGCAAGGCTTGTGAAGCCACCCAGCGCAAAGGTTCGGGCGGCCAGGCGACGGGCTTGCGTTCCACAAACCAAACCGAAGTCAGGTCGGTCTTACGCTCGAGCAATAAATCAACCAGGGTCTGCCCATTAAGATGAGTGGGCGCGACGCCATGCCCCACGCAGCCGAGACTGTACCAGGCGCGCTGGTCACCGACCATGCCAATGGCAGGAGCCATTTGGAGGGTCACGCTGACGGGACCGCCCCAGCGGAATGTGAACTTTATATCCTTCAAACCCGGGAATAATTCAAGCGTGTCCTTCTCCAATTGCCGGAATGTTTTTGGGTTCAGATCGCGTTCCATGTCGCGGCCATAGGATATGGTTACATCACTACCACCGATTGCGAGACGGTTATCCACGGTAAGGCGCAAGTAATGCACGAGATTGCGGGCGTCTTCGAGCCCCTGACGATTCGTCCAGCCGATTGAGTCCATTTGAGATTTGGTCAGAGGTTCAGTAATAACCATGTGCGTAAAAACAGGCACCTGCTTGTTCCTGATTTCGGGGATGAGATGGGAATAGGCATTGGTAGCAAAAACGATCTTATCGGCAGTAACCATCCCCCCCGGAGTCTTCAACGTGAACTTTGCCCCGCGCCGAATCTCGACCACCGGCGACTGCTCGTAGACGACCGCCCCAACTTCCTGGGCGATACGCTTTAATTCACGAACCTGTTTGGCCGGATTTAAAATCCCGCAGCGCGGTTCGCTCCATGCCCCCAGGACCAGCGGACTGTTCACCTCGGCAAGGGCTTTCTGCCTGTCAATCCATTCAATCCCGGTCACGCCGAGGCCGGTGAGCAGTTCGAGGTCGTGCTGGCTGCGTTTGACGTACCCTTGCGTAGTTGCCAAACGCAGGAAACCGGTGTATTCAAAATCACTCTGGATATTGTGCTTACGGATCAGATCGCGCACGAGATCGACCGAGCGCTCGCAATAATGATGCGCTTCGACAGTACGCTGTTTGCCGAACAACATGGCTGTCACCGCAGGCTCCAGGCCAAACAGCGTCATGGCAAAACCACCATTGCGCCCGCTGGCGCCATAACCGACCACCTCGCCCTCCAGCACGGCAACATTCAGCGCCGGTTCAGCTTTGCGAAGAAAATACGCGGTCGCAAGGCCGGTAAAGCCGCCACCGATGATGGCGACATCCACAGCCGTCTCACCCTCCACGGGCGCATTTGGTGTGTACGGTCCGAAGGTATTAAGCCAGTAAGATTTTTGGGTGTAATCAGTGGACATAGTTCCCTCCAGTGCGGCCTGGTTCAAAAAGATATATTAGCACGATATAATTTTCTTAAATCTCCCGCTCTTCTTCCTCGTTCGCTTTTTCCCCTCGCTCCAACTTTTTCCTTAAATCCTCAGGCCATTGGGTGATATCCTCCGATGGCAAGAACCTTGGGCCGTGACCGTTCTGCGTCAAAATATCCTGTGAACGGCAGTTGAGCACGGCTTTGGCGGCGTCGATCCCCGAAGCGGTCACACCTGCCACACCGTGACTGAGCGTACTCGCGCCGCACAGGAACAACCCGTCGAACCCGGTGCGCGGCCGGAAGGCCCATGGTCCCACCTGGGATGGGCTTTTTGCGATGCCATAAAGATTCCCACGCGTGGCGTTTAGATAATGTTCGTTCGTCAGGGGGGTACCAAGGCTGGAAAAAACTATATGTTTGCTCAACCCCGGGACATGCTTCTCCAACCCGCGCACCATCCGCCAGGCCAGGTCTTCCTTCATGGCCTCATAGTCTGCGGGGCGGGCGCCGTATTGGGTGTGCGCCCACTTTTCGAATGCCTCATAGCCCACGAACGCGAATGACTCGCAGGTGTGATGTCCCGAGTGCATTTTCGAGGGGTCTTTCAAGGTGGTCACAGTCAGGAACATGCCAGGAGGTGTTTCGTGCTGCAACATCGCGTCGGTGAGACCGTCCGAGTAGATCTTATCCACATCGGCGTGGTCGTAGAACCAGAAATTGCCCGAGTCGAGCCCGGCAGCGCGTAGATCCATGTCAGCGGCGAAGAACAGGCTGATGCACGAAGTGGAGTATTGGACGGAATCAATCTTTTTCTTGAGTCGCGACGAGAGCCTGTCCCGACCAATTAATTGGCCGAAGGTCACCTCGGGGTCAGCGTTTGAAATGACGACTCCGGAGCGGATCTGCTCGCCAGTATCCAATTCAACTCCCAAAACCTTGTTCCCTTCGAGGAGGATGCGCTTCACGCGGCACTTAAGCCTGACCTCGCCGCCGAAGCGTTTCAGCGCCTTGACGAAGGCGCGCGGAATGGCGAACGACCCTCCGAGCGGATAGTAACCCCCTGCGAGGTAATGATTGGTGATGCCAGCGTGCATGAACGCCGAGACGCGCGAGGGCGGCATCCCGTGGTCACCCGACTGTCCAGCCAGCACGCCTCTGAGAACGGGATCGGTGACATGCGAATTAATAAGGTCCGCACCCGTAGCACGCATCCACTTGAGGACGGTCGGCGCGCTGGCTGCAGATTTCAACGGTTGGTTCAAATTGCCAATACGGGCAAGCGACTCGATCATGTTCACCAGGTCGGCAAAATAGCCGTCAATCCCATTGGCTTCGTGTGGGAAATGGCTCTTCAACCTTTCGATCAGGTTATCTTTGCCTTTGGGGAAGTCCACGCGCCTTTCGCCAATGATGATGTGGTCATAACCATCAGGGTTGAGTTCGCAAAAGGTGAGATCCTGTGATACCCCGAGACCCTCGTAAATGTGACGCAGTCCGCCGCCCTCCTGCAGGTCACCAATGTAATGCACACCCGGGCTGAAGCGGTAGCCCTCCAATGTGAACGATTGAGTCCACCCGCCGGGCCGGTCATGCTGTTCAAGGACGAGCACCTTCTTTCCAGATTGTGCCAGGGCGACCGCAGCGGTCAACCCGCCAGCGCCTGAGCCGATGACGATCACATCGTAATCCAAGCTAACATTCCTTGTCGATGATCTTCATCTCATCAGGTTTATTTGGGATGATGCACAAGAACTCGAAGTTCTCGGCGCCCACGTTCTTGTACCAGTGCGGTATCCCCTGGGGGATAAAAACCACATCCCCGGCGTGAACATCGATCGTTTCGCTGCCAATGCCGATACTGGCGTGACCCTGCAGTACGTACTGCTCATGCTCCACGGTGTTGGTGTGTGCCGGTATCCCCCCGCCAGGCTGCATAATGAAGCGGCGCAAGGCAAAATTCGGTCCTTCCTGAGAGGAGATCAAAACCTGGATGGTGGTTTTTTCGCCTGATTTGACTTCCTGTGCTTCCACATCCTGTGCGTGTTTGACTGACATTTTATCTTTCCTTCCCAGCCTCCCGGAGGACTGTAACAGTCCCGGAGGATACTTCCCACTTTTCAGCTTTTTCAACAAACGCGGGGGAAAATAAATTTAAATCGGTGGTGGTCAGGATGGCCTGCTCGATCTTGTCCAAATAGGCCAATAAATCAAGACGGCGCAATGTATCCAACTCTGCCAACACTTCATCCAACAGCAGCACCGGCCACTGACCAGTGCGGGCTTTCATCCACTCGATCTCGGCTAGTTTGAGCGCCAGCAGCGTGGTGCGGACCTGGCCACGCGAGCCAAAGTCAGACAGGTCAACCCCGTTGGTGAGGAAGCGCAACTCATCCCGATGCGGTCCGAGCACCGTGACCCCGCGGCGGATCTCCTCGAGGCGGTTTTCTTTCAATGCAACGGCAAATCCCAGGCGGATGTCGTCCTCGCTGAAGCCGTTGCGCTGCACAGTGGTCTTGAGCGGCATGGCAATCTGCCCGTCGGGGGACGGAAGCGGGTCGTAGGCGGGGTGGTAGTGAATCCGCAACACTTCCGCGCCATGGGTCAGGTCGCGGTGGATGCGGGCAGCCAGTTTCTCGATCTCATGCACTGCTTCGATGCGCCGCAAGATGATGGTCGCGCCAGCCCGGGTGATGGTTTCATCCCAGTAATCCAACTGGGACTGGTCTCCACCACGCTCGGCAAGCAGTTTGAGAAGGGCGTTGCGCTGAGTCAGTGCCTGCCCATATTCGCTCAAAAGGCGAGCATAGCCAGGGACGGTCTGTGCCAGCGCCAGATTCAGGTAGCGGCGGCGTTCTTCAGGTCCACCTTCGATAATCTGTGCCATCTGCGGCACAAAGATGACGGCGTTGAAATGACCGATGACTTCAGAAAGGGGGCGCTTGATCCCGTCGAGGAGAATTTCCTTGCGCAGGCGCTGCCCGATGGCTCCGACCGCCTCAAGGATCAGCCGGACTTCGAGCTTGTGTTTGGCCAGCCCACGCGTGTACTCGGCAACCAAGCGGCCTACCGCCAGTTCCTTTTTGGCCTCGAGGAAGTTGACCAACTGCCGGTCTGCATGGGTCTGGAAAGAAGTGAAGGCTGCCAAGAAATAGACCGCCTCAAGCATACTGGTTTTACCCTGGGCATTGCTGCCGGTCAGCAAAACAACCCGCCGGGGAATGTCCATATCCAGGCGGGCGAAACTGCGGAAATTAGTCAGGGATAGATGAGTAAGGTGCATTATTTAGTTGCTGGCGAACGGAATCCATCCGGGAGAACAGGCAGGTTCGCGGTTACACATTGTCCAGCACCGGTTCTTCAGGGGCAGGTTTCCAGACCTTTGCAGCACGGTCGGTAAAAACCACTCCGTTGATATGGTCGATCTCGTGCTGGAAGATGCGCGCCAGCCAGCCTTTGGCCTTAATCCTGACCGGCTGACCGTGACGCGTCAATCCCTTGACCGTGACCGCCAGGGCACGATCCACCTCGCCATGCAGGCCGGGGATGGACAGGCACCCTTCGATGCCCATTTCGGTCTCGGTGGACATGTCTTTTATTTCAGGGTTTACCACTATATAGAGTTTCTTAGGGGCGTCTTCCTGCTCATCGTCCTCAGGATATTCCACCACGATAAGGCGGTCAGAGATGCCCACCTGCGGCGCGGCCAATCCAACACCGGGTGCTTCGCGGAGCGTCTCGATCATATCTTCCACCAGGGACTGCAATTCGGAGTCGAATTTGGTAACAGTGCGGGCTTTGCGGCGCAGGATAGGGTCGGGAAGGGTAACAATTTTTAGAAGCGGCATAGTTCACCAATAAAATTATTTAGATGGAGTGCCTATTTTACTTCATTCTTCGGTTGGGTGTCATCCGGTTTCTCAACACCAAGCGTCCCATCTTCCCGCCGAAGCTGCTGCTCGTTGTGGTAATAGGCTGCAAACCAATCGGCCGTGCGTTCGCGCTCGGCTTTAATGGTTTCCTGCTCTTTTTTAGTAATCTTTTCCAAACGGCGGCGCTCGATATCCTCCTGCACAGCGGAGGGATTGAATACATTTTCAAAGGTCATTTCCCTGCCACCACCAATCGTGATAAAAACCGTGCCAAAGTTGAAGAGCAGTTCCAGGATGCCGACCCGCCGATATTCGATGGACAGGATATTATCCAGGGAGGCAATATCACTGGTCACCTGACCAAGGGGAGTCTTGTCAATATCCATAATCTGGTCGGGTGTGACCTGGAAGATGTCGTTACTCCAGTCCATGTACTCGTAGATGCCCCAGAGCACTGAAGCTACAAACAGGATTGCCCAGAGCAAAGAAAGCAATCCCCCACTCGCTTTGAAGAGTGTGACAAAGCTGGCAGTGGGGCTGAATATTTCATAGCCCAACAACCCGAACAGGATGAGAAGGATCAAGCCGGGCTTCCAGGTTTGTTCGAACAGGACGAAAATGTGCTTGCGGTAGGTGACTGTGGCCAGGTTTTCAAAGCGCAAGCGAAAGAGGTTGACGATCCCGCGCTGATCCTCGTAGGGATTATTCTTCTGAGCAGGCTGTGCCACAATCCCCTTGAGTTCAGGCGGCTTGGGCTGACCTTCCAGAAGGCGAGCCCGCAATGCATTTTGGATTTCCTCCTGCTCCATCTTGCGGGAGGTCTGCTTTGAGCGTTTCCAGTATTGGTCGATCAATGCCGCGGCCTGATAGGGGTGATCTACATTTCTTAATTTTAGAGTGCTTCCGACAATCGTCGAAATGACAAGATCACCATAATCTAGAAGCCGTCCGGAGAGGTCCGTTTCCACATTGACGCGCAGGACAGCAGAAAGCGGCGCTTCCTGGCGGCTTTCGTAAATCCCCACCACTTTTTCCACCCAGACGACTCGCTGGTCGGTAATGATGTAATAATCGTTGCTCCAATCGATGCCATTCCAGACCGCCCAACCTACAGAACCCAAACCTGCGACCATTGCCACATACCAGAGCTGCTCCAGGAGACGACTTATCACCGCAGACTGGACCGGAACGATCCAAGCTAGCAGCATTCCAACAATGGAAACAAACGCGAGAATGGCCGGTCCGATCAACGACTGCAATAGGAGGAAGGAATGTTTGCGTGCCAGGAAGTAGACAACCTCTTTTTCCTGGAGCCACTTGAAATGCACCTGCTGTTCCAAGCGAAAGCTGTTTATCGTTACGGTGATATTGGTCTCCAGGGAGGGAGCCAGTTTAACGAGGTTTTGAAATTGCGCTTGGGTCAGGACCAACGCGATAGTCGCCTCGACCGCCGTGGCACCAGCCAATTGCTTATGATGCTTGACGAGCATTGCTTCTTCCCCAAAATGATCTCCAGCCACCAATGTTGCGGGCAATGGCTGTTTTCCCAACCGCGTAACGCTAACTTTGCCACTCCATATCAAGTATAGGCGGTCAGGCTCCATCCCTTGCTTGATGATCTCCTTCCCAGCGGGGAATGATTCTTCCTTCAATTCATCTGCCACGGTCCTGAATTGTTCCTCGGTCAGGCCGGTAAAGAGATGAATTTGATTTAGAAAATTAACCCGTTCAGAAGGTTCAATGGGCATACAACCCGCTTCCTGCATTAATTCATGACCTTATGGATTTCGAATTGCCCAAAAATGGCGAGATCTTCCTGTTTCCTGGGCAAATTCCCATCCGGTAGCATTCTAAAATCAGGGAAATACCGTTAATTTGGGTAAAAAAAATCACCAAGTACCGATTAATTCTAGCACGAAACAGACAATAGGAAAGTCGCAGAAATACGGTGTTTTTGCACAATCGTAAAGCCCCAGATTTGCTGCGGCAGGGCCTCCGAAGCTGAATCTCAACGTCCCAAGATCAACTATCCCCCACATGGTAAAATCATTAATATGAAAAAATGGCAGTTCTGGGTTGGGGTCTTGATCAGCGCAGTGTTCCTTTGGTGGAGCTTGCGCACACTCAACCCAGCAGATTTGTGGCAGGCCATCATCCACGCCAACTATTGGTGGATCGCCCCGGGAGTGGCAGTGTATTTCGTGGCAGTGTGGGCGCGGGCCTGGCGGTGGCACTACCTGCTCAAGCCGATCAAGCCCATCCGCACACGGGTCATGTTCCCAATCACTTGCATTGGCTACATGGGCAATAACATCTATCCTGCCCGCGCTGGAGAGGTGCTGCGGGCGGTGGTCCTCAAACGACGTGAAGGAGTGCCAATATCAGCCTCACTTGCCACCATCATCGTTGAGCGCATCTTCGACGGCGTAGTCATGCTGGCCTTCGTCTTTTTTAACCTGACCCAATTGGCGGAACTGGCACAAGTGGTCATTCCGGTGGGAAAATGGCAGGTCACGATCCAGGACGTGGCAGTGTGGGGCAGTGTGGCATTCTTCGGTGCTTTGGTGGTGTTCCTGCTAGCAGCCATGTTCCCCAAAGTTACCGCCCGAATCGGGCAATGGTTCATCGACCGGATTATGCCTGCCCGCCTGCGTAATCAATCCTCCGGGATCATGCACCGCTTCCTGGACGGGCTGGAATCATTGCGGTCGCCATTCAACATCCTGATGGTGTTCTTTACCTCGGTGATTATCTGGCTGCTGGAAACGTTCAAGTATTGGCTCGTACTGCATGCGTTTCCCTTCAGCGTCAGTTTCTTCACGCTCATGCTGATCAACGGCGTGGTCAACCTGACCACCACCATCCCGGCTGCGCCCGGATACCTGGGGACCTTTGACGCGCCGGCGATCGCAATCCTCATGGCAAAAGGTATCAACCAAGGCATAGCCAGCGCGTATACATTCGTCCTGCACTTTGCCCTGTGGTTTCCGATCACGGTGCTGGGAGCCTGGTACCTGGCACGCGAAGGTATCAAGTGGAATGACTCACTGAGGACAGAAGTAAAAGCGCCAGATGTGCCCGGGGAGCCTTCAGGGCAGGTTTAGATGTTTTCAGCCTTGGAATCATCCGGTACATTTGGAACTTTTGCAACAGGAGTGACAATGAAGATCGCGATCATCGGGGCAGGATTCTCCGGCATGGCTGCCGCATACGATTTGACCAGAGCCGGTCACAAGGTGACCATATTCGAGGCGGCCGACTCGGTCGGCGGCCTGGCAGGCGGATTCAAGGAGCCCGGATGGGACTGGTGGGTGGAGAAGTACTACCACCATTGGTTCGCGAGTGACCGGCACATGCTTGGACTTATAAAAGAGTTGGGGTGGGAGGATAAAGTGCAGTTCCCGCGCCCGTTGACGGTCATGTACCACAACGGAAAATTCTACCCATTCGATTCCGTCATCAAAGCACTGCTCTTCCCCGGTCTGGGCTTCGGGATCAACAAAATCCGCTTTGGGTTGGTGGGTGTGTTCCTGCGCCTGACGAACAACTGGAAAGCCCTGGAAAAATATACGGTCGACGAATGGCTGTGCAAGTGGGCAGGAGAAAAAGTCTATAAGCTGATGTGGGAACCGCTTGTGATCGGCAAATTTGGTGAGCGCTATTACAAGCAGGTCAATATGGCGTGGATGTGGGCGCGTCTCAAGGCACGCACTACTCGGCTGGGCACCTTCGAGGGCGGGTTCCAGAATTTCGCCAACCTGTTGGCTGACAAAATAAGGGAAATGGGAGTCGAGATCCGCCTCCGGACGCCGGTTACGCTGATCGAACGGGAGGTGAGTTCAGGAGTAGTAACGGTCAAAAGTGAGAAGGCCGAAGCATACGATAAGGTCCTGGTCACGCTCTCGCCCGAAGCGATGACCCGGCTCGTGCCGTCGTTGCCCAAAGAGTACCTGCTGGGGTTGAAGAATATGAAATCCATGGGGGCGGTGGTAATGACCCTGGCGCTAAAACACCAGCTGTCGGAGGAAGGGTACTACTGGTACAACCTGCCCAAGTCGGCGGGCTATCCTTTCCTGGCGCTGGTGGAGCACACCAACTTCGTGGGGGCGGAACACTTTGGCGGCGACCACATCGTTTACATGGGCGATTACCTGGAACCGGACCACGAGTACTTTCGCCTAAGCCAGGAGGAATTGATGGAAAAATTCCTGCCCGCTCTAATCAAGTTCAACCCCAAGTTTGAACGGAGCTGGATTCGCAAAGCCTGGCTGTTCCGCACTTCTTATGCCCAGCCGGTGCCGCTGGTCAACCATTCGCAGAATATCCCGTCCATCGAGACACCCATAGAGGGGGTTTATTTCGCCTCGATGAGCCAGGTTTATCCCTGGGACCGGGGGACTAATTTTGCGGTTGAGATAGGAAGAAAAGCAGCGATGCTCATGTTGGAAAAAGGGGATAAACCAGATTAAGAGCTGGACGAGGGGGGAAGGTTCTTCCGACGCCGGTTGGCAATCACAAACAACCCGACCGCGATAATATCCACTACAATTCCAGCATAGGCGTACTTCATCTGGTGCGCCATTAAACCGACAGGGTAGAGACCGGTACCTTGTAAAATCCAGATAGTCCCCATCAGGAACAGGAGTACGCCAAGAATATTGAGGACCCACTTCATATTACACCTCCATATTTGTTATTTGGATATAGTTTATCTAGTATATCGCTAAATAGAAAACATGACAAGCCATACAGATATCAAATATTATTGTTATCAGAAATGAGATGGAACAGAAGTGAATCGTGAACGCCCTTTCCGGAAAGAGA
>DASVKG010000096.1:0-9627 GCA_036385495.1 Anaerolineales bacterium | reverse complement strand
ATCTTCCAGTCGGCCTGGAGCCAGAACAAATCCCTGGACCTGACCGAACTCATCCTGCAAATCCAGACTCCGCCTTTCGCCAACCTCGGAGCGTTCCCGGTGGATACCTTCTTCCCGGCCAAGGACAGGATGGACCTAGCCCTGCAAATCAACAATATCCTGGCCGCTCCAAGTTTTGAACTATGGCGCGTGGGGCAACCGCTTAATATTGCCGCCCTGCTGTACGCCCCGGATGGACGCCCGCGCCACAGCGTTTTTTACCTTGCCCACCTGGCGGATGCAGAGCGCATGTTCTTTGTCACCCTACTCCTGTCAGCGGTGGAGACCTGGATGCGTACCCAATCCGGGGCGACCAGCCTGCGCGCCATCCTCTACATGGACGAAATCTTTGGCTATCTTCCGCCAACGGCCATACCTTCCTCCAAACCGCCGCTCCTGCGCATGCTCAAACAGGCGCGCGCTTTCGGCCTGGGCTTGCTGCTTGCCACGCAGAACCCGGTGGACGTGGACTACAAAGCCCTGTCCAACGCCGGGACGTGGTTCATCGGGAAACTCCAGACAGAACAGGACAAACAGCGTTTACTGGACGGCCTGGAAAGTGCGGCCCCCGGCGCCCTGGAGCGCGGTACGATAGACAAGCTGATCTCCGGACTTGGCAAGCGTGTGTTCATCATGCAAAATGTCCATGAAAAAATCCCCGTCGTTTTCCAGACGCGCTGGACGATGAATTTCCTGGCAGGTCCGATGACACGCGCCCAGATCCCGGCACTGAACGCCCTGGTTGGGGCGGGATTACAGTCGACAGCTGCCGGTGTCCAGCCAGCAGCAAGCGGTGACCAGACGGCCGTTTCTGAAGGATTCGCGCCCGTCCCGGCGGCAATGCCCGTTCCCGCTGCGGGGATCCCACCGATCACCACCCGCAGTCCATCCTTTGCCGGAAGCAGCATAACCCGCCCCTCGGCGCCTTCCGGCATTGCAGAGGTTTTTCTCCCGCAAAACGTGTCTTTCACCAAAGCCGCGGCCGGTTCAGGAGCGTCCCTTCCGGCAGAGGCTGTTCCGGCAGGCCTGGTCTATTGCCCGGCATTGATCGCCTCGGCACAGGTGCGCTTCCTTGACCGGAAATACAACCTGGATACTGAGGTGGTCAAATCGGCCCTGGTGACCGTGCTGGAAAAACGCGGAGTCGTCCGATGGGATGATTTCGTTGCCAAGGTGCCGGATGCGACTGCCATGGACCCGGCTCCGGACCCGCAGGCGCGCTTCGCCAGCCTGGAGGCGCCGCTTACGGATGCAAAGATACTCGCGGCTCTCCAAAGGGATTTCACCGATTGGGTCTACCGGACCAGCAAAATAACGGTGCGCTCCAACCAGGAACTCGGACTGTATGCCACACCGGATGTCCCGCAGGCAGATTTTGTGAAGGCCTGCGCGGATGCCGCCCGGGAAGCACGGGAGGCTGCCATTGTAAAAGCCACGGCAGCGCTTGACCGGAAAATCGCTGCCTTGAATGAGAAACTGAACAGAGAGCAGCGCGAATTGGAACAGGACAAGACCGAACTAGAGCAGCGCAAGCGCGAAGAATTGGTTTCGGGTGCCGAGACAGTCTTCAGCCTGCTAGGGGGACGCAGCAGCCGCAGGATCTCCGCGGCGATGAGCAAACACCGCATGACCCAACAATCCAAAGGTGATGTTACCGAGTCGGTGGATTCGATTGCGGAATTCCAGCAGCAATTGGCCCAACTCGAGCAAACCCGCCAGCAAGCCCTGGACGAAGCGGGATCCAAGTGGGGCGAGGTGGTCAATAATATTACCGAGATCCCCGTGCTACCCAAGAAGACGGATATTTATGTCAACCTGTTTGGCGTGGCCTGGCTGCCATATTATCTTATAAAGGCAGGCGAGCAAACGCTGGAAATCCCGGCGTTCGGGTAGGAGCGGACGATCTTCGTAAGTTCACAAGTGAAAGGGTAGAAATGCTCTGGCTTGTTTTAACGGTATTCCTGTGGGGGCTGGTGCACTCCCTGTCGGCTTCGCATAAAGCCAAGGAATTGGCGCGGCAGATCCTAGGCCCACGCCTGTACCGCTTTTACCGCCTGGCATATAACATTTTCGCAGGGATTAGTTTCCTGCCGGTGCTGGTGGTCATGTTCCTCGTGCCGGACCGCACCCTGTACCTGGTGCCATTGCCCTGGTCGACCTTAATGATTGGGGGGGAATTGCTGGCTGCGGCCGCGCTGATGCTCGCGTTCCGCCAGACGGACGTTTGGGATTTCATCGGCCTGCGTCAACTTGGAGCGAGTGACAGATCCTCCAGACTAACCACCTCCGGGTTATATCACTGGATTCGACACCCGCTTTACTCGGCCGGCCTGGCATTCATCTGGTTAATGCCGCTGATGACCGTCAACATTCTGACCATCAACATTGCCCTGACGGTCTACGTTATCATCGGTGCAACCTTCGAAGAGCGCAAATTGCGGAGCATTTTCGGGCAGGAATATTTTGATTACGAGTCTGTCACGCCCATGTTCATCCCATTCCTGAAAGGGAACAAATCACGGCGCGAAGCGTCTTGATTCAAGGTACCTATCTCACGGTGTATAATCACAGCCAATGTCATTCGTAACCATTCCCCGTCCCCGGCGTTCCCCTGTCCCGTATCAAATTCTAGCTGTCCTGATGGGCAGCCCGCTTCTATTTATGTTGATGCTTGGCCTAATCGGCGGGGGTTACCAGGTGCTATTTGCCGGCCGGATCTTTCCCGGCATCAGCATGGCAGGGGTGGACTTGACCAGCTTGACGCCGGAGCAGGCCACATCTGCTCTCAGCCAGCATCTAACCTATCCAACCAGCGGACGGGTGGTTTTTCGCCATGGGGACCGGGTGTGGGTGGCGACCCCGGCTGAACTGGGGATGGTTTTAGATACCGGAACCAGTATCCAGCGGGCATTCGATGTAGGACGCCGGGGCGATCCTCTCAATAACCTTGCCAGACAACTCAATGCATGGCAGGGGGGACTGGACCTGAAGCCCATCATCATGTTCGATGAGCGGGTGGCGCACGGATATCTCCAGAATATTGCCGCCCAGATCGACCAGCCAGTGCTTGAAACCGAACTGCACCTGAACGGGACGGAAGTGATCTATACACAGGGCCAGATTGGGCGATTGCTCAACGTGGATGCCACGCTTGCCAACCTGCTGACACAGCTTACGAGCTTCCGGGATGGGGAAGTGCAACTGGTGGTCGAGGAGCAGTCCCCTATGATGCTGGAAGCCTCGGTGCAAGCCGATACCCTGCGCCAAATCTTGAGCGCTCCACTGATGCTAAGTGTAAGCGATGCCCAACCTGGCGATCCTGGCCCATGGTCGATCGATCCTACCACCCTGGCAGGGATGTTGAGCCTGGTGCCCGTGCAGACCGACATGGGCTGGAAATACCAGGTTTCGGTCGATGCCCATGTGCTGGACCAGTTCCTGGAACCGATCGCTCCGCTGCTGGACCAAGACCCTGTCAACGCCCGCTTTTATTTTGACGACAATACGCGCGAACTCGTGCGGATTCAATCAGCACAGGTGGGCCGCCGCCTGGATATCTCTGGTACGATAGACGCAATCCAGACCGGCTTGCTGGCGGGGGGGCACAACATTGCTCTGACAATAAAAACTGCACTACCAGCAGTGGGCGATGATGCCACAGCTGCGTCGCTGGGAATTACCGGGTTGGTTTCATCCAACACAAGCTATTTTCGCGGTTCGAGTGGCGCGCGCCTGCAAAATATCCAGGCAGCTTCCTCCCGGTTCCACGGTTTGCTTATCCCACCAAATACAACATTCTCGATGGGCACCGCAATGGGAGATATCAGCCTGGAAAATGGGTATGCAGAAGCATTGATCATTTATAACGGACAATCGATCACCGGCGTTGGCGGGGGAGTATGCCAGGTAAGCACCACCCTCTTCAGAACGGCCTATTTTGGGGGGTATCCCATCGTGGAACGGCACGAGCATGCCTACCGCGTTTACTATTACGAACAGACACTCAGAGGCACCGATCCGAGTTTGGCTGGGCTGGATGCCACCGTCTATTTTCCGCTAGTGGATTTGAAATTCACAAACGACAGGCCGTATTGGCTGCTGATGGAAACATATTTTAATCCTCAAAATTACTCGCTCACCTGGAAATTCTATTCGGGCGAAGACGGTCGTACGGTTGACAGGCAGAACCTTGGTTTGCAGAATATCGTCCCTGCTCCGGATCCGGTTTTCGAGGAGAATCCTGCACTTTCAGCCGGAGAGATCTCAACAGCAGATTGGTGGGCTAACCCCGGAGCTGACATTACCGTGACGCGCACCATCACTCGCGGCGGTCAACAACTCTACCCGACCGACACGACCAAGACCCGTTACGTGCCCCACGGGATGGTCTGTCAATACGGCCCGGGAACGGATAATCCGGAAGCCCTGGCCGAACAGCTTGGCGTTTGCCGGCCTTAGCCTTTGCAGGTCTTAGGCGTGGTAAAATAGCCGTTCGCTGCCCCCCAAGTTGGAGAATAATATGATCAACAAAGAATTACTCGAAATCCTACGGTGTCCAAATTGCGTGCGCGAAAAAGACGGACTTCTGAAATTATATGAGAACTCGTGGTTGATCTGCCAGGATTGCGAGCGCAAGTACCCAATCGTGGAAGATATTCCGGTGATGCTCATCGAAGAAGGAGATAAATGGGCCAAGGTAGCCGAGAAAGATCTGCCCGTGCCGCCGCCCAGGAAGTGAGAAATGCCAGATAAGAAGGTGAAATTCTTGGATAACCTACGGACTCTGAAACGCCCGACGACCGGTCAATTCATCTGGATGGGGGTGGGATTGATAATCGCAGTCGGATTGTTTGTATTTTTAAGGGGCCTTGTGTCATGCTGGCGGTTGACAGCGCTACCAGGTGTTGCTCCGTCCAGTTGTGCGGGACAGACTACCGGTCCGGGGACGAACTCAGAAGGGACACCGGTTGCCGGTGCAACAGCCGGACCCGGAATACCGACGAGCAGCGTCCCACTGGCTGAACTACCGCCGCCCTGGGATGGCGCCAGCCGGGTGAGCATCCTGGTGATGGGTTACGATTTCGGGGATTGGGCCTCCGATCGCAAATGTCCCTGCCGAAGCGATACGATGATCGTTTTAACCATCGATCCGACCAACCATACGGCAGGGATGATATCCGTGCCGCGCGACATGTGGGTTAATATTCCAGGTTTCGATGCATACAATAGACTCAATGCCGCACTTTACCTGGGTGATCTGTATAAATTGCCCGGGGGTGGCCCTGCACTGGCGATGAAAACGATCGAGAATTTCCTAGGTATCCCCATCCAGTATTTTGCTTTGCTGGATTTCACCGTATTTGAGAGAATGATCGATACCATCGGGGGGGTTTGCCTGGATATATCCACCAAGATTGACGTAGGCGTGCTTTATGAACACGGAACAGTTACTTTAGAGCCAGGCAACCAGTGCCTGAACGGAAAAGTAGCTTTAGGGTATGCGCGTGCCCGGGATGTAAGCCAGGGAGTTGCCCTTGGGGATGTGGAGCGGGCCCAGCATCAGCAGCAAGTCATCCTGGCGATCCGCGATAAAGTGCTCGCACCGGGAAATTTCTTGAACCTGATGTCTCAAGCCGGCACCTTATATGCTGAGCTTTCGGGAGGCATTAACACCAACCTTCCCCTGCCCGATGCCATGCGATTGGCAGTACTGGCAAAGGATATTCCGCTGGAAAGCATCCAAAAGGGTGTGATCGATTACAGCATGATGCAAGACGGTTACACCGACATCAACGGGCAGCAAGCAGCCATCCTGCGGCCCTATCCCGATAAAATTCGCGAACTGGTGGATAAAATATTCGGGGGCGGCAGCATGGAACCCATGGCAAGCGGTACGGTCGATGAAAAAATGAAAGCCGAGGCGGCACGCGTGGTGGTCATCAACGGGACCGGAGTGGCGGGAATGGCCGAGAAAACTAAAAATTACCTGATAACCCAGGGCATGAATGTGACCGGTTTCGGGAATACCAGCGACTACCCCGACAAGTATTATTCCCCCTTCCCCGACCGGACGATCATCATCGTGCATGCCGGGAAGCCGTACGCAATGCAATATTTGATGGCGCTGATGAAGTTTAACGTCTCGAATCAAGTCCGAGTGGATTTCAAACCGGATGCCCCGGAGGATATCGTTGTGGCACTGGGCTCGGACTGGAATGCCAGCAACCCGATGCCTTAAGCAGACCATCCAACCGGCATGCTCTGAATGCAAAATAAAGCCAACCGCGAAGCCCAAAGAAGAATGACTTTCCCCTTCCTTTGGACTGCGCGGTTACTCTTTCCGGCGAAAGAATACGGCTGGAACAATGTCCTCGCTTAATTCAATCAACCCAAGCGCAGTTTCGCCGATTCCGAAGGGTAGGAACCGCAGGCAATATTTAACATGGCTGGCGTGGTTTGTAGTACTCACGTCCATCTTCGCGCTGGCATACAACCAATCCCCGCTGTACACCTCGAACCAGAACCAATATTTCCTGCATGGGTATGCCCAGGCCGGTTTTGGGAGCCTGTCAAAGGACTGGCTGGCGAACACGATCGACCCGACACCGGTTTTCAGTTCCCTGGTCGTGGTTACCATCCGCCTGTTCAATAACAAAGACCTTTTCTTTGTGTATTACGCCCTGCTGATGGGCGTTTACATTATTAGTTTATTTGGAATCGTCGAACAAGTTTTCCCGTTAAGATCCAAGAGATCGACAGCCGGCTTGTTTATGGCGGCCATAATCCTGCTGCACTCCACGGTTTTACGGTTCCTGCTCCAGATCTTGTTTGGCGGAGACTGGCCTTACCTTTTCGAGGGGGGGGTAGCCGGCCAGCGCCTGCTCGGGCCGGTCTTCCAGCCGAGTACGTTTGGCGTGTTCCTGCTTTTATCCGTCTATTTATATCTTAAGGATAAAAAGGGACTGGCAATATTGAGCGCAGCCCTGGCAGCCACTTTCCATCCCACATATTTACTCAGCGCGGGCGCATTGACGCTTGCGTACGTGATCTATACCTGGCGAGACCAGAAAAAATTATGGCCGGCATTCCGATTGGGACTGCTGGCACTGGCTGTGGTGGCCCCAATTTTGATATACACCACCATCAATTTTTGGGGAGGCAACCCTGAGATCGATGCAGCGGCGCGCAGTATCCTGGTTAATGTTCGAATTCCTCCGCATGCGATCGTCTCCGACTGGTTCAATGCCACCGTGGTGGTGAAACTCGTTTTTCTGGGCGGAGGTTTATATTTAGCGCGCCGCAACCGGCTTTTTTGGGTGTTATTCGTTCCGCTGTGCCTGTCCATCGGTCTGACCATTGTGCAGGTCATTACAAAAAACAATGCCCTGGCGTTAATTTTCCCCTGGCGCCTGTCCACTTGGCTGGTACCTGTGTCGGTAGGGCTGATGGTGGGCAAACTGGTGACGATGGCGATGCAGAGAATCCCAGCTTCGCTGGAAAGGATAATAGTAACAACAGGGTTGGTTTTTATCGGCCTGGCAACGGCTGCTGGAATTATCCGATCCTACCTGGTAAGCAATGCGTGGGCCGCGCTCCCATACAGGCCGATCGAAGCTTATGTGAGGTCTCACCTCCAACCGGGCGAGCAGGTTCTGACCCCATCCGACCTTTACGATTTCCGCCTGGAAACAGGTGTCCCGGTTTACGTGGATTTCCTGTCGATCCCTTACCAGGGTGCGGAGGTTGTCGAATGGGACGGCCGGTTCCGCCAGGCAAGCGTTTTTTACCAGGTTGCAGCTTGCGACAAGCTTTCTGAATTCTCCAGTGCAGGAGTAACCCAGGTTATAACCCCGGTCGATTTTCCGGAAGCCTGCCCTCAAATGGTGGAAATCTATTCAGACAGTGCATACAGGCTTTATAACCTGAACCCTTGATAAAATAATGAGACGGATCTCTCCCAAATAATATTAATGCGGGGTGAACAGGCACGCAATCTCAACGCCTTTGTTTGTCGGATGAGGACAAGAGAAAATACCATAACCAATATAACCGTGGAAATAAAAAGCTCACCCCGATATTTTGATTCGAGGTGAGCTTTATTCATATTATCGGGATTTATTTCGATGCCAGGAATTCACCAATGGCTGCAGCAGCTTTGCGCCCACCTACCATGGCGGTTACCACCAAGTCGGCGCCGGTGACGCCGTCGCCAGCGGCAAATACGCCCGGGCGGGTGGTGGCGCCGGTCTCTTTATCGGTCACGGTAATGAGGCCATAATCGTGGACTTCGAGCCCCGGAGTAGTCTTCCCAATCACAGGGTCCGGCCAGTAGCCGAGGGCTTTGATGGCGGTGTCCACTGCGATGGAGAAATTGGAGCCTTCCACCGGGATTGGTTTGCGGCGACCTTTGGCGTCCGGTTCGCCGAGTTTCATTTCAATGCATTCAATAGCGGTCAGGCGTCCATCCTCTCCGGCGATGAACTTGACCGGTTGGGTAAGGAAACGGTACTTGGCGCCCTCTTCTTTTGCCATTTTGCGGTCTTTGCGCCCGCCCGGCATTTCCTTTTCGGTACGGCGGTAGACACAGGTCACTTCTTCAGCGCCCAGGCGCAAGGCCGAACGCAAGCAGTCTGAGGCCGTGTCACCGCCACCGATGACCACCACGCGCTTGCCCAATACAGGGCGCTCGCGTTTGCTCTCGGGGAGCAGGTTCAATTCGGTATTGGCGCGCATCAGGAAATCGGTCCCCTCGTAAACGCCGGGTAAATCCTCCCCAGGAGTTTCCATGCGGGCGTCAATGCCGGTGCCAACGCCGACGAAGACGGCGTCGAAACCTTTAGTAAACAAATCATCAATGGTCTTGTCTTTGCCGATGAAGGTATTGCCTACGAATTTTGCCCCGGCTTTTTCGAAATCACCCCAGCGGCAAAAGAAGACTTCCTTGGCAAGTTTGAAATTCGGAATGCCGTAGACCAGCAGGCCGCCGGGGGCAGGCTTGGAATCAAAGATGGTAACGGAATGACCCTGTTCAAGCAGTTTTTCAGTGCAACCCAGACCTGCGGGGCCGGCTCCGACAACAGCGATCTTTTTACCGGTCGGCTTACCAACGGATACAGCCACTCCGGCGGTTTTGCGCTCATAGCAGGTTACGAAGGTTTCCAGTGAGCCGCATAAAACGGGCTCATGGGTCTTGTTCAGCACGCAAGAGCCCTGGCAGAGCTGTTCATGCGGGCAAACGCGTGAGCAAATCTCAGGCAGGGTGGAAGTCTGGCGGTAGAGTTGGGCGGCTTCGACATAACGCCCCTGCTCGATCAGCCATATGGCGGAGGGGATATCGTTGTGGCACGGGCAGGCGAGCATGCAGGGAGCCGGGTCAGGGCAGTGGATACAGCGGGAAGCCTCCAGCATTGCGCGGTCGGAATCGAGCGGGATAACCACATCACCAAAGTCGCAAACGCGTTCCGTGGGCGGCCGGAGTGACAAGTCCTGGTAGGGCATGTAGACGCGGGCCTTGCGGTCAATTTCCAGAAATTCACTTGGGATGGTTTGCATTTGGTCCTCTCCTACCGATACCGACAAACTTGCACA
>DASVKG010000095.1:0-3725 GCA_036385495.1 Anaerolineales bacterium | reverse complement strand
CGATCCGGCCATAATCCGGGCTTTTCTGCGGATCCTCTCCGTAGAACTGAAGCAACGTTTCTTTCAGGTGTCCTAGAAATGCCTTGGCAACGTCCTTGAACACGAGGACATAGTCCGGCGCCGTGCACGTCTGGCCGGAATTAAACCAGCGCCCGTAGGCGATGCGGTGCGCCGCGACGCGCAGGTTGGCTGAGGAGTGCACGATGGTGGGATTCTTCCCGCCCAGTTCGAGCACGACTGGGGTCAAATGTTTCGCTGCCGCAGTCATGACCACCTTGGCGACGGTCGGGCCACCTGTAAAAAAGATGTGGTCCCATTGCTGCTCCAGTAGTGCCGTAGTCTCGGGTACCGCGCCGAGGACTACTGAAAACGCGTTGTGGTCCAGATACTCGGGGACGAGCCGTGCGATCACTTCGGCGGTGGCTAGAGATACTTCCGATGGCTTGATAACAGCCGCGTTCCCCGCGGAAATCGCCGAGACTAACGGTGACAGTACCATCATCACTGGATAGTTCCACGTGCCGATAATCAGCCCGACCCCGAGAGGATCGAACTGCACCTGGGTATGGGATGGTGCCAGAACGAGAGGCGTGCTCACCGCTAACGGCTTCATCCACTGCCGAAGGTGAGCAAGCACGTGGTCGATCTCGCTGGTCATGTACTTCACATCAGTCAAATCCGCGTCGGTCCGGTTGCGGCGGAGGTCTGTCCACAACGCGGTGTAGAACTCCTCGGCGTGGTCCTTCATCATCGACCGCAATGCGATCAACTGGTTTTTTCGCCATTCCTTAGAGCGGGTTGCGCCCGACAGGAAGTAGTTGCGGTGACGGGCGACGAGGGCGCCGAAATCTGGCGTGCTCACGCTTGATGCTGGTTCAACATTCATCGCCTTTTCGATTGGTGCGGATTTGGGCTCAGCCATTTGATTCCTCCTTCGAATGGTGCAGAGCAACCTGCAATTCTGTTCTGCATACTCAGGATTCTAATTGTGAACTTCATTTTTTTATTTTTATGTAGAACTGAACGCGATATCCGAATGATGAAAGTGAAGCAAAAAATATCCGGTTGTTTCCGCTCAAAAGAAGGCGGCGACCTGTTCTATCAGATCCACGGCTAAATTTCAACCGCCCGCAAGAATGGTCGGCAAGTCTTGGATGTTTTACGCTTGGCTCTCGCAGGTACGCCTTACTTATTTTCTTTCGTCTCAACTGCCTGAGTACAAATAAAGTTGTTTTACCACACCGCGCCTGCAAAGGGTGCAAACCCAAAGGCCCACAAGACACCCATCGTGATCAACCCGGACATGGTAGCTCCCACCACCGTTTGCCAGAAGCTGTGCCCATTGGCTGCCAGACGTGCCCAGGTGATCAACGGCAGCAAGAGCAACAGTGGTGCTGCCCAGATGCCGAAGATGTAGATCATCGAAACGACTGGGCCCGAGACGCCCGCCGCATGTCCACTGGCTTTGTAATGCAGCAACAGGTTGAAAATGATCAGGCCGATGGTGACGAAGGTGTAAGTGGCTGGCGTGGCGGTGAAGATTCGTGGGGCATGGGTAAGGGCTAGCGTCAGCCAGCCGAGCGGATAGCTCACGATCATAAAGATAAAACTGGCCACACGCTGCCGGCGAAAGGTTTTATTCTTTTCTTCGTTCTTTTTGGGGATGTAGAAAAATAGGCTGCACAGGGGAATCAGGAATATGAAGAGCATTGTCCATAAATATCCGGGCAGGGTATTCAGCTCACCAGCTGGCAGACGGAAATAGAAATAAGTGACCAGTGCACCGGATAAAATGGGCACGTTGAGCAGTTGTGTAAGAATCTCACCAAGTGTACTTTTGATTTTCTTTTGCTTTTCAGTCATAGAGCACTCTCCAATGTTTATTGAGGCAAGTTTACGCAAATTAGTTGTACCGAAATTCCACGTTAAATTCCACGTGAACCAGACTCGTCACCAACCATTCGTTCTCGTAGTACAATCCTAAGCGATGTCTAGACTTTCCTACCGTTACCGTGGCAATTATTGCACATTTTACCCGTCACGTAGCCCGAAACCTCCCCATCAAAAACCCACCACTCCTTCAGAATCAGACTCTCCCCTCCTGGCAGCCTCTCGACCACCCAACCGGGCACGACCGCTTCCGCAAGATATTCCTTGACCACTGGGACCGCTACTGCGACCTCCGCCTGACCGATGAAGTCCCCTTTGATCAGCAAGCTTACATCCGAGACATCGTTCAGCGCATGATGGTTTGTCGTGACCCGGAGGGCGGCTATGCCCGTTATCTTTGTCCCGGCTGCCACTATGAGCTGCGCGTCCCATTCTCCTGCAAAACCCGCTTTTGCATCTCTTGCGGTTATCCCGAAGTTTTTATTATCCCGAAGAATCGAAAAAAAGCCTTGAATTAGGGGAATTTTTAGGCGATTTTGAATAAAAACTTCGGGATAATATTTCTACAGATGTTATGCCCATACATGCCATAATTACACCAGGGAATTCCCAAACACTTTACATCCCGGCCATATATGCCAGGCCTACCGTCCCGGGGCCGGCATGGACGCCGATGGCTGGGCTGACACTGGTGAAAAAGGTCTCGACTGGGTTCAGTTTCGCCGTGGCGATTTCCAGCATGGAACGGGCTTCGGCCTCAGCATTGGCATGGAACGCGGCCAGCCGGATCGGGGTCCGCCCTTCGACCTGGCGGCTGACAAGCGCTATCACGCGGTCCATGGCTTTGCGCTTGGTACGTACTTTTTCGATCGTTTCGATGCGGCCATCCCGGAGTTCCAGAACCGGCTTGATGTTCAGGATGGTGCCCATCAAGGCCTGTGCGCCGCCAATCCGGCCGCCACGATGCAGAAATTCCAGGGTTTCCACGACGAAGTAGACGCCAGTGTACTGCCGGCAATTTTTCACCAGTTTCTGGCACTCAGCAAGATCAGCCCCCTCCTGGGCAGCGCGGGCAGCGGCCAGGACATGAAATCCCATCGCCATGGCTGTAGAATTGGAGTCCACGATCGCAATTTTGTCAGCCGCTTTCGGCAGCATCTCGCGCGCCCGGGTGGCAGATTGTATCGTCCCAGAGAGCTTGGCTGAAATGAAAATCCCAAGAACGTAGTAGCCTTCGGTGAGCAGTTTCTCAAAGGCAGCTTTCATGGTGACGATGGCGACTTGCGAGGTTGTTGGCATGACCTTGCAGGTTGCCAGCCGTTTGTAGAACTCGTCCGGCAGGATGTCAACGCCGTCGAAGAATGTTTCATTACCCCAGATAAGCACCTGAGGCGTGACAGTGATGTGGAATTTTTCCAGAAGGTCAGGAGGCAAGTACGCACTACTGTCAGTAACAACGGCGACTTTCGACATGTTTTCTCCTTTGTGAGACTTATTACCATTTGTGCTCAGGCCAGATGCAGATCCATCACTTGGCGGAAGTGGTAGCCGTAGATGGCCAGGGTGATGGCCAGCGCAAAAAGCTGCGGGCGGCGGAAGAGCGTCCAGAGGATGAGCTTCCAGTAATGGACGCGCTCCTTGCCCAGGATGCCCAAGCGCACCACCGAGCGGAAGAAGGCCCGGATGTATTCGGCGCTCAACGGGATGGCGAACTTTGGCACCTTGTATTCCTTCAGAAAGGTCAGCGCCCGGGCGTAGTAATTCTTGGGCGCGTAAAGGGTCTTCATCACCGCCCGATAGCCATCCTGCAGCACATCCAGGTTCATCGTTTTGGG
>DASVKG010000094.1:0-6548 GCA_036385495.1 Anaerolineales bacterium | reverse complement strand
GATCGGGATCTTGCAGGCGCTCACTTTTATGGCCGCGTTGATCCTGGGCGGGATTATGATCTACTGCTTCTGGCTGATCCTGACGACCACTGCCTTCTGGTTAATCCGCATCTGGGAACTAGTCAACCTGTTCCAGGGGCTTTATGCAGCCGGGCGCTGGCCAGTGACTATCTATCCGCAGTGGCTGCGAATCGGGCTGACATTCCTGGTCCCAGTGGCGTTCGCAGTTACTGTCCCGGCCCAGGCATTGACGAACCGCTTGACACCCTTGACCCTGCTTGGTGCCCTCGGCCTTGCGGTGCTTTTGATTGCACTGGCGCGCTTCATCTGGCGGCTGGGTGTGCGCAGTTATTCAGGTGCCTCGGCATAAGGGAGGATGGTATCCCTCTTTTTGGTTTACAATACTCAAGTCAACTACGCACCCGCTAGAAGCGGGTGGCTTGTAACTGCGCTCCGCCTCAGTTCCGTATCCGTAGATACAGCTTTGGCATCGTCACGCGCTACGATTGGCTGGTTGACGACAGCCCGGCAGCTAATGTTCACCGCCGCGATGTGGTCGGCGAGTCCAGAGAAACCGCAAACCACACAGGAGAAGATGCTTTGAGTAGGACGATTGCGTTTGTCAATACACCCGCATTGCGGACAAGTGCGGCTGGTGTTGCGGGGGTCAACCAGCACCACCGGCACGCCTGCCCGCCGGGCTTTGTATTCGACAAACGCCCGCAGTTGGAAAAACGCCCAGTTATGCAGCGCGGCTCTCTGGGAGCGACGAACCGTTACCCGAGCGCGTATCCCGCCCAAGTCTTCGAGGGCGATAGCGCGTCGGGTGCCTTTCGCTTTAGTCACAAGCTGCTTGCTGATGCGATGGTTGGTATCTTTGGCAAACCGGTGTTCTTTGCCGGAGCGTTTTTTCAACTTGTGTTTTGCCGACTTTGTCCCATTGGATTGCAGTTTAGTCCGCAGGCGACGATTCCGGTAGCGTACGCGGTTAATCTGGCTGGCCGAGTGAACTTCCCCGTCCGAATCCACCGCCAGGTTCTTGATCCCCAGATCAACGCCGAGCACACCTTCCACATCTATCAGCTCGGGTTCTTCCACTTCACAAGTCGCGGCGAGAAAGAACTTTCCACGAAACAAGACCAAGTCCGATTCACCCTGCCGGGTTTGGAGCAATTCCCCTTGACGTTCTCCACACACAAACGGGATATGCACTCGCCCGTCCACCGTCCAAATCGAAACCCTGTTCGCGAGCAATTGCCACGACAAAATACGGTCATCGTAGGAAATACTGCCCAACTGCTTGAAAGTAGGCTGGGCCTTTTTATCCACTTTGTAGGCATCTGCCACTTTGGCGATCACCCGCACCACCACTTGCGCGGATATGTCGAACTTGGCACGGATGTCTTTGTAGCAAAGGTGATGCAGATCGTATTGCTTGAACGTCTTGGTCCGCCAGGCACGCTGACCCACAAAATTGCAGGCAGCATTTGCCGCCTCAACCGTGCGCCTGAGTGCATCGACCTGTTCAAGGGTAGGCAGCAATTTGACCTGTGCGATCAGCTTCACACCCTAAATTATAGCACATATGTGCTATTTTTTCAATGTGCGAAGTCAGCTTTTTTGACACGGTTCGATTTATCCCTTGATCATTTCGACGCTGACCTTACCAGCGGTTCCCACGTAGCAGCCTTCAGCCCAAAGCGTGGCGTTCTCCCCCCAGAATGGGTGGCGCATATAGGCAAACTCCTGCTTGGGTCGGGGCGACAGGATGCCTTTGAAGTAATTCACAATCTCAGCCGGAGCAAATTTGGGCGAGGCCGAGACGAAGAGCCGCATTTGATCGGGCATGACTTCAACCGCCAGGATTTTAAAACCTTACTAGGCGGCAATTTCGTTGAACAGATTTTTCAGACGTTCCGCAATTGGCCCAACCTGCACTTTCTTACGATAGCGTGGTGTCCAAACAAGATGGTAGTTGATTACATAGACACAGGGAGGGTTACGACGCAACTTCTCGTCCATGCACTTATGTTAATCCAGCGGGGAGCACCTATCGGCGGCAGCGCTTCCTCCCGACGCTCGAAACAGCGGGTTTCTGCACCGCAAAAACTATGAAAGAATTTATTTATGGACGTAACCCCATATTCGAGACCTTGCGCGCCAGACGGAGGGATGTTTTCCGCCTGCAAGTTGCCGAAGGCGTGCAGAATAAAGGTCGCCTGACCGAGATTCTGGATCTTTCCGCCAAACGAAAGATTCCCGTGGAACGGGTGCCACGCGCACGGCTGGACAAACTCAGCGACAGCCATCAAGGTGTTGCGCTGGAGGCAAGTGCCTATCCCTATATCGGACTGGAAGACATTATTGATAACGCCAAAGCGCACAATGAACCGCTATTTGTGTTGATCCTCGACACAATTCAAAATCCGCAGAACCTGGGTACTATTATCCGCACTGCGGAAGCGGTGGGGGTGCATGGTGTGCTTATCCCACCCCACCGTGCGGCGGAGATTACCCCGGCAGTCGTCTCCTCTTCGTCCGGGGCATGCGAACACATGCTGGTGGCACAGGCTAACCTGGCACAGGCCATCGGTCTGCTGAAGGAAGCTGACACATGGGTTGTCGGATTAGATGAAAGCCCAGAGTCCAAAGAACCGTCTGAGGTCCCGCTGGATGGTGCACTTGCTGTTGTGGTAGGCAGCGAAGGGGAAGGCATCCGCCCACTTGTCCACCAGTCCTGTGATTTCCTACTCCGTCTCCCGATGCAGGGACAAATCGAATCGTTGAATGCCGCTGTGGCAGGGTCAGTGGTCCTGTACCTGGCGTACCTGGCACGTTCCAAATCCTAAGGGCATGTCAAATCGACCCAAATAATGGAGAAATCAATGATATCCGCAACATTCCATTTCCCGAAAGGTTTCCTGTGGGGGACAGCCACTGCCTCGCACCAGGTGGAAGGCGGCAACACAAATAATAACTGGTACAAATGGGAACAGGAGGGGCACACTGAACACAAATCCGGGCTAGCAAGTGACTGGTGGGGCGGCCGCTGGAAGGAAGATTTCGACCGTGCCGCCGAAACAGGGCAAAACGCCCACCGGCTGTCGGTGGAGTGGAGCCGAATCCAGCCCACACCGGACCGCTGGGACGGAGATGCCCTTGAGCGTTATCGCTCCATCCTGCAGGGCTTGCGGGAACGGAATATCTTGCCCATGGTCACCCTGCACCACTTCACCGACCCGCTCTGGTTGGGTGAACAAGGTGGCTGGGAGACCGATGCGGTTGTGCCGCAGTTTGAACAATTCACACGCAAAGTGGTGGGTGCGCTGAATGAGTATTGCTCCCTATGGTGTACCATCAATGAGCCCAATGTTTACGCGCTCGAAGGGTATCTCCGCAAGAATTTCCCGCCTGGCAAATCGGACCTGAAACTTGGGATACAGGTGCAGGCCAACATGGCGCGAGCTCATGCTGCCGCCTATCGCGCCATCCACGAACTCCAACCAGAAGCACGCGTGGGCTATGCCCTGCACTTCCGACCGCAGGAACCAGCCCGTCCGTGGTCGCCGCTCGACCGGTTGATGAAAAACGTCAAATTCGAGGGGATCAACATGGCCTTTCCATCGGCCATTTCCACCGGCGTTCTTAAATCACCGCTGGGCAAGATCCTGGTCCCGGAAGCAAAAGGGACTCAAGATTACTTTGGCTTGAATTATTACTCGGTGGATACAGTAGCCTTCGATCTGCGCAATCGCGCTGAGTTGTTCTCGCGTTCCTTCTTCCGCGAAGGTTCTGACCTTGCAGATGGTGGGATGAACTCCAATACTCCCGAGGGCTTCTTCTGGGCGTTAAAATGGGTCGTTAAGAGTTTCCCCAACCTGCCCATCCTTGTCACCGAGAATGGCATAGAAGACAGCAAGGACCGCATCCGGCCGCGCTTCCTCGCCCAACACGTACACGCCATGTGGCGGGCGGTCAATTTCAACTGGCCGATTAAGGGCTACTTCCATTGGTCCCTGGTAGACAACTTTGAGTGGGAGCGCGGCTGGACCCAGCGTTTCGGCCTGTGGGGACTTGACCCCGGGACTCAACAGCGCACCAAGCGCCCATCCGCAGACCTTTATGCTGCCATCTGTAAAGAGAACGGACTTTCCTCAGAAATGGTACAGAAGTATTGTCCCGAAGTGTTCGAGAAGTTATTTCCCGGCTAGTCCATTGACTCAGGGCGATTGTTCATCGTCCAGAGTTTATACATCGATTTATAATCCTGTCACCTCCATATGATCATGAACCCTACCCTGGATATAATATTCCGCCGTCGATCCATCCGCAAATACACCGAACAGCCGGTTGAGCCCGAAAAACTCGATCTATTACTGAAGGCTGCCATGGCTGCACCCTCAGCCATGAACTGCAAACCGTGGGAATTCGTGGTCATCACTGACCCGGAAAAACTGGCCCAATTCCGTAAGCGGCTAATTTTTGGCAACCGAAATGCCCCGGCAGCCATCCTCGTATGTGGTAACCCGTCTCTCTCAGCTAATCCAGCCGCACGGCTGTTCTGGATCCAGGATTGCAGCCTCGCTGGTGAGAATATCCTCATCGCCGCAGCAGGGCTAGGTCTGGGAACGGTGTGGGTTGGAGTCCACCCGGTGGCAGGGTTTGTTCGTGTGGTGCGCGAAATTGCCGGATTGCCTAAACACATCACACCGCTGGGACTGATCTATATCGGGTACCCAGCAGAGGAAAAACTTGCGCGGACGCAATATGACAAAACACGCATCCACTGGGAGAAGTACGAAAGGCGAAAAGACTAATTAATGACTAGGAACATTTAAACCCTGCCATGATCCATTTACAGGCTGTCATACTGCGACAACTTCCTGAACAGCGCACTTTTCCCTTCACCTTTCCACTTCTCCAATCCTTGAAGGAACTGCGCTTCGAGACTCCCATCACAGTGTTTATGGGCGAGAATGGCACTGGAAAGTCCACCCTGCTGGAAGGATTGGCCTGCGCGGCAGAAATGGTGATGGTGGGCAGTGAAAACACTCACAGCGATAAGAGTCTTGCCCACGCCCGTGAACTGGCTAAATATTTCAAGCTCTCCTGGACAAAGCGCACTCACCGGGGGGTTTTCTTGCGAGCCGAGGATTTCTTCGGTTACGCCAGACGCCTGAACCAGATACGCGCGGAGATGGAATTGAACCTGCATGAAATCGACGAGGAATATAAAGATCGCAGCGATTATGCACGCGACCTGGCAAAGATGAGTACTGAACATGAATTGGGCGACATGCGCCAGTGATACGGCGAGGGGCTTGATGCACGTTCACATGGTGAAAGCTTCCTGGCTTTATTTCAGTCGCGGTTTGTACCAAACGGCTTATACCTGCTTGACGAACCTGAAGCCCCACTCTCCCCCTTACACCAACTGGCGCTCATCGCTGCCATCAAGAACATGGTTTCACAAAATGGTCAGTTCATCATTGCGACCCACTCTCCCATCCTGATGGCTTACCCGGATGCCACCATCTTAAATTTTGACGGCGGGGAAATTCACCCGGTGTGTTACGATGAATTGGAACATGTCCGCCTGATGGGCGATTTTCTTCAGAACCCCGATCTTTTTTTGCGAAATTTATGATTCTGCCTCCCACCTTCGTCAACAATGTCATAGCAGCTTTTGGCAATCCTGGCCGCTGTTACCTAGATGACCTGGAGGATTTGCTTTTCGAAGCCGCCCACCGATGGGATCTGACCATTGGAAAGCCATTCCAGCTTTCATATAATTATGTTTGCGCTGTCATCAGGGCGGATGGTACGCCCGCCGTGCTCAAACTCGGGGTTCCCAACCGCGAACTAACCAGCGAGATCAATGCATTGAATGTCTACGCGGGTCAGGGTGCCTGTCATTTGCTGGAAGCAGAAGCAGACAAAGGAATGCTGCTGCTGGAGCGTCTCCAACCGGGGACAATGCTCTCAACACTCGGAGACGACGACCGCGCCACTGAAATCGCAGCACAAGTGATGAAAGCCATCCATCGCCCCTTGCCAGAAGAGAATGGATTCCGCAGCTTACGCGGGTGGTTCGTCGAGTTAACTAATCTGCGACCTCGCTTTGGAGGGGGGACAGGGCCTTTCCCTGAAAAAACAATCGAGACCGTTAAAGGAATAATCCGCGAACTGTTTGCCGAACACCAGCCTCATGTACTTCTGCACGGTGATTTTCATCATTTTAATATTCTTAAATCTGATCGGGGCTGGCTCGTGATCGATCCCAAAGGTGTGGATGGGCCCCCTGAGTATGAGGTGGGACCGCTGCTTCTTAATCCGTGGGGAGATATGCTGGATGAGAAGGAAGCCATTCAACGGACAAATCGGCGCATTACCATCCTGTCAGAGCAGCTTGGTTTCGACCGTCAGAGACTGTGGATGTGGGCGGTCAGTTACAGTCTGCTCTCAGCGTGGTGGGATTTGACAGATGACGGGTCGGGGGGAGAATATGCTCTAACTTGGACAGAAATCCTCCTAAAGATGGTGAATTA
>DASVKG010000093.1:0-3057 GCA_036385495.1 Anaerolineales bacterium | reverse complement strand
GCGGTCCTGTTCTGGGTGGTCTGGGATGCCGAAAAAGCAGCTCTCGAAGTTGCCGATTACCGCGCCGCCATCGCCTGGGCTGCTCAGACCGCCCTGCGCGAGATCATCGGGCAGAGTGTCCTGGCGGATATCCTCGTCGGTCGTGCCAAAATGGACGCCGACCTGCAGAAAATAATCGATGAGCGCACCACCCCCTGGGGCATCACCGTCCAGTCCGTGGAGATCCGCGACGTCATCATCCCGCCCGACCTGGAAAATGCCATGTCCCGCCAGGCGCAGGCCGAACGCGAACGCCAGTCGCGCATCATTCTGGGCGAGTCCGAGGAGCAGATTGCCGCATCCTTTGCCGAGGCTTCCAAGGCCTACATCCATAACCCCACCGCCCTGCACCTGCGCGCCATGAACATGCTCTTCGAAGGTCTCAAGGAAAAAGGCGCGCTGGTCATCGTCCCCAGCTCTGCCATTGATACCATGAACCTGGGCGGCCTGAGCGGCATGGTCTCACTGGCGCAGCAGAACCTGCCCAAGGATGAGGAAAAGGAATAGCGCTGCCATGCTAATGGGACGGCTGGCCCTTGCCGTCCCATATCAACCAACTTGCGCAAAATAAATAAATAGCATCTTGCCATTTTTGTTCCACGTGGAACATCACCCGGAATTGCGGGCAAGCTGGACCGGGCCAATCTGTCTGCCTGAGGTCGGTTTCCATGAAAACCAAGACCATCCATCCGGTCAGGCGGGAACTGGCCTAATGGCAGGGGAAGAAATAATGAAGTTAGTGTAAACTTTAATAGGCACAAATCCTCGCACTGATCCAATTGTCGATTGCTGCCGCCCGTACAGGGTTATCCGGCCTGGAGAATTATATTAAGGAGAATTGTTATGGAAGTCATCAAGCAGTACATCCCCTACCTGATCCCGATCATCCTGATCGAGCTGGCGCTTTTGATCGCCGCCCTGGTGGACCTCGTGCGCCGGGCGCATACCCGCTGGCTTCCCAAGTGGGGCTGGGCGCTGGTCATCCTGTTTGTCAACTTCATCGGCCCGATCATCTACTTCGTCGCCGGTCGCAGCGAGGAATAGGAGCCAGCCGTGAGCAGTGTTCATGTTGAAGATCTAACCAAGCATTACGGCGCGGTCCATGCGCTGGACGGCCTGAACCTGGATGTCGCACCGGGAACGGTGTATGGCTTCCTCGGTCCCAACGGGGCTGGCAAGACCACCACCCTGCGCATCCTCACCGGGCTGGCACGTCCCACCTCCGGGCGCGCCCAGGTGGCGGGTGTGGACGTCTTGAAAGATGGCCATGCTCTCCCTCGCCACATCGGGCATCTCCCCGAGGAACCTGCCTTTTACACCTGGATGACTCCCCTCGAGTTCCTGGATTATCTCGGTCGGCTCTACGGGCTTTCAGCCGACGGGCGCCGTACGCGCACCCGCGAACTGCTCGCCCTGGTCCGCATGGAGGAGGTATCCAAACGCCGCATCGGTGGCTTCTCGCGCGGCATGCGTCAGCGCCTCGGTGTGGCTGCCGCCCTTATCCATCACCCTGAGGTGCTCTTCCTCGATGAACCCGCCAGCGCCCTCGACCCGGCCGGGCGCAAGGAAGTGCTCGACCTGATCGAGCACCTGCGCGGCCAGGCCACGGTGGTCATGTCCACCCACATCCTGGCAGATGTGGAACGCGTTTGCGATGTGGTAGGCATCATTGCCAGGGGCAAAATGTTGGTCCAGTCGCCGCGTGAGGAACTGCTGGAACGTTACGCCGTCCCGGCCTTCGAGGTCGATGCGGACGACCGCGCCGCCCTTGCCCGTTGGGGCGAGGATCTGCGGCGGGTTCCCTGGGTGACTGCTGTTACAGCCCAAAACGGGACCTTGCGCATCATCGTCAAGGAGCGGCAGGCTGCCAAGGTTGCCCTGCTCTCCATGGCGGTGGGCGCCGGTCTCGTCCTGAATCGTTACCAGGAGATCCGCCCCTCGCTGGAAGATGTCTTCCTGCAGCTGGTGGGATCGGAGAGTGTCTCATGAACTTCTTTACCGTGTTTCGCAAGGAAATGCTCGAGCAGTGGCGCACTTCCCGCTTCCTGATCGTCGCCGCCGTCCTGGTCGCCTTCGGCATGTCCTCCCCGCTGCTGGCAAAGTTCACCCCCGAAATGCTCAAGCTCATCCCGAACGTGCCGCCCGAGATCTTCGCCGCCTTCCCCACTCCCACCGTGGCGGATGCCATCGGGCAGTACATCAAGAACATGAGCCAGTTCGGCATCCTTTTGGCTCTCCTGATGACCATGGGTGTCGTGGTGCAGGAGAAGGAACGCGGCACGGCGGCTTTCTTCCTCACCCGCCCGGTTTCCCGCGAGACCTTCCTGCTGGCGAAATTCGCCTCCATGGCGCTTACCTTCATTGCCAGCCTGTCCCTCGCGGCCCTCGGCTGCTGGTATTATACCTACGTGTTTTTCGAGCCGCTGCCATGGGGTCCCTTTCTGATTATGAATGGGTTGATGCTCGTCATCTTCCTGGTCTATATGGCCTTATCCCTGCTGGGCAGCACCCTCGCCCGCAGCAATGGCATTGCCGTTGGTTTCGCCTTCCTTTTCCTGATCATCATTGGCGGCATCGGGGCACTGCCCTCCATCGGCGATTATTTCCCCGGCCGCCTGTTCGGTTGGGGAGCCAACCTGGTGATGGGCGGGACTGATTCGGCCTGGCCTGCCCTCGGCGTCAGCCTGGGCATCATCGCCGCCGCGCTGACCGTTGCCTGCCTTGTGTTCCGCCGCCAGGAAGTGTAAATCAAGGTTTCACGTGAAACGCTAAATCAGATAAAAGGAGATTGAGATGTCTGAACAGACCGTACAATGGGAATATCGTGTCCTGACAGTTGGAAGTGTTTTCAACGGTGCCAAGGACGGTCAGGTCGAAGCGACCTTGAACGATTGGGGCCTGGAAGGCTGGGAGGCAGTTAATGTGTATACTTCGATCAGCAGCTCCAAAGCCACCCTCGTTGCGAAACGTGTGCTGACCGCCGCCTCGCGACGCATGCGCTCCATATCGACGACATGA
>DASVKG010000092.1:0-6974 GCA_036385495.1 Anaerolineales bacterium | reverse complement strand
GGTTGGTAAAACTGTATTGGCGCGCAGCTTAGCAAAATCGCTGGGGTGCACCTACCATCGGTTGCAATTCACTCCAGATATGCTTCCCAGCGATGTGACCGGAGTTTCCATTTTCAACCAGTCAAAGAGGGTATTTGAGTTTCGTCCCGGTCCGATCTTTGCCCAAGTAGTTTTGGTAGATGAAATCAACCGTGCCACGCCTAAGACCCAAGCTGCGCTACTCGAAGCAATGGAGGAACGTCAGGTGACAGTGGATGGCACGACGCACCACTTGCCAAGCCCATTCATGGTTCTGGCGACGCAGAACCCGATCGAATATGAAGGGACTTTTCCTCTCCCAGAGGCGCAATTAGACCGGTTCCTGTTGCGGGTCCGGTTGGGATATCCGAATCCGACAGATGAAATTGAAATTCTTAACCGCCAACAATTGCGGCATCCGATCGAAACACTGAAATCGGTTATTAAAGTAAATGAGCTAAAAGAAGCAATGAAGGAAATCAAAAAAATATATGTCTCTGATGCGATCAAACGTTATGTAGTGGAATTGAGCAACCGCACGCGTCAGAATGAGGATGTGTACCTTGGCGCAAGTCCACGCGGAAGCCTGGCACTCTTTCGCACTGGTCAGGCGGTAGCAGCACTGGGGGGGCGTGATTATGTTTTGCCGGATGATATTAAGAAGATGGCTGTGTCCGTACTGGCACATCGTATCATTGTTGGGCCGGCCGCTCGTTTGCGGGAATTAAGCGCTGAACAGATCGTCCAGGAAATCATCGACAATACTCCTGTGCCGGGTGGAGATTATAAGGATTCCATCCGAAAATGAGACCGCCTTTTGTATTACGGTGGTTGTTGACCGGAATATTCTTTTTTGGCTTGGGCGGCTGGATTGTTACCGGCCTTCTGCTATACGCGCGCATGGCCTACCTGAGTTTGATTTTAATCGGTGGGGCAGGAATCTTTGCATTTATATCGATGCGTGGTATCAGCCTGTACCGGCAGGTGCGCACCTTGCGAGCCAGCATGGGAGATGTTTTCGAAGAACATTTCGAAGTCCGTAATTCCACCTGGCCGGCTTGTCTATGGTTAGAAATCATCAACCAGTCCAACTTACCTATGGCGAGCGGTTCCCGTGTTTTAACGGGAATCGGTTCTCACCAACGCCGGTTTTATACTGCCAGGACTTTACTTAACAGGCGCGGGGCTTTTCTGCTGGGTCCAACCCGGATGACATCCGGGGATCCATTTGGCCTGTTTACGATTTACAAGGTGGTCGCGCCGAAAGATACGCTTATGGTTTTACCAATGATTTTCCCCATCACAGAATTCCCCCCACCCCCGGGGCTTCTGCCTGGTGGTAAAGCCATCCGCTTACGAACATCTGACGTTACGCCGCATGCTGCCGGGGTACGCGAGTACGTTCCGGGCGACCCAATGAAACGGATTCACTGGCCAAGTACAGCCCACCGGGGACGGTTTATGGTCAAGGAATTCGAGCAGGATCCTCAAGCAGATACTTGGTTGTTTTTGGACGCACAGCAGAAGGTTCAGGCTTCATCGCCTGACCAAGCGACGGCATTTAGTGAAGATGGTTGGTGGCTACGCCGCCCAAACGTGGCGTTGCCCCGTAACTCTTTCGAATATGGTATCAGTGTCGTGGCCTCGCTGGCCAGATATTTTCTTATGGACCGGCGGGCAGTTGGGCTTGCATGCTCATCAGGAAAGACTACCATTGTCCCGGCAGAACGTGGGGAGCGTCAAATGAATAAGATCATGGAGACATTGGCTTTTCTTCAACCGGAGGGGAAGATGCCTTTGCTGGGATTGGTCACAATGCGAGCCAAATTATTACCCATCGGGACGGGCGTTATTCTGATAACCCCAGCGGTGCAACCCGAACTGCTGATAGCAGTAGAGGATTTGCAGCGCCGCAAACTGCGCCCGATTGTGATCCTGATTAAAGCAGAAACCTTTGGGGGGGTAGGAGAAAGCGAAACCATCATTGCAGGATTACTGCACCACAATATACCGGTTTGTCCAATAGGGTATGGTGACGATTTATCCATTCGGTTGGCACTTCCAGCGACATATTTTCAACGGCATTATTTGCCAAAATCCTACTTTAATGTCAGAGTGTGAGGGTTGTAGAATTAGTGATGTATTTCACGAAATAACCGTCCACTTTACACTAGACGTGCCCGGCAACACCCCTGATACTTAAATAGATAATATATAGGAGCAGTCGATGAAGCATTTTCTCGATATTTCCGATCACTCGCCAGAGGAGCTTCAAGACCTCCTCGATCTGGCGATCCGATTGAAGAAAGAATATTTTGCTACGGGGAACTTACCGTTATTCAAAGGCAAGGTACTGGGAATGATTTTCCAGAAACCCAGCCTGCGGACGCGTGTCTCATTCGACATGGCTATGCGGCATATGGGCGGCGATGCGCTGTATCTCTCACCGAATGAAATTGGCCTTGGCCAGCGTGAGTCTATCGCTGACATAGCGCGTGTGCTCTCAGGTTACGTCCAGGCGGTGATGGCGCGGGTCTTTGAGCATGCACATGTGCTCGAATTGGCCAGGTGGTCTTCGGTACCCGTCATAAATGGTTTGAGTGATTACTGCCACCCCTGCCAGGCGATGGCCGATGCTTTAACCATCGAAGAGAAATTTGGGAAGAAAAAAGGTCTGAATGTGACCTATGTGGGAGATGGGAATAATGTTGCGGTCTCGCTGATGCAGATTTCTGTCAAACTTGGTTGGAATTTTACGATTGCCAACCCTGAAGGCTATGATTTGCCGGCCGCGAGCATCGAGCATGTAAAAAAAGTTGTGGCAAATACCGGGTCTGACCTCGTTTTCTTGCGCGACCCTCAGAAGGCAGTAAAGAACGCCCAGGTCATTTACACCGATACCTGGACCAGTATGGGTCAAGAAGAGGAAACTGCCAGGCGTGAAGCAATCTTTCCCCCATACCAGGTTAATGCCAAACTGGTCAGCGAAGCAGACAAGGATGTCATTGTAATGCACTGCCTGCCTGCTCACCGCAACCAGGAGTTAACCGACGAGGTAGCCGACGGCCCACACTCGGTGATATTCCCACAAGCCCACAATCGTTTGCATGCCCAAAAGGCAGTTCTAGCGCGGTTATTCGGTGTAGCATAGATCATCATCATAAGGGTTTACCCCCCCTCAGATAGGAAAAATAATGGAAATTAAAGAATATATTGCTCTCGAAGAACAATACGGTGCTCATAACTATCATCCGCTGGACGTGGTGATTACGCGCGGTGAGGGGGTATGGGTTTACGATGTGGACGGCAGGAAATACCTTGATTGCCTGTCTGCATACTCGGCGGTTAACCAAGGACACATTCACCCGAAAATCCTGGCAGCACTGGTGGAACAAGCTGGAAAAATCACTCTTACCTCTCGAGCTTTTCGAAATGATCAGTTGCCTCTTTTTTATCAAGAACTATCCGAGATTACCGGCTACGAGATGTCTCTGCCAATGAATTCAGGTGCAGAGGCCGTGGAAACAGCGATTAAGATAGCCCGGAAGTGGGCGTACCAAATAAAGAAAGTTCCGCGTCCTCAAGCCGAAATCATCACCTGCACTGGAAACTTCCATGGTCGTACGATCACAACCATTTCCTTCTCGACTGAGCCACTCTACCGTGATGATTTTGGCCCATTTACCCCAGGATTTATCACAGTTCCCTATGGTGATGCGAACGCCATCGATAAGGCCATCACGCGCAATACAGCTGCTGTCCTGCTGGAACCCATTCAGGGGGAAGGCGGAGTCATTATCCCGCCAAAAGGTTATCTAAAGGACGTTGCTGATATCTGCAAAAAGAAAAATGTATTATTCATTGCGGACGAAATCCAGACGGGTCTGGGTCGAACTGGAAAACTATTTGCTGCACAGCACGAGAATGTGCGTCCGGATGTGACCGTCATCGGAAAAGCCCTGGCCGGCGGATTTTATCCGGTCTCTGCTGTGCTATCCGATAAGGAAGTGTTAGGCTTATTTACTCCTGGCGAGCACGGTTCGACATTTGGTGGAAACCCTCTGGCGGCAGCCATTGCTCGAGCGGCCTTGAAGGTCATTATCGAAGAGAATCTTGTTCAGCGCGCCGCGGAAATGGGAGAGTATTTCCTCGAGCAATTAAGCGAGATTCCCAGTCCTCATGTTAAAGAGGTACGCGGCAAAGGCCTATTAATCGGAGTTGAGTTGAATGAAAAGGCTGGAGGCGCTCGACGTTTCTGTGAAGCTTTACAGAACAATGGGATCCTTGCAAAAGAAACACACGATCGTGTGATTCGATTTGCCCCACCACTTGTGATTGACAAGGAAACCATTGATTGGGCGCTGCCGTCCATCCGTGATGTGCTGAATATGAAGTAGAGCTACCGTGCAAACCATAGAGATCATGCAGCATGGTCAGGGAAAACCTCATACTATTTCAACGATTTATCTAAGAAGCAAAAAGGTAAGAAAGCTACCTTCCGGAAATCCTATTACCAATGGAGGTATGAAATGAACATATGTGTCCCAAAAGAACGTCGTCCGTCTGAATATCGTGTCGGGCTTTCCCCGATGGGGGTGGAAACCCTTATTCAGAATGGACATAATGTCTTTATTGAACACGAAGCCGGGCAGGGAGCAGGTTTCCAGGACAGGGAGTATGAGAAAGTAGGGGCAAAGATCGCCTATGCGTTGGATGAAATCTATGGTCGCGCGGAACTCCTGCTCAAGATTGCTCGTCCTCTCGACGATGAATTGGACATGCTACAACCGGGCACAACAATAGCTGGTCTTCTGCATCTGGCGTCTGCCCGGCAAAACAAGATTGATGCGCTGCTGAAGGATAAAATAACCGCCATTGCCTACGAACAGATCGAAGAAGCAGACGGCTCTCTACCCGTACTACGCCCATTCAGCCAGATTGGGGGTGCCATGGCGGCGGAGGTGGCTTCACGCCTGATGCAAAGCGATCAGGGCGGACGCGGCGTCCTCCTGGGAGGTCTCCCTGGCATTCCGCCAGCCGAGGTGGTCATCATCGGAGCAGGGACAACCGGGACCTATGCGGCGCGCGCTTTTAAAGGGCTGGGTGCCCATGTAACGGTCCTCGATAAGTCTCTCAGCGCGCTGCAGCGTATCAGCCAATACGACTCGAATTTCGTTACCATGCTATCCACGCCTCGCAACATCACACGCGTCTGTGAATACGCGGATGTGTTGGTGGGTGCGGTCCTGGTGCCAGGTGAACGTTCCCCGATCATTATTACGCGTGAGATAATAAAGAAAATGAAGCACCGATCGGTCTTTATTGATATCAGCATTGACCAGGGCGGGTGCAGCGAAACCTCCCGTCCAACAACTCACGAACACCCCTCTTACGTTGATGAAAATGTAGTGCATTACTGTGTACCAAATATGCCCAGTGTGGTGGCACGGACTGCCACATATGGTTTTGTAAATGCAGCCATTGGGTACATTCTAGAGATCGCAAATCAAGGCGTGGAAAAGGCCCTCGAAAATCCAGCCATCGAGGCCGGCGTCAACACCTATAAAGGTGACTTGCGCCACCTATCTCGTCTTGAGAATAAGGAGTAAATATGGATTGGAATAGTATTTATCAATCGCGGGTGACATCAGCAGAGAAAGCAGTTCAAGCAATTAATTCCGGGAATCGCATCTTTATGACCGGCAATGTTTCAGTTCCGCAGACACTTCTGGCAGCCCTGGTGGCATATGCGCCCAACTTGAAGGACGTTCAGATTTGTCAGGCGCTTTCCGTCGGCGCGGCTGACTATGTCAAGCCGGAAATGGAAGGGCATTTGCGAGTAAACGCGATGTTCATAAGTGCCAATATTCGCAAAGCGGTCCAGGAAGGCCGCGCTGATTTCACACCCGTGCTGCTTTCAGAATTTCCTTTGCTCTTCAAGGGAAACCTGCTCCCAGTGGATGTTGCATTTATTCACGTTTCTCCACCGGACGAACATGGATTCTGCTCGCTGGGAGTGGAAGTCGGCCTGACCAAAACCCCTGCGGAAGCGGCAAAAATCATAATTGCCGAAGTCAACGACCAGATGCCGCGCACTCTGGGAGACTCGTTTATTCATGTCAGCCGCCTGACACATATCGTGCCAGTCAGTTACCCGATTCCTGAAATGCCAATGTCCGGAGAGGGTACCGATCCAATTACAGAGCGACTGGCGGGTTATGTGGCCGATCTTATCCCGGACGGTGCCACCATGCAGATGGGTATTGGCGCAATACCGGATGCCGTCTTAAAATTCCTTTTCCATAAAAAAGACTTAGGCGTACACAGCGAATTGATTTCAGACGGCGTTATCGATTTGGTCGAGGCGGGCGTGCTGACAAGCGCTCGAAAAACATTGCACCCGGGCAAGATAGTGCTCGGTTTTGTCCTTGGGTCCCAGCGCTTGTATAGCTGGGTGAACGATAACCCGCTGTGCGAATTTCGCCGCACAGAGTATGTAAATGACCCATTCATCATCGCTCAGAACGACAATATGGTAGCCATTAACTCGGCAATCGAAATTGACCTGACAGGTCAAGTGTGTGCTGACAGCATAGGTCCCAAATTTTTTAGTGGCATCGGAGGTCAACTCGATTTCGTCTATGGTGCTTCACGTTCCAAGGGCGGTGTCCCGATCATTGCACTGCCCAGTACCAACATTATGAAGGATGGCACGCCTGCGAGCAAGATTGTCCCGATGCTCAAGCAGGGGGCAGGTGTTGTTACAGGCCGAAATCACGTCCATTACGTGGTCACAGAATACGGTGTGGCTGACTTATATGGTAAGTCCATTCGCCAACGGGTCAAGGCGCTTATTGGCATAGCACATCCGGATTTTCGAGCCGACTTAGAAAAACAAGCCAGCGAACTTAAATGGACCTAGATAGATAAAAATGTTACTACAATAAAACCCAAGG
>DASVKG010000091.1:0-7173 GCA_036385495.1 Anaerolineales bacterium | reverse complement strand
GGCATCCTGGCGGTCGTTCTGTCCGTCTCCATGGGGACGGTGGTGGGGGGAGTGGCGGCTTATTATGGAGGCTGGCCGGACGCCATCCTGATGCGCTTTACTGAAGCCATGCTTTCCATCCCGCAACTCTTTCTCCTGATCGTACTGGGAAAGTTTTTGGGCAGGGATATCCAAACCATAAATATTTTTGGCCTGTCCTTCAGCGGAAGTGTGGGGATCGTCATTGTGGTGATCGGCATGACATCCTGGATGTACCTGGCCCGTATCGTGCGCGCCAACGTGTTATCGCTTAAGGAAATGGATTATATTTCTGCGGCGAAATCGCTTGGGGCGAGCAACGTCCGCATTTTTTTCAATCACCTTGTCCCGAATACACTGGGGATCATCATCGTCTCGGCCACGCTCGGCCTGGCAGGCGCCATCTTGAATGAAGCTTATGTCTCCTTCCTCGGACTTGGCGTGCAGCCTCCCACGGCCTCCTGGGGCAACATGCTCACCAGCGCGCAATCTTTTATCCAGAGAGGTGCCTGGTGGATGTGGGTCTTCCCCAGCCTGTTCATCATTTTCACGATCCTGTGTATCAACCTGTTGGGCGATGGGTTGCGCGATGCCCTCGACCCCCACGCCAGTCGCCACTTGTAGCAAATCACAAACCCGGTTTCAGAATGAAACCGGGTTTTTTGGAAGAAGAATGAGCATGCCTGAACCCTTCCGCTTTGACGAATTAACCTGGCCTGAAGTAGCCGCCCTGCCGCGCGAAACGCCGCTGCTCCTGCCGCTTGGGGGCGTGTCGGACCCTGGGGCTGTCCCCGGCTTGCTGAAGGCCTCCCAGCCCATTGGAATCCTGCCGGCCATTCCATTTGGATGGACCGGGAGCGGGCTGGAGGTGCGGGATCAGGTTTTTACTGCACTTGTAAACAATCTGCTCGGGAACCTGCTGGAAGACGGGTTTACTTCCGTTCATGTGTTAACGCCGACAGGGTTGGATTTAGGACCAGGCATCCCTGCCGTAGAAATGCCAGGCAAGAGCGGAGTTCCGCTTTTCCTTCCGGCGGACCGCGACAAGGTTGTCATCCTTCCCATCGGTCACACCGAACAGCACGGTTACCACACCCCCCTGTCCACCGATACGCTCATTATCGAAGCCATCGGGCAGGGCACCGCCCAAGCCGTCCCGGGGCAGGCATTTTCCCTGCCGGTCTTCCCCTATGGGGTCAGCACGCACCGGCGCTCGTTCCCCGGTACCTTCAACGCGGGCGGGCGGACCTTTGAGAATTTCTGGCTGGCTGTGGTCGACACTCTCGTGAAAGAAGGTTTTACCCGTTTCTACCTGATGAGCGGTCACGGCGGCAACTCGTCGTTTTTGGTGAACGTGGTCAAATACGCCGGGGAGAAGTACCCGCTGATTTTTTGCGCCACGGCCTTCCTGTACCTTTCCGGGCCGAAGGGCATTGCCGCGCTGGAATCCAAACGCCAGTCTGGGCTGGGCGGGATGGGTCACGCCTGCGAATTGGAGACTTCGCTCATTTTGCACCTGCGCCCGGAACTCGTCCACCTCGAACGCGCCGTGGACGAGACGGACTTCATCACCACCCCCAACTACTACATGGACTGGATCGAGGGCGGTGCGCTGACCGCCAACCCGCCCTGGGAGGACGACACCCGCACCGGCGCCTATGGCGCGGGAAGTTTGGGGACTGCAGAAAAAGGCAAATACTGGCTGGAAGCGGCCATTGCTGAAAAGGTGGAACACGTGGGGGAAATCCACGAGCAGTACCGGCGCAGGCGCGAGCGGAAAAAGAGGGGCGGCTGAAACAGATTTGAATAACCACGCATTGATCACCACCCTGAAAAGCCTGCGCGGGAACCCGCGCGGTTGTGTGTATACCGAGCCATTGTGGGGCATCCCTTACAACCTTTATGCTCCGTATGTTTCGATTTTCATGCTGGCCCTTGGCCTGTCTGATAAACAAATTGGTCTGATTGTAAGCATCAGTTGGGGCTTTCAGACCATCCTGGCGCTGTTGAGCGGCGTAGTCACCGACAAACTGGGTCGAAGGCGCACAACCCTGATCTTTGATATCCTGTCGTGGAGCGTTCCTGCGCTGATCTCAGCCCTGGCTCAGAATTTTTGGTATTTCCTGGCAGCGGGCGTGATTAACAGCGTTTGGCGGATCACCCAAAATTCATGGACCTGCCTGCTGGTGGAAGACGCCGATCGAACCCAGTTGGTCGATATTTACACCTGGATCTATATTGCCAATATTGTGGTGGGTTTTATCGCGCCACTTGCAGGAGCATTCATCGGCGCTTTTTCACTCGTGCCAACCATGCGCTCACTATACATCTTTGCAGCAGTCATGTTCACCCTGAAAGCTTTCGTCACTTACTGGATGACGGAAGAGACAGGGCAGGGAAAAGTCCGCCTGCATGAGACGCGTCACCAGAGCGTCCTGGAAGTGCTGGGCGAGTATAAAGGTGTTTTACGCACCGTGCTACATTCTCCGCAGACACTCTACACTGCCGGGATCCTGCTGGTACTTGGCATATCCTCAATTATCAGCGGGAGTTTCTGGGCAATCATTGTGACTGAAAAGTTACACGTTCCAGCCCAGTACCTGTCTTATTTTCCATTCATGAAATCGGCCATCATGCTGGTTTTCTTTTTTGTAGTAATGCCGCGCATCGGAAAAATGCACTTCAAGCTGCCGCTGTTGTTCGGTTTTCTCGGCTATGTCCTCAGCCAGGTGCTGCTGGTCACCGCCCCAGAACAGGGATATTTCTTTCTTGTGATAAGCGTATTCCTGGAAGCGTGCTGCTTTGCCGCAGTCAGTCCTCTCGTGGACAAGATGGTTGTGCTGACAGTAGATCCAAAAGAACGTGCCCGCATTCAATCGATCATATATGTTGGCACGATCCTGATAACTTCCCCGTTCGGCTGGATCGCCGGGACGCTTTCTGAAATCAATAAGAGCCTGCCCTTCATCCTGAATATCGTCCTGTTCGCGTTAGGTGCTTTGCTGGCAACCCTGGCCGGGAGAGCCTCGCAAAAAGGGCTCTCAGCAGGAGTACCTGAAGCAGAAGCGCCGGCGACTTAAACCGGTTTTATTATTTCCCCGCGCTGATGATCACCCGCTCCCCCAGCCCGGCCCAATCGTACAACCATTTGGCGTCCGCCGGAGACAGGTTAATACAGCCGTGCGAGGCGGCTGTCCCAAAATTATCGTGCCAGTAAGCTCCGTGAAAGCCGAAACTACCTGCATAGGTAATGAAATAGGGTACCCCTTCGATATAAAACTTGCTGGTCGATTCTGGCGGCGGAGTGATGATCCTGTATTCTGCATCCTTGGTGAGAATGTGAAACTCACCCTCGAATGTCCAGGAATTTATCCCAGATGAGACCAGGGTGGCGAATAGAAGATTGCATTTATCGTAGACAGTCAGCGTCTGCTCAGCCAGGTTGACATGAATGAAGCGGCAGCTGCCTGCTCCTGCATCCGCAGGGACCTGCGGGTCCACCAGAGCAACCTTGTCCTCCGGCAGCCATTCGTCCGCGCCGACCGCGATATAACCGGGGTTTTGCGTTACCGATTGCACCTCGCGCACCACCTGGTAACGGGTGTACGCCTGGATGGGGACCCCGGCCGCGTTGACACTCGTGGTATCGGCCAGTACCCAGCCGAAACGGAAAGTTTCCACGCGGGTCAGCAGGATGCCTGTGAACGCGGAGGGAGTCAGGGCTTGCAGGTCCGCCCCATCCATCCAACCGTATTGAACGTGGAAAAAGGTCCGGCCGGCGTCACTGATTTGGCTGGCGGTGAAGGCCACAAAGGAGGGGTATTGCGGCAGGTGACCGAAATTCCCGTTTTTCGCCACTGCGTCCTGGAAAGTGACATACACCCGGGCGTGCTCATTTATCACTTCTGCATAATGGTATTTCAATATACCCAATGACGGGTCGAGCGGCTGGTACCAGGCCGGTTCGGGTGTGGGTGTCAGGGTGGGAGTTGTGGTGGGGGTTGAAGTGGCGGTCTGCGTCAGAGTAGGAAGGGCGGTTTCGGTTACCGTGGAGGTTGGTGCGGGCGTCGGAGCCGGGTTACAGGAGGCGAGGATCAGTGCCAGCACTGACAGAATGAAAAGGGGGAGCCATGAGGGAGGGGCCGTAAAGACAGGCAGCCGCAATAACCTCAGAGTAAAAGTTTGTCTTTGAGCCTTTGCGTCTTTGTGGTCGGGGCGCTTGTTTCTCATGCAATTTTCGGCCAATCCAGCAGGACCACTTCCGCCAGCAGGCGGGCGTTGATGTTGCGCTCCAGTTTATCGACCGCCGTTTCTGCGTCTCTGACCAGTTTTCGCACTCCGGCAAGAGTCAGCTTGCCCGCCAGATCATCAACCGCTTCGGTGTAGTCCACGTTGGAAAGGGGGGACCCGGAACCGGCGGCGCGCAGGAGCACGTCCCGCCAGAAGGAAAGCCAGAGCAGCAGGGTTTCCCGGAAGCGTTCTTCAATTACAGACTCTCCCTCAGAATCCTTCTTCTTCCGGCCGGTCAGTTTTTCGGCGTAGGCAAAGCGTTGGCGGCGCGTGGACCGGAGCAGGGTCTGCATTTCATCCAACCGTTGCGTCCGGAAATCCAGCGCATCCTTATCCTGCAAAAGCCGCAGGGCGTACCCGGGCCTTCCGCCGGAGATGTGCGCCAACAGGCGGGCGGACTCAGACCCCGCTCCGGCCTCTTTCAGGTAAGCTTCCACCCTCTCCACCGGCAACGGACGAAGCCGCAGGATTTCGCAGCGGGAGACAATGGTCGGCAGGAGTTGTTCAACATTATCGGCGGTCAGGATAAAAATGGCATGGGCCGGGCATTCTTCAAGCGATTTAAGCAAAATATTGGCGGTGCTGGGGCTTGCTTCTTGAAACCTTAAAAACAACAGTATTTTATAAGTCGATTGGTATGGGCTATATGTCAGGGTATGCAACAAATCGCGGACAGGTTCTACATGCAGGATTTTTCCTTCTGTCTCCGTTTGGATCACGGTAAGGTCGGGATACTGCATCCGTTCGATCTGCCGGCAGGTTTTGCATTTTCCGCAGGGATCGCCGGGAGCGACCGGGTTCGGGCAGTTCAAAGCCTGGGCGAAGCGCAGCGCCAGGGTGCGGCGACCCAGCCCCGGAGGTCCGGTAAGAAGGTAGGCATGCCGGACGGAATCACGAGTGAGATGCTGCTTGAGCATCTCAACCGCCCATTCGTGTCCGAGAAGGTTCCAGTTTTTATCCATGGTTGTCCGAAGGAGCAAGGCAGCTTTTGCCCTTACTCTTCTCCAGCCCGCAATCTCAAATACGAATCATACCGCTGGGGATTCACCCTGCCCGCCTCCACGGCGGCCCGCACCGCACAGCCCGGCTCGGTCTTATGGTGGCAGTCGTTGAATTGGCAGTGCGACACCAGCGGGGCCAGCTCGGGGAAATAACCATCCAGTTCCTCCGGCTCGGTGTCCCACAATGCCAGCGAGCGCATGCCGGGCGTGTCAGCCACAAATCCGCCGCCTTCCAGGGGGAACAACTGGCGCACGCTGGTGGTGTGACGACCCTTCTGCACCGCTTCGCTGATCTCCCGCACCGCCAGACCCAGCCCCGGCTGGACTGCGTTCAGAAGGCTGGACTTGCCCACGCCGCTCGGCCCGGCCAGTGCAGACACTTTGCCGGTCAAGCGCTCCCGCAATTCCTCCACGCCCTGGCCGGATTCCCTGGCACCGCCCGCCAGGGCAGGTGTTGCGCAAGTATAAATGACCGGGTAACCGATGGGCAGGTAGAAGCCGAACATCTTCTCAGCCTGTTCGCGACCCACCAGGTCGATCTTGTTGGCGATGATGACGGCGGGCAGCCCTTGCTTCTCGGCGATGACCAGGAACCTGTCCAACATGCGCAGGCGGGGGTCTGGACGAGCACAGGCGAAGACAAACACGGCCTGGTCGGGGTTGGCCAAAATGACCTGCTGGTACACACCCTGGGGTCTCGGGTCGAGCCGAACCAGGGCAGTGCGGCGCGGTTCGACAGATTCGATGCTCCCCGTCCCATCCGGCTGGCGGCTGACCTGCACCCGGTCGCCGACCGCGGCGATATCCCCCACGTGTTTGCCCTGCTTGAGACGGCCGCGCAGGTGGCAGGTCAAGATGCCGCTTGCGGTCTGCACGGCGAAGAAGCCGGACTGCGAGCGGACAATGAACCCGGGGTAGTCCCGGTTCTTGGACGGGGCGGGGGAGTCCCGGTTCTTGGGCTGGGCGGGGATTTTTTCTGTTGGCATTGCAAGTGCCGCGCCTTGATGGCTGTGCCAGGCCTTATCGTCACGGGCCCGGGGTTGGGGTTGGAGCGGGAACGCCGTAATCCGGATTCATCACGCCGAAGGTGGTTTCCCACGGGTAGACCGTCTGAGGTTTTCCGTTGAAGTAAATTTCCATCACCCGCCGGAAGATGGGTGCAGCCCAGGTGGCGCCTTCGCCCTGGTTGTTAACCAGCACCGCCACGGCGATATCGGGTTTGTCGGGCAGGCCGGCCAGGCTGTATCCGGCGAACCAAGCATGCGGGTTGGTCACGTTGCTTTCGGCGGTGCCGGTTTTGGCGGCAACCGGGAAGGGGAAGCCCACAAACCTGGAATAGGCCGTGCCCTTCTTGTCATTAACCACGCTGCGCATGGCATCCTGGATGACTTTCAAGTTCGCGTTCGTAACGGGCAGGGTGCCGTTCGGCTGCGGCTTGAACACGGTGAGCGCACTACCGGTGACTGGCTGGACTTTCTCCACCAACTGGGGCCGGAAGAGCGTGCCGCCGTTGGCGACCGCGGCGATGAAGGTTGCCACCTGGAGCGCTGTAACCTGCACGTCTCCCTGGCCGATGGCGATGCTTGTGGCATTGGTGCCGTCGGTGGGGTTGGGGATGGTCCCTTTCGATTCCGCGATCTGCTCAATCCCGGTGCCATTTCCCAGCCCGAAGGCCTTGGCCATGTCGGAAATCTGAGTACCCTTGCCATCGCTGTAAAGGGTATAGCCGATGTGGTAGAACCACGGGTCGCAGGAGCGCATCAATCCCTGCGGGAGGGTCAGCAAACCGCTGGGAGGCCAGGAGGGACAGGTGTCTTGCCCGGTATTCTGTTTCTGGGTATTACAGCGGTCCAAGGTCCAGTCG
>DASVKG010000090.1:0-4617 GCA_036385495.1 Anaerolineales bacterium | reverse complement strand
CCATAGATGATCGGAATCTTCAGGCGGGTGGCCAGCGCTTCCTTCTGAAAACCGTCCACCATGTCGGCCCAGCTCTTGGCCGTGTTTGTCAGCGGCGATCCGCCCCCACCGCTCAGGATCGAGCCAATGAAATATTTGGCGATGTCGCCCGGCCTGATGCTGTTCTTCTCCACCTGGGTCATCTGCCCGATCTTCTCAGCCAGGGTCATCTGGGCGAGCAGGGTGGTAACGCGCTCCTCGACGAGACGGGAGGCGTCAACCGTGGGCGCCTGCTGGAAAGTTGCAGTGGGGGATTGGGAAACGGCAGGGCTGCAGGCCGAAAGCAGTACGATGAGCAGGAGCAGGCTGGCAAAGATACGACGCGTCGAGACCTTCTTGAGCATTTTGTTCACTCAAGCAGGACCAGGACACTCACGGTCGTGGTTCCGTCTTTTGGAAGCGGGATGATGTTCCCGGAAATCGGCTTGCCGTCTACCTCGAGGCGGACGCCGTTCCCGGGCCCGCGCCTCTCGACCCGGATGCGGTAGCGAACACCCCGGAAGAGCCGTTCGACCTCAAAGCCCTTCCAGTCGGGCGGTATGACCGGGGCGACCTCCAGACCATCGAAGGTGGGACGGACACCGAGAATCCATTGCGTGATGGCAACATAATTCCAGGCAGCTGCGCCGGTCAGCCAGGAGTTTTTGGCCTCGCCATGGGTGGGCGCGTCGCGGCCGGCGATCATCTGGGCATAAACATACGGCTCGCACCGGTGAAGGTCGCTCAGCACTTCCCGCGCCGAGGGATTGGTGCGCAGGTAATAATCATGCGCCCGGGCCCCGCGGCCGACCCTGGTTTCGGCGATCATGATCCAGGGATTGGTGTGGCAGAAGATGCTGGCGTTTTCCTTGTACCCGGGCGGGTAGGAGGAAATTTCCCCCAGGTGCAGGTAATAGCGGGTGAAGGCAGGCTGCTGCAAGACGATGCCATGGGGCGTCGCCAGGTGCTCGGATACAGAATCGAGGGCTTGGGCAGCGCGGCCGTTCTCGAGGCCCAGTCCCGCCATCACGCAGATTCCCTGCGGCTCAATAAAGATCCGGCCCTCGTCGTTCTCCTGCGACCCCAGCACATGGCCGAAGTCATCGTAAGCCCGCCGGAACCACTTCCCGTCCCATCCGACCGACCAGACGATCTCTTCCAATTTCCTGGCCGCCTCCCGATAAAAAGTTGCCGGTTGAAGTTCGAAAGCCGGCTTCGTCTTTACCGTGCGGCTTTCGGAATAGCGCCGCGCCAGTTCGGCCATTTCCTTCGCCGCCAGCACGAACAGCCCGGCGATAAAGACGCTTTCCGCGGTCCTGCCTTCCTTGTTGGTGGTGGTCTGGAAGGATTGTCCAGGGGAATCCGAGAAACAGTTCAAGTTCAGGCAGTCGTTCCAGTCGGCGCGGCCGATCAGCGGCAGTCCGTGCGGACCGAGGCGGTCGAGGGTGTACTGGATGGAGCGCTGCAAGTGGCCGTACAGCGCCTCTTCGGAACCGGGCCGGTTATCGTATGGCACAGGCTCATCCAGGATGCCCCAGTCGCCGGTCTCCTTGATGTAGGCTGACACGGAGAGTACCTGCCAGAGCGGGTCGTCGTTGAAGTTACTGCCAACGTCATTGTTACCGCACTTGGTCAGCAGCTGGTATTGGTGGTAGGCGCCGCCGCTGGGGAGCTGGGTGGCCGCCAGGTCCAGGATGCGCTCGCGCGCCCGTCCCGGCACCAGGTGGACGAAACCGAGCAGGTCCTGATTGGAATCGCGGAACCCAATCCCGCGCCCGATCCCCGATTCGAAATAGGATGCGGAACGGGAGAGATTGAAGGTGATCATCACCTGGTAGGCGTTCCAGATGTTGACCATGCGGTTGGTGTGTACATCGGGAGAACTCACAGTCAGCCTGCCAAGCAGGTCATCCCAGTAAGCTCGCAAGGCACGGAATGCCTTTTCCACTTCGTCCGGCTTAAGGTAACGCTCAATCATTCCCTTGACCGTACGTTTGTTGATCGTCTGAGAGCCGGGTGGGTCGAACTTGTCATCCCGGGGGTTTTCATGATACCCAAGCAGGAAGATAATCTTTTTCTGCTCCCCCGGCTCCAGCCGGACCTTGACCTGATGCACCCCGACAGGCTGCCAGCCGTGCGCCACAGAATTGAACGCCTGCCCTTTTTCAACGACCTGGGGCGAATCCCAGCCCCGATAGGGACCAAGGAAGGCCTCGCGGTCGGTATCAAAGCCCGCCAGCGGCTCCGAGCAGGCAAAGTAGGCAAAGTGGTCGCGCCGCTCGCGATATTCCGTTTTATGGTAGATCACACCATCCAGGATTTCGACTTCACCGGTCGAGTAATTCCGCTGAAAATTGGTAGAATCGTCGTTCGCATCCCACAGGCAGAACTCGACTGCCGAGAAGACCGAGAGGTCAGCCCTTTTGGCCCGGTGATTCGTAAGCGTCAACTCCCAGATTTCCAGGCTGGCACCGAGGGGCACGAAGTAGCAGGTCTGTGACTCAATGCCGTCCAGTTGCGACTTGATGATGGTGTACCCCATCCCATGGCGGCATTGGTAGGAATCCAGCGATCGCCGCATCGGCATCCAGGAGGGCGACCAGGCGCGTGATCCGGCATGCTGCGGGTCATCATCCCGCAGGTAAACGTAACGCCCGCCCATGTCCAGCGGGGCGTTGTTATAACGGTAGCGGGTCAGCCTGCGAAGGCGGGCGTCCTTGTAAAAAGAGTAACCTCCCGCCGTATTGGAGATCAGCCCAAAATAATCCTCGCATCCCAGGTAGTTGATCCACGGGAGAGGAGTATCGGGTCGCTCAATCACATACTCGCGGCGTTCGTCATCAAAATGGCCAAAGCGCATAATTGCTCCTTATAGGTTCCTCTGCTGAAATATGTCAGACTGTCTTTTGCCGAAGAGAGGCTCCGCAGGAGGTGCGCACAATCAATTCGGTATCCATGATGATTTGGCGGGGCGGCTTGACCCCCTGCTCGATCAGGTCGAGCAGGAGCTCCACCGCCCGGCTGCCGAATTGGATGACCGGCTGGCGGATGGTGGTCAGCTGGGCATCTTCGAGAAAAGCCAGCGGAAGATCGTCAAAACCGACAAAGGCGACATCCTGCGGGACACGCAGGCCTGCCTCCCGCAAAAGACGAATGGCCCCAAGAGCCATGATGTCCGAAGCTGCAAAGACCGCCTCCGGCCTGGCGGGTAGCATTCGCTGCATGGCCTGATAGCCGCCTGCCTCGGTGAAATCTCCTTCGGCGATCAGGGCATCATCAACACCCATGCCCGCGGCCGTCAAGGCTTTGCGATATCCTGCCAGCCGGTCCACCCCCACGGCGCTGGCGGAAGGTCCGGCGATGGTCCCAATTCGTTTGTAATTCAAATGGATAAGGTGGTTGACCGCCCTCTGAGAGGCGCTGACATTGTCAATGTCGATATAGCTGATATTCTTCGAACGGAAGGTGCGCCCAACCACCACCATCGGGATGCCCGCCTCCGCCATCTTGCCGATGATCCACCGGTCGCCATGATGCCCGGCTTGGACGATAACCCCACCCAGCAGGCCGGTGCGCGCCACATGCGGGAAGATGGTCTCTTCTTCTTCCTTTGTTTCGGCAAGGAAGAGGGCCAGGGTCTGTTCGTGCTGGCTGCAGGCTTGGGAAATTCCTTTCATCAAATAAGGGTAATAGGGATCGGTGAAAATGAAGTCGATGCTTTGGGTTTGGGACAGAATCAGCCCGATTATGGAAGAGCGCCGGGATGCAAGGGTACGCGCGGCCGCGTGGGGTAGGTAGCCATTTTTCTCAATCGCCTCCAATACCCGCCTGCGAACATCCTCCCGGACATTGGGGAGGTTGTTGACTACCCGTGAAACAGTTGAGCGGGATACCCCGGTCTGTCGGGCTATGTCCTCAAGCGTATAAGACGGCATCCAAGAGCTCCTGGAAGATGAGAACAATCCCCATCTTTTATCACCCGGATGAAATCGACCCTGCTATTTGTGGAAAATCGCTCAATGCAATATGATAAAATGAAAGCGCTCTCAACCAGATCTAATTGTACATGGTTTTTTCCAGATGTCAAATGACTGGTAAAAACAGGGAGAATCTATCTATGAGGAAATCCTCGATCACCCACAACAAGATACCTGACATGCCCTGGGAAGAACGCCCGGCAGGCTGTTCGGATGTTGTCTGGCGCTATAGCGGCAACCCGATCATCCCCAGGAATCTGATCCCCTCCTCCAACAGCATTTTCAACAGCGCGGTCGTGCACTACCGGGAGGGATTTGCAGGCGTGTTCCGCTGCGACAACCGCAAGCGTGACATGAATCTGCACCGCGGCTTCAGCCAGGATGGCATCCACTGGGAGATCAACAACGATCCGATCGAGTGGATCTATGATGAACCCGAATTAAGCCACGTCCAGTATCGATATGACCCACGCCTGCTTTGGCTGGAAGACCGGTACTATGTGACCTGGTGCAATGGCTATCATGGGCCGGCGATCGGGATCGGGTATACTTTTGACTTTGAGAAGTTCCACTTCCGGGAAAATGCCCTCCTGCCCTTCAACCGCAATGGGGTGCTTTTCCC
>DASVKG010000089.1:0-9168 GCA_036385495.1 Anaerolineales bacterium | reverse complement strand
CATGAGCAATCGATGTGCTTTGGAACGGTAGAATATCCTTGGGATGACAGGAGTGCAATGCGAGCTGCATTATCGGAGTTAATGGGTGTACCCGGACCTAAGATGCCGTATTTGCCAACTAAGGAAGAGATTTGATGCCTGAAGAATTATGGAAAACACCCATTACTTTGGAAGGTAAAGTTGTTCGTCTTGAACCGATGAATGTGAAGCATATTCCTGGTCTTGCAGTCGCGGGAAAGGATGAATCCATTTGGAAGTATATGGTTTATGGCAATTTGACCAATCTGGATAGAATGACAGGATGGGTTAGGGAAATGCTTAGCTTGCAGGACAGCGGGACGGATCTTCCTTATGCAGTTGTCCTTAAGGAAAGTGGAAACGTTATCGGGGCAACGCGTTATTTGGAAATGCGGCTTCGACACCGTTCATTGGAAATCGGTGGGACTTGGTACGCGCCGGAATACCAGCGCACGGCTGTGAATTCAGAATGCAAGTATTTGATGCTGAAATATGCTTTTGAAGAAATGAACTGTATCCGTGTGCAATTCAAAGCAGATGAACGCAATGAACGTTCTCTCCTTGCCATCGAACGGCTGGGTGCGGTGCGAGAAGGTGTTCTCCGAAATCATTATATTTTGCTTGATGGGACAATTCGTGATTCAGTTTTTTTTAGTATTTTGGACCGGGAATGGCCGGATATAAAAATTCGGTTAGAAGAAAGGCTCAAAAGATAAAGGGCGTTGGGTGAAAATCTGCCAGTTAGGTTGGGCTACGCAGGTTCCATGTCCAGGTTACGGGACGAAAGGATGAATAAGCCGATGGTACTGACCAGCCCAATCGCCAGTCCCCCAATCCACATTGAACGTGGGTTGATATTGTCGTTCAGAAATCCTCCAATTAACGGTGCAGCACCGCGGGCGATGCCCCATGCAAACCAATAAAAACTCATATATCGGCCACGCATATCGGCTGGAGCCAGGTCGGCAATGAATTTACTAACTGTGGGGATGAGGGTGAGTTCCCCAAAGGTCATTAGGACCATAGTGGTCCAGAAACCCCAGAAGTTATTCATCAACGCCGCGCTGCCCACTCCAATGGCGTAAATCAACATCCCGACACCAATAACAGGTAAGGGGCGAAACCGGCGAGAAACCCGGGTAACCGGAAATTGTACGAATACGCACATCAAGGCATTGGTTGTCGGAAGCCAGCCGAAAAGATTTTCGGGAAGCCCAAAATTTTGTTTTGTATAAACAGAAAGCATTGTCCACAGCATGGAGGGGGCAATAAGACCGATCCCTACCAGAAGTGCAAATACAACGTATGGACGATCCCGGAAGACCCGACCATAACCACCCAGATTTTCAGTCCAAGACTCTTTTTCAGGACCATAGGCTTTTACCAGTGTTTCCCTTGCGCGGAAAACCAATAACAAACTATATGTGATCATGCCTATTGCAGCCCCCAAGAAGGCATAGGTATAGGACCTGGCTGCTACAAACCCGCCCATTGCTGGGCCGATAGCAATTCCTGCGTTGTTTATCATTCGGATAATTGCATATGCATTCGTGCGTTTTTCTGGGATGATCATGTCTGCCAGCATGGCGTCCGATCCCACCTGATAAAGTGGATTTGAAGCACCCATCAGAACCATTATTAAAGCAAATCCCAGGTAAGAATGAGCCTGACTCATAAAAAGATAGCCTAAACCATTTACTGCCAGGCTAACTATCATCACAAGTTTGCGCCCAAGTTTGTCGGATACTGCTCCCGCTACGAAGGAGGAGAAAAGCCCCATGATTGCGTTTATAGTAATCAAAGTCGAGACGGTGCTGAGGGATAAAACGAGTTTTTCGCTGACATAGATCATCAGGAACGGCCAAATCATGGACGCTCCTGCTGAACTAATAAACAGCCCGACAACCATCAACCAGAACTGAGATGGATATTCTGAGATTGTATTGCGGAGGCGAATAATCATCTGAAAAAAAGAATAGGGGCGACATGGAAGTGTCGCCCCTTGCGGGTTTATCGTCTTGGGCCGCGACGGTCATCGCTGCGGCCACCGGGACGGTGGTCACCACCTGGGCGACCTCCTCCTCCCGGGCGTCCTCCCCCGCTCTTGCGGGAGTCCCGTTCCTGGGCTTCCTCAACAGTCCAACCTTCCAGGACGGCCTGACGGGATAGGCGTATTTTCCCCATCGGATCGATACCGGTCACCATGACGGTAATCTCGTCGCCCATCTTAACCACATCTTCGACCTTCTCGACACGCTCGCTATCCAATTGTGAGATATGTACCATACCGTCAGTTCCAGGCAAGATTTCCACGAAAGCACCGAAATCAGCCACCCGGACAACCTTGCCAGTATAAATACGGCCCAATTGCGGCGTCTCAGTAATTGCCTCAATTCGCTGGCGGGCAATTTCTGCGCCCTCACTATTCGTTGAAGCAATATATACAGTACCATCCTCCTGAATGTCAATCTTTGTGCCAGTTTCTTCCTGAAGGGCGCGGATGTTTTTCCCTCCAGGACCGATAATGGCACCAATCTTGTCCGATGGAATTTTAACAGTGGTAATGCGGGGGGCATGAGGTTTCAATTCGCTGCGGGGGGCAGGAATGGTTTCCAAGATTTTCTCAAGGATGAACAAGCGTGCCTGGCGAGCCTGTTCGAGCGCTTGTTTCATAATCTCTGTGCTCAAACCGGATATTTTTATGTCCATCTGCAAAGCGGTAATGCCCTCTGCAGTCCCTGCAACTTTGAAGTCCATATCACCGAGGTGGTCTTCGGTGCCTTGAATATCGGTCAGGATGACGTATTTATCACCTTCCATGACCAACCCCATGGCAACACCGGCAACCGGGGCCTTGATAGGAACACCGGTGTCCATCAAAGCCAGTGTAGAACCGCATACTGAGGCCATGGAGGACGAACCATTGGAGGCCAATACTTCGGATACCAGCCGCAGTGCGTAGGGGAATGACTCTTCGGCTGGGATTACGGGCAAAAGTGCGCGTTCAGCCAAGGCGCCGTGTCCGATCTCGCGGCGTGACTGTCCCCGTAGCATTTTGGTTTCTCCAGTCGAGAAAGGCGGAAAGTTATAGTGATGCATATATCGCTTGGAATCAATGGGAGTGAGTGTGTCCAGCGACTGGGCTTCGGATAATGTTCCAAGCGTAGCGAGGGTCAGGACTTGGGTCTCGCCACGGGTGAACAAGCCGGAGCCGTGCGCTCTGGGACTAAACCCAACTTCACACCAGATTGGGCGAATTTCTGTGGGTGTACGTCCATCGGGACGCTTACCCTGATTCAATATGCGCTTGCGGACAATTTTCTTTTCAGCATCAGCAAAGGCTTCTTTTATTGCCTCCAAACTCGGAGTCTCGGGTAGCGCAAATTCGGGTAGCGTTTCAACGTCACCCTCGTCTGCAACTTTGACTTTACCACCTTCAGACGGGATGAGTTCAGCGACAATGTTCTGAAGCAGGGCGTCCATCCCGGCATAAAATTCAGATTTCATTAACGGTTTATCAAGCAACGCGGCCATTGGGTCGCTGACGCGGGTGAACACTTTTTCTTGCAGAGTCTGATCGGGTAATGCGAAAGTCAATTCACGCTTAGGTTTACCGACCTCACGACGCATCTGGAGTTGCAGATCAATCAGCGACTGCATGGAGTTATGACCAAATTCCAGAGCAGAAACCATGACATCTTCGGGGACTTCATCGGAACCAGCTTCTACCATCAAAATGGCATTTCGCGTACCTGCAATACGCAAGTCGAGATCTGACTTTTCAATTTCAGCGAAGGTGGGGTTGATAATAAATTCACCATTCACGCGACCGACACGCACGGCAGCAACAGGACCGTCCCAGGGGATGTCGGAAATCATTACTGCAGCGGAAGCAGCATTGATTGCAAGTACATCCAGGGGGTTATCAGAGTCAGCTGAAAGCGAATACATGATGATTTGGACTTCGTTGCGCATGCCTTCAGGGAATAAGGGGCGTAGCGGTCGGTCTGTAAGCCGGGCTGTGAGAATCGCATCTGTGGACGGACGACCTTCACGACGGAAGAATGAGCCGGGGATTTTGCCACCGGCGTACATGCGTTCTTCGTATTCAACGCTTAGCGGGAAAAAATCAATCCCGGTACGAATCCCACCCATGGTGGCAGCGGCAAAGATGATGGAATCATCCAGATGGACAGTCACGGCTCCACCGGCTTGTGCAGCCAATCTGCCAGTTTCAATGGAAATTGTCCGGTTGCCAACCGTTGTTGTGTACCGTTTTACTTCGGGTTTCATGCTAGTTCTCCTTTTCCCGCCTGGTCAGGGACTGAAAGATGTTGGCAATATCCCTCATGGAGATAATGGTGTTACCAGCATTTTTCAATTCCTGACGGGCAGGGCGATGATCTTCATCCTAGTTCTCGCTAAAAAGGCAAGACGGGATGAGAATATAAAAAAGTAGATGGGCAGAGGCCCATCTACTTGGACGAACCACTCTCTATTTGCGGCGCAGTTTCAACTGCTCGGTCAGCGCCAGGTAACGCTGGTAGTCATTTTTCCGTAAGTAGGCCAGTAATCTCCGGCGCTGACCAACCATTTGGAGTAGACCTCGGCGGCTGGCTTCATCGTGCTTATGAGTACGCAAGTGTCCTGTCAGTTGTAAGATGCGAGTTGTAAGGATGGCCACTTGGACTTCCGGTGAACCAGTATCGGTCTCATGGCGATGGTAATCCGTAATGACCTTGGTTTTTACTTCCTTATTAAGGGGCATGACGTTTGCTATTCCTTTAAGTTGATTTTGAGCAGGTCTCCGCATCTGCAGGGTAGGCCGCAGGTGGGACCAGTCAAGCGAAAGGATTATACCAGAAAAAGTGATATCAAAATGTTTTTATTTTCCAATTTTTCCAAGCAAAGCATTCATTTCCACTTCCTCCCCCTTCTGGCTTTTGAAGTATTCTGACATGAACGCGGAACGTCTCAACCGCAGAGTCATGGGAGCCACGGTTTGTAAATCCTCCGGAGTCACCCTGACACGACCATCTGCCGCAGTGTAGGCACGCGCAGCTTCAAACCACGAAATCTCAGCCCGCAGACTGTCTATGCCCATCTTTTGGATTAGTTTTATGGCTGGTTTGGCGACTGAATTCGATAATATCACTTTCGGTAACTGAACTCGAGCAGATTGGATTTCCTCAGCTGCGGCCAGCGTCTCCTCGCCGTAGGAAACTGCCATTCCACGGGGATTGGCAATATATGCCTGCACACGGCGATATGCTTCCAGCCGTTCGGAAAGGTCGTCCAAGCCGCGTACGATGACGCGCAGCCCGAAACGATCAAGAATTTGCGGACGAAGCCGGCCTTCCTCGGGGTTCATCGAGCCTACCAAAACGAAACGGGCATGGTAAGTGGCAGAGATTGGCCCGCGCCGCACTGTGTAGGATCCCTGTGCAGACGCGTCAAGGATGGCATCAACAATGTCATCTGCGAGAAGGTTAATTTCATCAATATAAAGGAGGTTGCGGTCAGACTGAGCCAGTATACCCCGCCGGACGCGTAGCCGTTCGTGGGTAACAGAGAGCCGTTCATCAATTCCCCCCACCACATCCTCCAGTTGGGAGTTGAGAGGAAGTTCGATCAAGTGGACGTGGTCCAGTGCGGATAAAGGTTTGCCCTCGCCATATTTTTTAGCGCAAGCGGGGCAGACTGCATCTATACCACCATTCTCTATGTCTTCGGATAAACAGCCGTAATAACATAGGCTGCGTTCAACTTTGGGGAGGAGATCCAAAAGCGAGCGAACAGCTGTTGTCTTGGCGGTACCACGCGGACCGACGAGAAGGATCCCACCTACTGATGGGTTGATTAGTCCGAGCAAAAGAGCCAACTTCATTTCCTTTTGCCCGACTATGGCAAGGAAAGGGAAGGGCAGCGACTCGGAACGAAGCCCCTCTTCAGCTTCTTTAGTGGGCAGACTCTTTCCAGAGACGAAATCAACTAATTCGGTTAAAGTGCGGAAAGGGTGGGCAATCCGCTCTTTCGGTTCAGTTTCTTCAGAAGGATTTTCGAAAGTAGTCATCCATTTTATCCATTACCCAAAAAAAAGAGGAAGCAATTGCATCTCGGTATCTGCCTTTTGTACATCATCGCTTAATTGTGATCTGCCTTTTGTGCCAGCCGTCTTTGTTGGCGTACTACCGCAGCATTCATCCGGGATATTTCTTCAGGAGTTTCAGCCACCAATGGCGGCACCAAGGCAGGCTTACCATCATCATCAATCGCCACGTAGACCAGGTAAGCGGCATTCGTATATATTTGCTCCCCAGAGATGGGATTTTCAGCCAATACTTTCACCTCGACTTCCATCGAAGTCCTTCCTGCATAGGTTACTTCGGCGTTAAAAAGTACCAAGTCGCCAATGTGGATGGGGTGGCGAAAAACCATCTGGTCAATTGCCACTGTTACGGTCCGGTGAGCGGCGTGGCGGGTTGAAGCCAACGCCCCCGCCTCATCCACCAATTTCATGATCCAACCACCATGCACATTACCTTGCGTATTGGCGTGTTCCGGCATCATAATTTGTGCTAATTGGATGCGTGATACACGCATGGGTTTCGGGTTGTGTGATTTTTCCATGGTTCCCCTAATCCAGATCCTGCCGAAGCTCCCCGGCATCCAAGGTATGCAACCGCTCAGGTTCGTCCAAGAGAACATCCAGGACACCAAAGCGAAGGTCGCCCATGAGCGGAGCGAGAGGGATTGTGGCTGAGACTGCCAGACGCTGTGGCCGCGAGGGGGGAGACCTCCGGGGCTTGAGACTGGCGGTGATACGTTTGCGGATGATGCGCGGTTCAGCTGTTAAATCACCTACGTAGAACCCAAGCACCGAATAAACTTGCCGTTCTGCGGTGACCCAACCAATCCATTCACCCAGCCGATTGAATAAGTAGGGGTAGACGAGGAACGCTTCCGCGTCGCCGCGGGAAGTGTAAATGGGTATGATGGAACGTTGAGATTGTGAATTCATGATGGCACCTTGTCTACGTCATTATAAGTCCAATATCGGTTGATAAAAAAGTTCCAAAGCATCACCACACTGACCGCCACAGCCAAGGTCAGGTTTTTTCCAAGAAACTCGGGTGAAAGGGGAATAGATACCGCCAACTGGACAGAAAGTTTTCGCATGGGAGGTTCAAGAAAGAGAAGGATAGGGAGACGGATGGCAAGTCCAGCTACATTGACAATAAAGAACATGGTTAATTGCCTGGTGATAGTCCGCGAACGCGAGTCGGGGTATGTCCAGAACCGGTTGAAGAGAAAATTACTGAAAATGGCACAAATAAAGGAAATAGCCCCAGCCCAGATAAGTGGCATTTTGAACAGTTTTGAAAACAGGTTCATGATACCAAAATCTACGACCGCGCCGAAAGCGCCGACGGAAATAAATCTGATGAATCGTGTTCGCTCTATTGAATTGGACAGAATGATCATTTTATCCCCATTTTTTCTTTGAATGATGCAATTGTGAGTACCAGCCCAGATTCCATTTCCACCTTTGGTTCCCAATTGAGCAAAGAACGGGCGCGGTTGATATCCGGACGCCGGCGCTGGGGGTCGCTATCCATTCGATTATCTGGTGAATAGTCTACCCCGGCGGTATTTCCCGTGAGGCGATTAATTATTTCCGCGAAGTTCAGGATAGAGGTCTCGTTGGGATTTCCAATATTGACTGGCAGATGTTCATCAGAAAGGAGGAGGCGATATATTCCATCCACAAGATCGTCAACATAGCAAAAAGAACGTGTTTGCAGGCCGTCACCGAAGATGGTTAATGGTTGACCATGCAATGCCTGGTGGATAAAACTTGGAACGACGCGCCCATCATCCAGCCTCATCCGTGGACCGTAAGTATTAAATATTCGAACTATGCGCGTATCCGAGCCTTTGGAGCGAAAATAGGCCATGATGAGGGCCTCGGAAAAACGTTTGGCTTCATCGTACATTGAGCGAGGTCCTACAGGGTCCACGTGACCCCAATAGGTCTCCGTCTGGGGGTGTTCGAGCGGGTCACCATATATCTCGGAAGTGGACGCAAAGAGATATCGGGCTTGGTTCACTAGAGCAAGGTCTAGCGTGTTGAAGGTGCCAAGAGAACCGGCTTTCAAAGTCTCCACTGGCAGGTTGGGGTAGCCGAAAGGGGAGGCGGGATTGGGGCTGGCTGGAGAGGCAAAATGTAGGACTGCATCCAACTTGCCGCGAATCGTAATGGGTTCGGATACATCATGCCTGACAAAAGTAAAGTTTTTATTCCTTACCAGGTGAACGAGGTTTTCCCGATTTCCAGTGACAAAGTTATCCATCCCAATGGCTTCGTGACCTTCAGTTAAAAGTCGGTCACAAAGATGGGAACCGAGGAAGCCCGCGGCTCCTGTAATAAGAATGCGCATGAAATACTCCTAAAATAAATTAATCGAGGGTGATCACCCGAAAATCAGAGATTACTTCCAATCAATCTGACTGGTCGACCCGTCACCTGTTACTTGCTGGGATTGTCCGGATGCTGCGTCCACAATCCAAAGATTGCCTTCATAGATTACTCCGATGAAGTCACCCCCCTCTAGCGGCCGCGGGGCCCAGATGGGAGGAATCCTCGGTTGGAGACCGGATTGCCCCTCAGCGGGAAATAGCAAATGTCGGTTCGTGCCATCTTTGTTCATGATATCCAACTGATAGCGACTCGTTTTGGATTGGGTCGGGAAAATTGCTTGCCAGAATGCCACAAGAAAAGTGGATCCGGATTCACCCTGCCGAGGTGATGAAACCGCGGGGTATGCGAACATTCCAGTCTGTTGAATAAGAGTGGTGCCAGGGTTGTGGGATAGAGATGTGACAACCAGGTCAAAATTAGGTGACTCTTCGGGACTCACCAGCCCGGTGGGAGGAGCATGTGTTGTCAGGTAAATGGTCTGATCATCGCTGCCCCAGGCCAAGCTGGGAATCCAAGCCCAATCTCCGTGGGTGTTCAGCGGGGTGATGTTAAATTCAGGAATCAGCTTCTTGCCATTGATATCTACCAACCCACCACCATCGGGACGGGAAAACGCCAGGCTGCGACCGTCAGGTGACCATGCAAATGTCATCCCCCACCAGCCGTAA
>DASVKG010000088.1:0-18261 GCA_036385495.1 Anaerolineales bacterium | reverse complement strand
TGGTACCTGGGATTTCCGAGCAGTTCTTCTCACGCGCTAATTGGAGGGATTATTGGAGCGGTCGTTATGGCGGCCGGATGGCAGGCCATCCAGCTCAAGGGATTGGAGAAAATCTTGCTCTCGTTATTTTCATCCCCCATCATCGGCTTTGTTATTGGCTTCCTTCTACTCAGGCTTATCTTGATATTTAGTTGGAAGGCTTCACCGCGCATCAATGCCTTTTTCAAGCGCAGCCAAATTCTGACCGGTATTGCACTGGCACTCAGTCATGGCGCCAATGATGCCCAAAAAACCATGGGAGTCATTACCTTGGCCCTGGTCACCTCAGGATATTTGCAAGTATTTTTGGTTCCAAAATGGGTAATTTTATTGTGTGCATCGATGATTGCCTTGGGCACTGCCATTGGAGGTTGGAGATTGATTCGCACCTTGGGAGGAAAGATTTACAAAATCCGACCGGTGGATGGGTTCGCGGCACAACTGACCTCAGCGATAGTCATTCTGGGAAATTCTTTGCTTGGGGGGCCAGTAAGCACAACGCAGGTGGTCAGCTCGGCCATCCTGGGCGTTGGTGCAGGCGAACGGGCGAACAAGGTCCGCTGGGGGGTGGCGCAAGAGATTGCAATGGCCTGGTTGCTCACTATCCCGTCTGCCGCTCTGGTTGCCGCAGCCTTGTACTGGGGGATCAGCCGGATTCTTCCATAGACTGCACCGAAGTCTATGGTTGCCTGCCCCTCAGTAAATTCTCGATCATTCAAATTCGTAATTATCGACGACATCGATCGGTTCATCAGACATAAAATGTTTTCAGAATCGCAAATAAAAATAGGACGCAAAGGTTAAACCTTTGCGTCCTATTAATCTTTTTCTGGGGGCGTGCCGGCTTTAACTGGCGAAATACTCAACCACCTGCTTTACCCTCAGTACACCGTCATATTTCAGGTTTTTGCCGCCTTTCGTCAGGTGGCCCTTCTCACCATCCGGATCGCCCAGGCAGGTGACGATGATATCACCGCCGCTGACGTCCTCTTTCTCGGTATAGTAATTGGTGGTCACAACTACATGTGTCCCGGCAGCTTTTCCAGCCAGTACGCCATTCTTCGAATCCTCCACCACGATGACTTCATCGGCTTTCATTCCGGTCTTGGTGAGAGCCAGGTTGTAGATCTCCGGATCGGGCTTTTTCTTGCTGACTACGTCCCCGGCCAGCACGATGTCGAACTTGATATCCGCAAGGATTTTCTCGGTGATCGCCCTGGCAGCCTGTTCATTGGACGTAGTGCATATGCCGACCATTAAACCAGCAACCATGGCCTCTTTCATGAAGCGATGGATTCCTGGACGAAGCGGCAGTTTGCCGCTCTCGATCAGCTCGACAAAAATAGCCGTCTTGCGCTTGTGCATCTCCTTAATAAGATCTTCCACCTTTTCTGGAGGGATGGCCTTGCTAAAGCCCTTGGTTTGCAGATGATGCTTCATGCGCTCTTTACCGCCGGCGACCTGAAGGAGTTCATGGTAGTAATCCACGCTCCACTCGTCGGTGAAACCGAATTCTTTAAAAGTCATATTGAAGGAGACGCGGTGGCCGTCCCGTTCCGTATCGATGATCACGCCGTCCTGGTCAAAGAATACAGCTTTAATTTTTCCCATGCTTTGCCTCCTTACTCGGATAAACCCTGGAGGTCATTTCGACCTCCAGGGTAAGCAGATCACTTTTTTGTCAAAAACTCGCGCACAACATCGACAGCCATGCGGTTCTCTTCTTTCGTACCAATGGTGATACGGAACCATCCGTCGCTGCCGTATTTTTCTGATTCTGGTCGGAAGATCAGGCCTTTTTGTTCAGCGAAGGCCACCATGTCCTTGCCCTTCTTACCCGTTTCGCCGCAGTCGAAAAATATGTAGTTGGCTTTGGATGGGAACACCACCAGGCTCGGTATTTCGCTGAGAGCCTCGGTGATGAAATCGACTTCGCTATTGTTGTATTTCACACGGAATGCCAGTGCTTCAGTGTCTTCCAAAGCGGCAAGCGCTGCCCACATTGGGATCGTGCCAACGTTCCATGGGAGCAGGGCAGCTGAGATTTGTCCGATGACATCTTTGTTCCCCAGGGCATAGCCAAAGCGCAAGCCGGCCAGCCCATAAGCCTTGGATAGCGTGCGCGTAACGATCACATTCTTGTATTTCTTTGTAAGAGCCACCTGGGACATTCCCAGACCGGCATATTCGACATACGCCTCATCCACAATGAAGGGTATGCCTGTCTCGGCGATGCGCACGAAGTCCTTTGCATCCATAAAGTTGCCGGTCGGGTTGTTCGGGTTGGCGATGACGATGATTTTGGTCTTGTCAGTGATTGCCTTGAGGATCCCGGCTGCGTCATAGTGGAGGTACTTATCCTTGTAGATCATGGGTACGGAGACCATCTTGCCGCCCAGGATGGTTCCCCGCAGCTTGTAGATACCGAAGCAGGGTGTGTGCTGGATGACTTCTTCTCCGGTTGCCAGGAAGCAGCGGAAGACATTATCGTACACCTCGCTTGAACCGTTCCCCAGCATCACATTCTCTGGGCCGCCAAGCCCGTTGATCTGGGCGATTTTGCCGCGCACCACCAGGCCTTGGTCCGGGTAGCGGTTGGACATCTTGGCATATTTTAGGATCGCCTCCAGCACTTTCTCGGAGGGCTGGTTAGGATTCTCGTTGGACATCATGCGGTGTAATTCCGGTTTTTTCCAGGCAAGTTCGATGTGTCCGGAGATATACATCGGAATGCCTTTCACCCAGGGGACAAAATATTCTTCAATTTTTTTCATATCGAACTCCTTTTATTGAATAATGTGACAGGAGGAGAGTGAGGGTGGATTCCCGCGCCCTCACTCTCCTCTTACAATCTTTATTCGGTTTTATGCCTTTCCGGCGCTGCCGAGGATATCAATCCAATTACTGACGGCTGTGCGGATGGCTGCCCTTACAGCTTCATCGACCTTTCCGGGATCATATTCCTCCCGGTGCGCGTTGATATATTCGTATTCAGCGTCAATCATGGTGCGCTTTAGTTCGGTGGATACGTTTACTTTCGCACCACCCATTGCGATCAATTTCTTGATGTAATCTTCCGGTAACCCCGTTCCACCGTGAACCACCAGGGGGGTCTTGATACTTCTGCCGTTCATCATTTGATTGATCTGGCCCAGGCGCTCGAAATCCACCTTGGGATTCTTGGTTTTATAAACTCCATGAGCGGTACCAATGGCGGGTGCAAAGATATCCAGGCCGGTGCGCTCGACGAATTCGACAGCTTGCTTCGGGTTGGCAAGCTGTGTCTCGTCTTCGGAGACCTTGATCTGATCTTCCACACCGCTGACGGTACCCAGTTCGCCTTCCACCGAGATGTTGCCGATTTTGTGACAGTAATCGACGATTTCCTTTGTTTGACGGATATTCTCCTCATAGGGCTGTTTGGAAGCATCGATCATGATATTGGTATAGCCTGCATCGGCACATTTTTTGCAATGTTCGATCTCGGTGCAGTGATCCAGGTGCAGGCAGATTGGGATGGGTGCCGCTTTGGCAATCGTCCGATAAATTGCAACCAGCACATCCACGCCCAGGAACTTGGATGGCTTGACCGAAGTCTGGATGATGAGGGGTGACTTTTTAGCAATTGCAGCATCCACCACTCCTTCCATCTGGACCAGGTCGGTGATATTGAAGGCGCCGATGGCATATTTCCCCTTGGCTGCTTCCACCATGATTTCTTTTGCGTTTACGATTGACATTTGATTAGCCTCCTGAGATTTCTAATATATGAAAGCCGATAAATTTGCTATAAACTCCTCTATCGCGAAATTATCGTCGCTTCATTGTTGGATGGTTATTATACAACCGTCCGGATTTATCACGCCTTGATACGATCGCCTTTTGGATCCCATAATGGCGCCTTGACAACTACCGCACCCACTTGTTCTCCAAGGAATTCGACTTTCAATTCCGTTCCCACCTTGGTAAACTCCATCGGCAGGTAGGCATAGATGATGCTTTGCCCGACGGAATAGCCATATCCGCCCGCGGCCACCCATCCGATCTTCTTCCCGTCTTTCGAGCGGATCGGTTCCTTGCCCAGCGCGATCGTACGGTTGTCTGAAAGAGTCATGCAGCACAGCTTGCGAGTCAAGCCACCTTCTTTCTGCTTTACCAAGGCTTCTTTCCCTATGAAATCCTTTTTATCGAACTTGACAGCAAACCCTAGACCGGCTTCGAGCGGAGAATAGTCCGGGCTGATCTCGCTGCTCCAGTAGCGGTACCCTTTTTCAAGCCGCAGGGAGTCAATCGCCTTGTAACCGGCCGCAACTAGCCCCTCGGGCTGTCCGGCTTCCCAAAGTGTATCCCACAACCGCAAGCCGTATTCCATGGGACAGTAAAACTCCCAGCCCAATTCACCTACATAGGTCACGCGGGATGCCAGGGCTGGCACGTCGCCGACCACAATGCGGTGAGCGGTCATGTAGGGGAAACCCACATTGGACACATCGTCCTTGGTGACTTTCTCCAGGATAGTGCGTGCCTTGGGTCCCCACAGGCCGAGGCAGGCATAGGACGAGCTGACGTCCTCGATTGCCACCGACCCATCTTCAGGCATATTCAGAGACAACCAGGACAGGTCGTGCTGTCCAAAGGCCGTGCCGGTGACGATAAAAAAGCGTTCCTCAGCCAGGCGGGTGACGGTAAAGTCGCACTCGATCCCGCCGCGCTTGTTCAAACATTCGGTGTAGATGATCGAACCAACCGGCTGGTCAATTTGGTTGGCGCACACATTGTTTAAGAAAGCCAACGCTCCAGGCCCGCGCACTTCAAATTTATTGAACGAGGTTTCGTCGAATAAACCGGCGTTCTCGCGGGTCTTCAGGTGTTCATAGCCAATGGCGCGGGACCAGTTGTGGTGGGCCCAGCCTTTGGGCTCGTGCCCGTGACGCGCCTTTTCTTCATAGGGTTTGAACCAGTTGGGGCGCTCCCAACCGGTCTTTTCCCCAAAGAAACATCCCAGCTCCTGCAGGCGGTGATAAGTGGGCGAGAGGCGTAGCCCGCGGCGCGATAGACGCTCCTCGCCGGGATAATGGATGTCATAATACTGGGTGTAGGTCTCGATGGTCCGTGCCACCGTGTAGTCCTGGCTATTGTAGTTGGAACCAAAACGGCGAACGTCCAAATGCCAGACATCCCACTCTGGATGTCCGTCGATAATCCACTCTGCCATGGTCTTTCCAATGCCGCCAGCCCCGGCCAAACCATGGGCGCAAAATGCGGCAGCTACCCAGAAACCCTTGACCGATGTGGGGCCAAGCAGGAACTCGCCGTCTGGCGTGAATCCTTCCGGTCCGTTCAAGAGTTGGATCACCTCGGCCGTCTCCACCGCTGGCACGCGTTTGATGGAGTTCTCCATCAGTGGGGTAAAACGCTCCCAATCGGGCGGCAGGAGTTGGTATTTGAAATCGCGAGGGATGCCTTTCAGTCCGAATGGAGCCGGGTTTCGTTCATAACCACCTGTCACCAGGCCGCCAACCTCCTCTCGCCAGTAGACCAGCAAGTCGGGGTCGCGCAGGGTCGGGAAATCGTGCCCCACGCCCTGGATCGGTTTGGTGATGATATACAGGTGTGCCATTGGCACGATAGGCAGGGTGAGCCCAACCATTTTTCCCACCTCTCCTCCCCATTGCCCGGCGGCGTTCACTACAACTTCGGTCTCGATCGTGCCCTTATCGGTAACCACGTCGTGGATGCGACCGTTCTTCAGATTGATTTTCTCTACATTCGTGTCCGTAAAAATGCGCGCTCCACGTTGTTTTGCACCCATGGCAAGTGCGTTGGTCAAACCGGTCGGGTCGATAACGCCGTCGTTGGGAGTGAAGGCTGCGCCGGCGATTCCATCCGGGCTCATGATCGGGAAGAGGTCCAGGGCTTCTTTGGCTGAGATCAGATCCATCGGCACGCCGAAGGACTGCGCCATGCCGACCAGGCGCTTGAGGTCCTCCATGCGTTCGGCGGAAGAAGCCAGTCGCAGACCACCGACCTCGCGCCAGGCTGGATCTTGGCCTGTCTCTGCTTTCAATTTCCGATACAGGTCGGTGCTGTAATGCATCATCCTGGTGAGATTGGCATCCGAACGCATCTGGCCGACCAGGCCTGCAGAGTGCCAGGTGGAGCCGCTGGTCAGCTCGTGACGCTCCAGGATGACAACGTCTTTCCAACCCATGAGCGTTAAATGGTATGCAATGCTGCACCCGCCGACGCCTCCACCGATGACGACTGCTTGAGCACGAGTAGGAAGATCAGACATTTTCACGTACCTCCTTAAGCCATTCATTCCATTGGGGATTTTGGATATTTTCGATGACACGGCCAAAGAATTTGTCGGCATAGTCACGAAAGTCGAAATCGAGCTTCGAGATTCCAATCTGAACGAGCGCCCACGTTGCTTCACGCAGGTCAGACATGATTTTCATGATTTTCAAGTGTGCCCACTGGTTGGGTTTCACTTCCTCGAAATAACATTTCAGAAGCCAGTGGTCCTGCTCATCGGTTAACTGATGATGGTCTGAAAAATTGGCCAAGTCGAAAAAAACATTGCCCATGCCGGCATATTCCCAATCCAGGATGTAGAGCTGACCATTGGAGAGGAAATTTGCATTGAGTAAGTCATTATGGCACGGGCAGGAAGCAAGAGCATGGGATGTCAGGGCCTTCTCCGCAACCTGCATACATTCGATCAGCCAATTAAAATTTTGAGGGAACTGAACATGGTAGCGATGGGCGATTTCAGAATAATCTGCAATAACGTGAAATACATTAAAGTTGCCGGGAATTTCCGGCATGCTGTGGATTTTTCGGACAACGTCCATGACCCGGCGAATGTTTTTCGGTTGGCAGATTTCCACTGGCAGGATGGGCCGCCCGGTTACGAATCGCGTCACCAGGTAACCTTCAGGACGGATAAAATAAAATACTTCCGGGGCAATGCCAAGCCTGCCGGCAGCCAGGTTGGCAGCATATTCGAATTCTCGATTAATCCCCAATAGTTCTGTATCTGCTCCTGCGATGCGAAGAACAAATGCCTCTCCTCCAACATCAATGCGGAAATTGCGATTGGTGATTCCACCCCCCAATGGAGAGGCTTTCAGATCGGCGGCACCCGCCCACTGTGGGACACGCGCAAGCGCCTCTTCCAGCGAAAGAGCCATGGATAGTATTCTCCGTAATAAAGTTGTAAGAGACCATTACGGCCCCGGGAACCTTGCGGGCGATCATGCCGGGCGATAATTGTTAATGTCTACTTTTGCCAGATGGATCCGGGTCTGGCCATCTCGGCGACAATATCGAACGATGAAATAATACCGAGCGGGAAGACCTGCGGATCGTCCTGATCGACCACCACCAGGCGGTGGTAGTGCTTTTGAATCATCAAGTCGGCGGCTTCGCGCAACCTGGAGTGAATATCGATTGTCAGCGCCGGGTGCATAATGTCTCGCACGGTCAGTTTTTTATCGACCCCGTTTTTCACATATGGTAGCAAGTCTTTACCGCTGACCACCCCCTCCGGCTTGCCTTTGGCATCCACCACAAGTACCGAGCGCCAGCCGGCTTGGGTCATCGTGCGCGCTGCAGAGGTGAGCGGGGTTTTATCCCGGCAGACCAGGATGGCATCAGACATTACATCTGCAACAGTTTGGCGAAGAGGTTTTTCTTCCAGGGCAATGCTGGAAACGAAATCGGAGGTTGAGATCACTCCTGTTGGAATGCCCTTTTCGGTAACCAGGAGTCGATTGATATCTTTCTCGATGAGCATGTGGACAGCTTCCCCCAGGGGCATGCTTGCTTCGATGGTATCGATGGGGGAGGACATCAATTCTCCGGCGGTCAAGTTGCGCATCGTGGTCAGGCTTTGGGAATCCGCCGACAACCATTCGCCTGCCAGGAGGTCGTAATCGGATATGATGCCAATGGGGCGTCCATCACGATCAGCAACAATCAAGGCATGCACGTGGTGCTGGGTAAGCAGGACGGATACCTGCCCCAAGGTGGCATCCGGGCGGCAGGTAAGCAGGCCCGGATGCATCAGATCGCGGACAAGTTTATTCATAACCATCTCCTCACCTTATTGAACCTCATCCACATCTTTATACCATTTCACGCGGTCGCCCACTCTGGCGCGTAAGCGCCAGGCGAGGGACTTGGGTTCTTGATTGAGCCGCGCCAGCGCTGCCTTGACTTGCGAATCAATTATTCCTTTTTGCTCGCCTGTGAGCTGCTCGTAACCCTGAGCCATTTGACGGACCTTATCCAGGTTCATGGTTGTGGTGCGCCACAGGCCCCAGTCAGTGCTGCAAAGATTGGCGATGCGCTTTATGTTGATGGTCTCATGATCTTCATCGCCCAGGGGATGTTCGAGCAACAACATAATGGTATCAATGATATCTTTTTCGTTGATCTGGACGATTTGCATTTTTTCGAGCAGCATCTCAGCCAGCGGAATGCTGGGATAATCGACCTCAAGTCTGCCTTCCCAACGGATCACGTGACAGAAATCGAGTTTTCCGAAAAAAACGTCGACATGCAGGCCAGCCTCGGGCTTTTCGAAAATGGAGCGATCGCCTTCCGAAACAATAAAGACCTCGCGGTTTTCGTGATAGCCCAGTCCGGCCATTAACATCTGGATTTCTTTGGTTTGTCTTTGATAAGCGGCAAAATCGATGTCAGTATACGCACGACCCATGGTAGCTTGAAGATAACCATATTTTTGGCAGTGCATCTGGAAGGCCAATGACCCGATTACCCGCAGGATAATACCCGCAGCGTCACTGGCTTTAAGGATTCGCTTCAGTTCGTTTTCAAACTTATCGCGCTCGGCACGATCTTGCTCGCCCATTCCGATGGGACTGCTAGTCATACCAATCTCCTACGATGAGGTTTCAGCGAACAGCCCTGGTCGAATACGAGCGGTTGGCAGTATGGGAATAAAACAGGGCCATTATAATTAAAAAAGCAAAAACTTGCAAATTTCTTCAGATTCTTTTATAATCCAGCAAACAATTTTTTTGAGTTCTTTCAACCTGCTGACAAGCCATATAATTAATAATGAGAAAACCTCTCATTCCAGCACAGCGACGAGAGCGAATCCAGGAATATCTGGTAACTCATAAAATCGTCCGGATGGACGACTTGTATACTTTGCTGGATACTTCTGAAGCGACGGTGCGCCGCGATTTGGAATGGTTGGAACGCGAAGGTATTGTCGAACGAACAAATGGGGGGGCGATCCTCAGCCAAAGGCTGACCTTGGAACCCGAGTATTTGCAGCGGGCACAAAAACATCCCGAAGAAAAACGCTTGATTGGTGAAATGGCGGCATCTCTGGTTGAGGAAAATGATGTTGTTTTTATCAACAGCGGGACGACCACTACACAAGTTATCCGGTATATTCGTGGTGATCAAGGAGTTACCGTATTTAGCAATAACGTTTATGCTGCGCTTGAGGTGGGTGAGGCTGGTTTCAAGCACCACTTGATCGGGGGAGAGTTCCAACCGCATTCCAATTCCGTGGCGGGCCGCTTCGCCATCGATAATCTGCGACAGGTGTATGCCGACAAAGTAATTCTGGGGGTGGATGGTGTTAGCTTGAAGCATGGCTGCACCGTACCGTCAATTGCGGAGGCTGAAGTTGTACGACAGATGATCGAGCGCACCAGAGGTCAGATCATCATAGTTGCAGATCATAGTAAGTGGGGAGTGGTTTCGAATTTTCAAGTTGCCACAATAAATGAAATTGATAAATTTGTGACTGATGAAGCCATCGATTCCTCTGCAAACGCCTCTCTTCTGGCTCTTTCAGTGGAAAGTTTAATTGCCGTCTCGAATCCGGTGAAAGCCTGACACCTGAATAATAAAGAGCGCCCACCCTGATGGATCGGAGACAAACACATGCCCCTCTTTTCAAAGAAACCCGTCAAAAAAGCGACCCGCCTTTTTTTTGCTACTGATTTGCATGGCTCGGAACGCACTTATCGCAAATTCATCAATGCCGGGAAATTCTATGGCGTGGATTTGATTGTGATGGGCGGTGATATTCAGGGCAAATTGCTTATCCCGATCATCAAAGAACCAAATGGACATTACCGCGCCACCCTGCAGGGACGTGTAGAGCATCTCTCCATCGAAGAGGAATTAAACAGCCTGAAAGGGAGGCTGGATATCCTCGGTTTTTATTATCAGATTATGGAAGAAGATGAATTTCGCGCCTTGTCTGCCGATCCTAAATCTGTGGATAAGCTTTTTCATGAATTGGCACGCCAGAGACTGGTCACCTGGGTTGATCTGGCTGAAGAACGCTTGAACGGCACTGGCATCAAATGCTTTGTCACAGGCGGTAACGATGATGAGTGGGATGTGTTAAGTGCTATAAACAGAGAAGGCACAAAATCGCTGTTTGCCTGTGAAAATGAAATGGTTTATGTGGACGATGACCACACCATGATCTCTGTCGGCTTGAGCACACCCACTCCGTGGAAAACTCCGCGTGAAGTTTCAGAGGAAGAACTTGGAACGATGATTGAATCGATGGCGGTGAAAGTTCCGGATATGAAGAAAGCCATTTTTAATTTTCATGATCCACCAAAAGATTCCACGCTGGATACCTGTCCCATGCTGGATTGGACAAAAGATCCGCCGCAACAGATTCAGCAGGGTGGACAGCCCGTCATGTATGGGGCAGGCAGCAGTTCCGTCCGTGCTGCGATCGAGAAGTATAAGCCAATGCTGGGATTGCACGGTCATATCCATGAATCCCAATCTGTTGCCAAAATCGGGCGCACAACCTGCATCAACCCAGGCAGTGAATATGCCGAAGGGGTATTACGCGGTTGTCTGGTAACTTTCGTGGACGGTGAAGTGCAGGGTTATCAAATGACGAGCGGATAAAACCGCTGGCATACGAAAAAGGAGGCTGTTATTCCAAAAACCACTATATCCTGCATTTAAAAAGATAATGGAGCGTAGCATTTAATGCTTAAATAAATCCGACCGGTTCATCTATCAAACCAAAGGAGAAAAAATGACGGCAAAACCAGAAGTCTTTACTCGAAAGGCATCGGGACTTGTCCGTGTCATGTCCCCCTACTCTGCATTTGTGTATAACATCCTGACCATGGGCCTGATCTTTCCATGGACATATCTCTGGGCTCCAGGCGCCTTGCCTGGTGGGAAATTGGTATGGGGCATTTTGCTTGCCATGGTTTTTGAAATCCCGATCGCTTTTTCGTACGTATGGCTTTCCACTGCTCTGCCTCGCTCAGGTGGTGACTATGTTTTCCAGAGCCGTGTATTCGGTGGTGGTGTGGCTTTCACTGTGGTGATGTCCGGATTCGTCATCTGGATCCTGCAGTGGGTGGCTCTTTCGGGATGGCTGGTCTCGTATCTTGGATTTGCCCCACTTTTTCTCGGGCTTGGAGCAACAATGGGGAATGCCATGTTCTCTAGCTGGGGCGTATGGTTCACAACGGCCCAAGGCATTGTTGTTGTCAGCATTCTTAATGCCCTCCTATCCATGTGGCTTTTGACCAGCGGATTCAAGAACTATGTCAAATTCCAGCATGTGATGTGGTGGGGAACACTATTGTGCTTCGCGACCGTTTTCATCGTTCTCTTCACAACGCCGGCTTCTGAGTTCGTGACTCGCCTTAACGCTTTTGCTGTTGCTTCCGGTGGTGCACCGAATTTCTATGAAACCGCAGTTGCTGCTGTGAAAGCCGCCGGGATTAACCTAAATCCTCCGTTCAGTCTGATGGCTACTTTGCTAGTAGCCCCCATCGCCTGGACCTCTCTGCAGTGGGCAACTTACTCGTCACAGCAGAATGGCGAGATCAAGGACGCCCGCAGTTTCAAGTCGCAGACCTTTATCATGATTGGCTCACTTGTGGCAACTGGAATCCTGCTTGCCTTGCTCGCTGTTGGGATTGAGCGTGTTGCGCCAGCAGGATTCCTTACGGTGGCTGGCGCTGGATACTGGTCGTTGATTGGCGAGGCGAACATCAATGGATTTAACCTGTGGCCTCCAATTGTAGCTGTTGCGCTCGCTGCCAGTCCTCTGGTTGTGTTGATCATCGGCCTTGGTTATTTGCTCAACGGCTTCCAGATCGTCTGCAACTGTTACATCGGCATGACCCGCGTTCTCGTTGCAATGTCGCTCGATCGCCTGCTCCCGGAATGGTTCAGCAAGGTGAATGAAAGACTGCACACCCCCGTTAACGCGCATCTGGCTTACTTCCTTGCCAGTATTCCGGTCATCCTGGCATATAACTTGGTTGGCGGCTGGGTCGGCTTGACCCTCGGTGTAACCTTTGGGTGTGGATATGTGTTTGTCATAACCTGCATCGCGGGCGCGCTCCTTCCATATCGCGCCAAGCAATTGTATGAGGCTTCACCTGGTGCGAAATACAAACTTGGTAACATGCCGATGATTACAGTGCTCGGCGTTTTGGGGGGCATCCTTGGAACCCTCATGGTGCTTGCCTTCCTGTTCGCCCCGCAATTGGGAGTGCTTGGTGCGTGGAGTTTGGCAAATCCATGGCCGCAAGTAATAGCATTTGGGATTATTCTGATCTCATGGATTTGGTATGTACTGGCCAAGAGGGCACAGAAATCCAAGGGCATCGACGTGGACTTTGCCTTCAAGGAGATTCCGCCCGAATAAAATTCTTCAATGTATGGATGATGTTGGGTGGTCAGTGCCTCTTTGGCACTGACCACCATTTTCCTGTGAATCCCTTTGACCCCGAGGGATGATGATGCCTCTTATTGATGAAATTGTCGCCAGGATTGATGATTGGCAAGGGAGACATGTTTCGATTCAAGCGCTTTCGGGCGGATTGACGAATGCAAATTATCAAGTGGAAGTGGATGGCACTTTATATTTTGTACGTGTTCCTGGAGAACGGACAGATCTACTTGCCATAGACAGAAATAACGAATACCACAATTCAAAGGCGGCGGCGGAGGCTGGCGTTGGACCGAAGATTCTTTATCATTTGCCAGAATACAATGTAATGGTGTTGGAATTTTTGGACGGGAAAACCATGTCGAAGGATTCACTGAATGCTCCCGGTATGCCGACACGTATGGCGCAGTCCATAAAGCGACTCCACGCCGGGCCGCGTTTCATGTTGAACTTCAACATGTTCCGTCTCACGGAGTATTACCTGGCGATATGTACTGATCGCCAAATCCGCCTGCCAGATGGTTATCTGGATAGAATGCCCACCGTGGCGCAAATTGAAAAGGCCCTCCTGGCTGATCCGCTGCCTACAGTCCCCTGCAACAATGACCTGCTTGCAGAAAACTACATTGACGATGGCAACTCTTTATGGTTAATTGATTACGAATACAGCGGCAACAACGACCCATGTTTTGAACTTGGAAATACCTGCCAGGAAATGCAATTTAATGATGAGCAGGTAAGCGAAGTATGTTCAGTATATTTTGGAATGGTTTCTGATAATCGAATCTCACGCATGAAATTGAACATGATTATGTCCGATGTTGGCTGGGGGTTGTGGGCGGCGATTCAGGCAAACGTGTCAAAGATAAAATATGATTTTTGGGGCTGGGCAACTGAGCGGTGGGGAAGAGCAGTGGAAAAACTGGATTCGGCGGAGTTCCCTGTTTGGCTTAAAAATGTACAGCCCATATAGAATTTTTGGCTGTTTAGGGTCTGATAAACTCTATGGAAAGGATGATTTATTGAAATGAAAGATCAAACCCAAATCGTGATCGTCGGCGCAGGGATCGTCGGTGTCAATATTGCCTATCACCTTGCGAAGATGGGGCGGAAGGACGTCGTTCTTATTGAGAAAGGCGAAATTGCAAGCGGCGAATCGTCTCACGCGGCCGGTCTCGTTACGCAGTTTGCTACGTCACAGACCCTGATGCAGTTTCGTAAATATAGCATAGAGTTGTACAGTGGGCTGAAACTCTTCGATCATGTTGGCAGTCTGCGCGTGGCATCGAGCCCGGAGCAGCTTAAGGAGATGGAAAGATCTGTCAGCCGAGCCAATGCGATTGGAATGGAAGCTGGCATCATTTCGCCTGCGGAAGCCTTGAAGATCATGCCGCAGATCAGCAAGCAGAATCTTTATGGCGCGATCTATCTTCCACGTGACGGTCAACTTGATCCTTACACGACAACCACTTCGATGGCGAGGTTTGCCAGGGAATTGGGCGTGGAGGTCCTCACAAATACGCGCGTGGTTGCCCTCGAATTATCAGCCGGGGGAAATATCCAAAAAGTGGTAACAGACCAGGGGTCTATAAAGACCGAAATTGTTGTGAACGCTGCAGGAATGTGGGCGCCACAGGTTGCAGCGATGGCCGGTATCCATATCCCAACCACACCGGTGGATCATCAACATATCGCATTAAAAGCGGTGCCTGGCAACGAATTCCCGCCAGACACGCCTTGTCTGCGTGACCCGGATAATTTGGTATATATGCGTCAGGAAGCGGGCGGGCTTGTGATTGGCGGTTATGAACCCAACCCGCTGGCGCGCTGGATCGATGGGGTCCCGTGGGAACATGGTGGGACCACACTTCCGGCGGACTATGATCGCTTTGAGCAACTGCTCGAAGGTGCCATCCGCCGCATTCCATTCATTGACCAGGCCGGCATTATCACCCTGGTATGCCACCCCGGTGCTTATACCCCTGATTCTCAACCGATGCTCGGACCGACCGCTGGCGGGCGCGGCATGTGGATGGCGGCAGGCATGTCACTTAACGGATACGGCGGCGCGGGTGGAATTGGCAAACTGATGGCTGAGTGGATTATCGGAGGCGAATCCCCACTTGATGTGTATGCATATCGAGCCACGCGTTTTGGCAACTATTATTCCAACCCTGAATATGCTGCCGAGCGCACGCGTGAAGGTGTTAAATATTATTATCGTCTGCGCTTCCCCAATGATGAGAATGAATGGGCGCGTCCGCATCGCGTCAGCCCGGTGCATTATCGTCTACAGGAAATGGGAGCGGTCTTCGGTGAGAAATTTGGGTGGGAGCGCGTCAATTATTTTGAGCCTGGAAAACCTTGGCGACGTGCTGGAGCGGATCAGCGTGAGTGGGGCTGGAAGCGTCCCCCCTATTTCGAACGTGTTGGACAGGAACATCAGGCTGCGCGCGAACGCGTCGCTCTCTTTGACCTGACATCGTTCGGCAAGATCGAAGTCAGCGGCCCCGGTGCTCTGAAACTCCTCCAGCGCCTCGCAGACAGTGATATTGATAAACCGGTTGGAAGTGCGGTTTACACCCAATTCCTCAACACCAACGGCGGTGTGGAAGCTGATTTGACCGTTACGCGTCTCGGCGAAGATCGCTTCTGGGTTATAACCGGATCTGCGTTCATCGCCAACGATCTTGGATGGATCCAGATGCACGTTGAGGAAAAAGATGGTGCCGTCACCATACGGGATATCACTACCGAATGGGCTTGCCTCGCCATGTGGGGGCCGAAATCCCGGGATGTATTAAAGAAAATCACGTCGAGCGATATTTCGAATGACGCGCACCCCTATCTGCACACCAGGCCAATTGATATCAATGGAGTCATAGTATTAGCGCAGCGTGTCAGTTATATTGGCGAGCTTGGCTGGGAACTTTACATCCCCGCCAATCGCGCCATGTTGGTTTGGGACTCACTCCTTAAATCTGGCCGGGAATTTGGTATCGAGGTCGGCGGCTACAAGGTGCTCGATTCATTGCGCCTCGAAAAAGGTTACCGCTATTACACAGCCGATGTCACCATGTTGGAAACACCCTACGAAGGCGGGCTCGGTTTCTGTGTTCACCTTGAAAAGGGTGATTTTATCGGCAAAGTCGCTCTCCTCAAGCAGAAGCAGGAAGGTTTGAAGCGCAAACTTTGTACGCTGGTTCTGGATGGCAGCGAATACACCCAAATTTACGGGGGCGAAGCGATCTACCACGATGGGAAAATCATTTCCCGCGTTCGTAGCGGTGGGTTTGGATATACTTTAAAAAAGAATATTTTATACGCGTACCTTCCAACTGAATTGGCCAAGACCGGTTCTCGCTTCGAAATGAACCTGATAGAAGGGCGTCGCCAGGGCGAGGTGACCGCCACGGTCTTGTATGATCCCAAAGGCGAACACCTGCGCATATAATCGGTATCACAAGCACCCGTTTTTCTGGAAAGGTGATGAAATATGTTACCTTTGACTTCCACCGAAATATTGGGGTTAAAAAAATTGTTGGATTCCCGCCAGCCCAACCACGGTCTGCCGCGCCAGTTCTACCATGATGAAATGCTTTACCGGGCCGAAATGGAATATATTTGGCGCCAGGGCTGGCTCTTCGCCGGTCATTCATGCCAGATCCCCAAGTCTGGTGATTACTTTTTATACGCTGTGGATGGTGATTCGGTCATCGTCGTACGCGGTGATGACGGGCAGGTGAATGCCCTGTACAATGTCTGCCGTCACCGCGGCTCTGTCATCTGCGAGGAGGAGCAGGGCAGTGTAAAGCGCTTCGTCTGCCCATACCACCAGTGGACCTATGACCGCAGCGGCCGACTGCTGCTCCAATATGGCATGCAGGATGGCCTGGACAAATCCGAGCTTGGCTTGCATCGCGCCCACGCTCGCGAGGTCGAAGGCCTGATTTTTATTAGCCTGGCGGAGGAACCTGTGAATTTCGATCCGGTCTTCGAAACGATCGCGCCGGTTGCCAGACCGCAAGGCATGGGGCGTGCCAAGGTCGCCAAGATCATGGATTTTGACGTCGCCTCCAACTGGAAACTTGTCTGGGAGAACAATCGGGAATGCTATCATTGTAGCGTAAGCCACCCTCAGTACATCAAGGCAAACTTCGATCGCTACAATGCCGACGATACCATCCCGCGCGTTGCCGAAAGACTAAAAGCAGTCACAACACGCATGGAGGCTAAACTGGCAGCTCAGGGAATGTCCATTCGCAATGAGACCGGCATGACAGAGTTTCCGGACCCTGATCACGGCATCTGGTACGCAGCCAACCGCACTCCCCTGGTGGAGGGTTTCGTCAGCGAGACAATTGACGGCAAGCAGGTGGCCCCGCTGATGGGTGATTACACCGATCCTGATGTCGGAACGCTGCGCGTTCGGACTCTGCCCAACTTTTGGGTGCATGCCAGCTGCGACCACACCGTCGCCGTCCGCCTTACTCCGAATGGGCTGACCCACACCAGCATCCGTATGATCTGGCTTGTGGATGGCAAGGCCGAAGAAGGCCGGGACTATGATCTTGGAAAAATCCTGCCTTTCTGGCTGATGACAGCCGAGCAGGACTGGGCGATTTGCGTCAACCAGCAGCGCGGGGTGAACTCACACGCTTTTACTCCCGGTCCACTTTCCACCTACAAGGAATACAACCTGGATCGCTTCCTGCGCTGGTATTTGCAAGAGATGAAAACCACCATGGGAATATGAAAGACCTCAGCCCAGTCTATGTTGGTTTTGGAATGCTCACCCCCGTCGCCATCATGGTGGTCGAGCAGTTGCCCGAACACAATACCGGCGCTCTCGTCAAAGAGGTCAGTGAGTTTGTATTTGACGACGCAGCTATCATTGCCTGCCTGCTGCGCCAGTGGGACGTTCCTTCGGCCATAATCGGCTCTGCAGTGGGGGATGATCCTCGTGGTCACCTCCTGGCACAGCAGTTGAAAGCATGGGGAGTACAGGGAGAGGTTCGCCATTCCATGGAAATTAAAACCCCCTGGGAGGTGGACGTCTCGGACGAGTCGGGTGCACGCACGTATTTTTGGGAAAGGTCCCCGCAGGTTTTAAATACCCTCGATGCGGCTGACCTTTCTCTGCTCGATGGGGCTCGCATGTTGTACGTCGACTGGTATGATGGTAATCACATTGTACGGGCAATGGATGAAGCCCTACGCTTGAATGTGCCGGTGTTCCTTAATTTCGAGCACGGTCATGCAGACCCCGATCTGCTGAAACTTTATGGGGGTCGGGCAACGATCTGCCAGGCCGTGACAGATGCCGCTCAGCGAGGCGACGTGACACCCCTTGAAGTTGCTGAGAAATTGTTGAAAACTGGTATTAAAACTGCATTGATCACCATGGCTGGGGAAGGGTGCCTGGTTGTGGATGGCTCGGAGGTTGTGCGCGTGCATGCCCCATCCGTCCGTGCTGTGGACGGCTGTGGGGCTGGAGC
>DASVKG010000087.1:0-5128 GCA_036385495.1 Anaerolineales bacterium | reverse complement strand
GCGCGTCTCACTTCTTCGTCGTTGGGTAGTTGATATGGTTCCATGACCTTCATTATCCATAATTGTTCCCGGTTATACTAGAATCATTCGTCCCTATATTTTAATGACTTTTGACTCAATTTATGGCTGAGTAGTTACGTTTATTTTTTCTTATCTGTAAATGCCTGCATTGTCTCGCCGATCCGGCGTCGCAACCAGTCCGGATCGAAATCTGATTCGTAAAGGAAAGTGATTTCGTTCTCTTCGTTCCAATCCTTGTTTTTATCCACTTTTCTGAGACGCTCAAACAGCTGGGAACCGGGAAGCGGGTATGGAACATTGAAAGAGATGGAATCCAGCGGGAGTTCCAACGCGAAACGAAAGGTGTCTTCAACCGACAGAAGGGTTTCCCCCGGATAGCCAACGATAAAAAAGGCGGCAACTTCGATACCGGCTTTATGGAATAGTTGAACCGCATTTTTCCCCTCGTCGATGGTCGCCTTTTTCTTCATCAATAAAAGGGTATCCTGGTTACCTGTCTCCAGACCAAGGTAAACCCTGCGGCAGCCCGATTCCTTCATCAACCTGGTAATCTCCTCATCGATTCCAGTGACGCGCGAGAGGCAGCTCCAGCTGATGTTTTGACCGGCAATGCGCCGGCAGAATTCCCGAAGAAATCCAGTATCCAAAGTAAAGTTATCGTCGGCGATCCACAAACTGTCATATCCCAGGCGGCGAATTTGCTCAATCTCCTCGAAAACCGCATCAAGATTTCGGCGGCGGAACAGGTTGCCAAAGACCGGACGGGAGCAAAAATCACAATTGAAAGGGCACCCAAGGGTTGTGATGAGGGAAGTCGTTTTCGAACCTTCCTGCTGATGCCACACCTTCTGATATGCCAAATGGTTAAAGTCGCCCCGGTACGGAAGGGGGAAGGTGTCGAGCTCTTTTTCACGGTAGTGCACAACCGGGTTTTCCACTTGCAGGTTGTCCCTCTGAATAAAAAGCCCCGGGTACTTTTCAACCGGCAATCCCTTTAATTGCTGTTTGGAACATTTTTGATCAATGTAATCACGACAAAAATGGGGAAAACTCAGATCGGCTTCCCCCCGGAATACCGCATCGAAGGCTTCGCAGTATTGTTCAGGATAGAGCGTAGGTAAAGGTCCCCCGGAGACCAGGAGAGAATCCGGCAGGCTGGTACGCACCATCTCTGCGATCCGGAAAGTGTTACGACTCAACGTCACCATCGTGTAAATGCCTACAATTTCCGGCTGATAGGACCTTAGTTTTTTCTGAATACCTTCGAAGGTGTCGAAGGTGCAATCGAAGATCTTCGTTTCGATCCCAAGCCGGTGAAGCTGACTTGCCAGGCTGGCTGCACCAAGCGGTGGAAATAATAGTTCGGTTGGGGATTTGGTCCGGAAGTAGGGATAAACCAAGGCAACTCGTGACATACCGTTAATCCATTCCTATTAATATTATCATCGGTCATCGTTAAAACGGTTCCCGAAGTCGATCCCGCTCAATCAGGGAACATAAATGCCATGCCATCCCGGTGTCTTATTGGGAGGGGGATTACTGACGGGAGTCTCGGACCGGAGGAGGAACATGCATTTGCGCATATAGGGCGACATTTCAAATACCAAGCACGTATACCATGCTGTATACTATCACGCCCAGAAGAGTTGCCAGCATATATAACACATAAGAGATTCGCATGAACAACTTGTAATTTTTAAAGCGCAGGGCATTTGGTACCCGTTCATTGCCGCGCAGGACAACAAATATTCCCAGCAGGAGGCCGAACATCCCGATGATCGCATGCACCGTTGTGACAGCATAGTCACCCTGCAGAAGCTTGCCTGGAATCCCCGGGAGTATATGGACGATGTATGACTTGATCATCACGCCAAGGACAACAATGGCATTCAGACAAGCAGTGACAGTTTGAACCCATCGATGGGCTTCGAAATGTCTATGCCTCGCCAGTTGCCACCCGATGGTGAACAATATTGCCGTAAGCAATATCAGGATTAAGGTAAGATCGGAAAGAAAGAACGCATGCGTCCCCAGAAACCCAGGGAGATTCAGGAAATTTATCATGGTTCCACCTGATTTTGGTTTAACCCGGTCAAAGAGAGGGAAACCTCACAAATTCTATCGACAAAGAGAGAGTTACCGAAATTTCACCCATTATATTCTCATTTCCCGTCCGATGGGCTTATATGGGAAGGGAGAAAGTTATAGCCAATACCAACATGTTATTTGTTTGCATAGAAAGAGAAAAAAGAACCGGGCCGGAGTCCGAAGTTAAAAAGGTTTGACGGCCTCCTGACATGGTGATAGGATTCGAACGTTCCTGCATTAATAAGGTTCACGCAAGGGTAATAGGAAATTCCGTTCTTAAATAAAACTTATCCCTTGGCAAATACCGCGGTTCCAACGAAGAATGCTCAAAATGCTTGGGTTAAGTCAGATTGAAGGAGGAACATTATGTCAAACTCGGAGCTGAAAGTCGGATCTTCTGTTCCTGATTTCAAACTCCCATCAAATTTGGGCGGCGAGATCAATTTTTCTGATTATCGCGGCCAAAAAGTAGTCTTATTCTTTGTGCGTGAGTACAATTGAATGCAGTGCCGCTCGCATGTTGCCCAGTTGGGGCGCATGAATGATGATTTTGTTAAAGCCGGGGTGCAGATCCTGGTGATTATCGGCGATACAATGGAGCGTGCCCGCAGGTATGCGGAGACGCTCAAAGCGCCTTTCCCGGTCCTTGCAGATCCAGAGCGTATAGTCTACCATCAGTTCGAACTCCAAAAGAATTTCATCGGGATTCAACACACCGCCTCGGTTATCGCGGATCCAAATGGTGTGATCCGGTATATCAAGCGTTCCGCTAACCCGATGACTTGGCTGCAGGAAAGCAAGGAATTGATCCAGGCTGTCCAGTCATAGACGGCCTGAAAGAAAAACGTCCTGCAGGTCCTCCATTCGGCCTGCGGAAGATCGTTTCAGCGGAAATCCAAGAAGAATATTTTTATTTAATCCCAACAGTTCGACAATCTGACCCATCATTTGGAATATATGTCTCCAAATGGCAGCGGCTGGCTGCCTTGAAGCCCTGCAACGGGGAAACCCATCCCGCGTGGGTGCCCTTCCCATCCATTTCACACAGATCAGCCTTGCCTTGCCCTGGGCCATCCGAAGGTATCCCATACCCTGCGTGGAGGGATGTTTATTAATTGTGGGAAATCGCGCACCTGCGGAAATTTACTTTTCCCGGCGCAGGGAAAATCCGGGAATGGGATCTGACGGGGAATGACATCCTGTTAGTTGTAATCCTATGCTCTGCCGCACCTGATTATTCCCTTCCCCCAACTGGTGGAGGAAAACACTCCCCAGCGGATGGATGTAACCTAGCAGAGTTCGTTGTAAGATTAGGGGAAACGCCGTATCGGCGGAGAAAACAATGAAAGTCAGCCCTCTGGCAGGAATGCCAGCCGATCCCGCTACGCTGGTCAATGTGTCCAAACTCATCACGGCCTATTATGAGGACACGCCTGATCCCTCTGTCCCGACGCAGCGGGTTGCTTTCGGTACTTCCGGACATCGCGGTTCGGCATTCGAGAAATCTTTTAACGAATGGCACATCCTTGCCATCAGCCAGGCCATTTGCCTTTACCGAAAACGGCAGAAAATCGATGGCCCTCTGTTCCTTGGCATGGATACGCATGCCCTCTCGGTGCCGGCCCTGGCCAGCGCATTGGAAGTTCTGGCAGCCAATGAGGTCGATGTCATGATCGCAAAAGGGGACGAATATACACCGACGCCTGCCATTTCCCTCGCGATCCTGAACTACAACCGCGGGCGCAAGACCGGCCTCGCCGATGGAATTGTGATCACGCCTTCCCATAACCCCCCTCCTGACGGTGGTTTCAAGTACAACCCGTCCAACGGTGGACCGGCAGAAGGGACAATCACCGGCTGGATCGAAGCCAAGGCAAATGAGTTTCTCGAGGGCGGGCTCAAGGGCGTGAAGAGGATTACTCTGGATAAAGCCCTGCGCGCCTCCACAACTCACCGCTACGATTATCTCAATACCTACGTCGCTGATCTCGCCAATGTTCTGGATATGGATCTGCTCCGGGAGGCGAAGATCAGCCTGGGTGTCGATCCACTTGGTGGAGCCGGTGTCCATTACTGGGAGCCGATCGCCGAACGCTATGGGTTGAACCTCACGGTCGTCAACCAGGCCGTCGATCCCACCTTCCGTTTCATGACGGTGGATTGGGACGGGCAGATCCGCATGGACCCCTCATCGCCCTATGCAATGCAAAGGCTCATCGACATCAAGGATCGCTTCAAGATCGCCTTCGCCTGCGACACGGACCACGACCGGCACGGGATCGTCACGCCAGAGGCTGGATTGCTTCCACCCAATCACTATCTTTCAGTGGCAATTTACTACCTTTTCCAAAACCGACCGAAATGGCGCAAGACAGCCGCGGTTGGCAAAACGCTGGTGAGCAGCCAGTTGATCGATCGCGTCACTGCAAAGCTTGGCCGCAAGCTCTACGAGGTGCCGGTCGGCTTCAAGTGGTTTGTGGATGGGTTGCTCGACAGCTCGCTGGGGTTTGGCGGAGAGGAAAGCGCTGGCGCGTCTTTCGTCCGCCTGGATGGCAGCGCCTGGACGACAGATAAAGATGGGATCATCCTGGCCCTGCTCGCCGCGGAGATCACTGCCCGGATGGGACGCGACCCTGGCGAAATCTATTCCGACCTGACGCGCGAGTTGGGTGATCCGGTTTACGAGCGGATAGACGCCCCGGCCAATCCGGAACAAAAGGCAATCCTGGCCAAACTCTCTCCGCAGCAGGTCAAGATCAAAGACCTGGCTGGCGAAAAAATCCAGGCCATTCTCACCAACGCTCCGGGCAACAGCGCTCCCATCGGAGGCCTTAAAGTGGTGGCGGAAAACGGATGGTTCGCAGCGCGTCCGTCCGGGACCGAAGACATCTACAAGATTTACGCGGAAAGTTTCAGGGGAATGGATCATCTGCACCGTATCCAGGAGGAAGCACAGGCTATCGTCAGCTCTGCGATAGCGGTAAGGGGTTCGCCGGAAAATGGATAAGGAAAGAACATG
>DASVKG010000086.1:0-6831 GCA_036385495.1 Anaerolineales bacterium | reverse complement strand
CTGCCAGCTTACGACGTCTTCTCGATCTCCACGCTGGCAGACGATGCACTGCCGGGACAATTCACCCTGGCGCGACTCTACCCGTCTCTGAAGCATTGCCTAAAGCCGATCCGCAGCACCACCCGGGATATGGACGACGCCACAGCAGTTATGCAGCTGTTGTATATGCTCGCCGGGAGCGAAGAAGCCTATCGCCAGCGCCCATTTGTGACCCACCACTACTGCCCCGTTGTATCGCCGCTAACAATGGACCAACTTTCCACCGAGGCGGTCATTTTCTTTTGTGAGGCGGGGCTGCCTGTCTATCCAAGTATCGTACCCAACGCCGGCTTGACCTCACCCATGTCCATGGCGGGGACCCTGGCGCAGGGCAATGCTGAATTCCTTGCCATCTCAGTACTGATGCAAATGGTGCGAAACGGCACACCGACCATCTACGCCACATTGCCGACCGTTGCTGACTTGCGTACCGGTGCCTATGCCTCGGGCGGTATTGAGTGCGGTATGCTGCATATGGCCTTTGCCCAGATGGCGCGCTTCTACAATGTGCCATGCGGCGGCTACATTGGGTTATCCAATTCTAAAATCAATGATGCCCAGTCCGGCTACGAGACGGGCATGTCCACTGCGGCAGGCGTTTTGGCTGGCGCAGACATGCTGAACATGGGTGGCCTGCTCGACGCCTTGAAAGTATTCGACTTTGCCAAGGCCGTCATAGACGATGAAATTGCCCAGATGCTCAAACGACTGAAGCGCGGCATCACGTTCAACGAAGAGGAGCTTGCATTGCAGGTTATTGCTCAAATTAAACCCGGCGGTTCGTTCATGATGAGTCCGCACACAGCCAAACGCATGAAAAGCGAGGCTCTTCTCCCCCGGCTGGCTGACCGGGAGGCGCGCGAAACCTGGGAGAAGAAAGGCTCACTCGATACGCATGCCCGTGCGATGCAGCGCGTCAACGAGATTCTGGCTCACGATACCGGCGACCTGATTCCTGCCGAGGTCGAGGCACAGGTCCGCGTTCAGTTCAAGGATCTTGTCTCTGGCTAACTGGAAATTTCGTTTAGTTGGGTGACCCAAAAAGAACTATGCAGGATTCAAGGTTCGGTTGAAAAGGAATGCCCAATGAATATATATTTCGCTACCGACGTGCACGGCTCCGAAATCTGTTGGAAGAAGTTCCTGGCCGCGAGTAAGTTTTATGATGCAGATACCCTGATCTTGGGCGGCGATATGACAGGCAAGGCGATTATCCCCATCATTGCCCAGGGCAGCGATAACTTCAAGGTGACCTTGCTGGAGCAGGAAAGCATCCTGCATGGAAAAGATGAAGTGGACAAGATGGTCCAGACCATCCAGAACCGCGGCTATTATCCGTATGTGACCAATCCGGATGAAGTCCAGGCTATCCTCGATGTGCCGGGCAAATCCGATCAGCTCTTTCTCGAACAGGTGATGAAAACCATGCAGCGCTGGATGGAATATGCGGACGCGAAGCTGGGCGGGACAGGCATACGCTGTTATGTCTGCCCGGGAAATGATGACATTTTCGAGATCGATGCGGTGATCTCGGCCTCGAAATGTGTGCGCAGCGTGGAAGGACAGGTTGTCGAGCTCGACGAATACCACGAAATGGCCAGCTCCGGTTGGTCCAACCCGACTCCCTGGCACACCCACCGCGAGGAGCCCGACGACGACCTGCTGGCGCGTATCGAGGCAGTGGTCAGCAAGGTGAAGAATCCATCTCAGGCGGTATTCAGCATCCACCCGCCGCCTTTTGGCAGCGGCTTGGATGAAGCCCCTGAGCTGACCAAGGACCTGCGGCCTACCTATGCCGGTCGTTCCATGGTCCCGGTCGGCAGCCATGCGGTCATGACCGTGATCGATAAATATCACCCGTTGCTTGGGTTGCACGGACACATTCACGAAGGGAAGGGAACCCGTAAATATAAAAAAACATTGTGCATTAACCCCGGCAGCATGTACGAGCAAGGCATGTTGAACGGCGCAGTGATCGAGCTCAAACCTAATAAGGTGGGTAACTACTTGTTGACCACCGGATAAGGTTGCTGGTTTTGCCTTGCTTGGAAAGGAGGACCCTATTGGCGATGGATTGATTTGGAGATTTGCAGACACATCGGTCCGAAAACTTTTCTTATTGATGGTCTCCGCGAATGCTCGCAGGAGATCGGATAAAAACTCGAAAAGGAGATTCAGATGAGTGACGTTTCTCTGTTTGTACGCAAGGCAAGCGGCCTGGTCAGAGCCTGGTCCGTGTTCGATGCGTTCATTTATGCCACTTTCTCGATCAACCTGATTACCCTCGGTCTGTTTATCTTCTCCTATTGCTACTATCTCCAGGGCAGTCTGGTTACTGGCGTAGTGGTTGGCGCCTTCTTCACGATCTTTGAAGTGATCGTTTATGCCAGCCTTATTTCCGCCATGCCGCGTGCCGGTGGCGATTACGTCTGGCAGAGCCGAATACTTAATCGCGCGGTCGGTTTTGTATTAACGGTCACCGGCTGGTGGTTCATCCTCTGGCTGTGGACGCCGCTTTATGGTCAGATGCTCACCTATGAGGTGTACACGCCCCTGCTGGCGATTGCGGGCTTCAAGGATGCCGCCCTTTGGTTCACAACCACCTCATTCGGTCAATTCGTCGGCATGCTGTCGGTCTGTCTCATCGTGTTCATCTACATTTCCGTCGGCATGAAGTGGTATGCACGGGTACAGAAGTTTTGCTTCTGGGGTGGGCTCGCCGGCCTGGCTATCGTTTTCATCCTGCTCCTGTTCGGGAACAATGCTACCTTCATCGCCAATTTTAACGCCCTCGCTCCCCGCTTCGGGGCACAAGCAGGGGATACATATGCAGCTACCCTCCAGGCTGGTGCTGCTGCTGGTACTGTGGCCGGTCCGCTGTGGCCATTGGCGCTGGGAGCTAGTATCTTTCTGGTCCCAATGCTGACCTTCTTCAACCTGTGGCCTAACTGGGGCTCCACCTTGTACGGTGAAGTGCGCGGTGCTTCAGATTACAAGCGCAACCTCTCAGGCATGCTGTGGGCGATCATTGTGACAACGGTTGGAGCTGTGTTGTTCTTTGTTCTGATCGGCAAAACCATCGGCTGGGATTTTTACAACCTGGCCAACGGTGCGTTCTGGAATTGGGGCTTCGGGTACACCACCACCCCGCCGCCGCTTCCCATCTGGCCTTACCCGGCTCTGTTTGCCGCATTCATGGTCAAGAGCCCGGCCCTCATGTTCATCATCGTGCTATTAATGAGCCTGTGGTGGTTTGGCTGGTCAGGGACGCTCTTCCTGAGTTCCACTCGCGTGATCTTTGCCGCCGCCATCGACCGCATGCTGCCTGAGTGGGTCTCGAAGATCGAGTCACGAACCAAGACGCCCATCAATGCATTGCTGCTGATGGTCATCCCTTCGGCGATCATTTCGTATCTGTACGCCTTTAAGATCTTTAGCTTCCAGACCCTGGCGCTGGACGCCACAGTCGTGATCGCCATCACCTTCCTTGGTTCCACCGTTGCCGGGATTGTTATGCCCTGGCGGGCGAAGGATATCTTTGACGGTTCGCCGGTCTCCAAGTACAAGGTTCACGCCTGGCTGGGCTGGATTGTCACGGTCGTGTTCGGTGTCTTTGCTGTCTACCTGATCTACACGTCGTTCAAATATGCCTGGACGATTATCAGTGGGCTCGGGGCACTGGGTGCAAATGGTATCACCTGGTTCGTGGTGATCATGCTGGGACTCCTAACTATTTTCAATGCGGTGATCCTGCTTTGGATTCTTATGCAGGTGGTCAAAGGAACCTCCAGCAGTAAGGCCATGCCGCTCGTCACCATGGCGGGCTTGATCTTCCTGGGCTTCCTCGACTGGCTGCTGGTAGTGTGGTTCTGGGACCCGAATGTTCTTCCATCAGCATTGCCTGCCGTTGGCACTTACAATATCGGCTGGTCGAATGTCAGCTCGATGGTCTTTATGATGATCAACTACCTGGTGGCTGCGGCAATTTACTTCGGGTTCAGTGCCTATCGCAGGCGCCAGGGTATTCAAATTGAAAAGGTTTATAAAGAAATCCCGGTGGAGTAATTTCCTATAGCGGTTTAATTTCTTTTGTGAAGGAGGAGGGCTGGTTATGAATAACCAGATCAAACCTCCTCCTTCCAATACTGCAAATTCTGGTGGGGAGGAATGGTTGTGCATCCTCCCCCGCATTCTCCTCGCCTCTCTCGAGGAACAACGGCGCCAATTGACGCCGGCCCTTGAGAATGCTACAATGAACAGGTAATTTAAACTGGAGGTGTCTCAACAAGACCTGACCGGATGAACCTTTCAAACTCAGCATTTCCATTTTTAAAGCATAAATAGAACAAAGGAGAGAAGTAGAATATGCAAACCAAGAAGTTAGTTTTCAATTTGGTCACCATCATGGTGGCCGCGGCATTTGTACTTTCCGCTTGTGGCGGTGCTGCTGCAGTTCCCGATGTAGCCGCGGGATATACCGGAACGGTAGTATCCAGTGTACCGCAAGCCCTCGTTACTGCCTGCAAGTCGGAAGGCATGCTGACGATCATTGCTACGCCGCCTGACTGGGCGAACTACGGAGAGATTTTTGCGGACTTCCAATTGACCTCCGGTGTCAAGATCAATTCCCTCGACCCGAATGCCGGATCGGCGGATGAACTTGCTGCCATCGAGGCCAATAAAGGCAATAAGGGCCCGCAGGCTCCAGATATCGTGGATGTCGGCTATGCTTATGGTGCCACGGGCATCGCTGCCGGTGATTACCAGGCCTATAAAGTCTCCACTTGGGACAAGATCCCTGATACTGTTCTGGGCATTCCTGCGAAGGATCCAAACGGTATGTGGACCGGCGGATATTACGGTGTGATGGCAATGGCGATTAATACTGCTGTTGTCCAGAATGTCCCGGCCAATTGGGCGGATCTGCTCAAGCCCGAATACAAGGGACAGGTTGCTTTGTCTGGTGATCCACGCAGTTCGAACCAGGCCATCCAGTCTGTCTTTGCTGCCACCTTGGCCAATGGTGGCTCCCTGGATAATGCCCAACCGGGACTCGATTGGTTCAATCAATTAAACCAGGCAGGTAACTTCGTCCCTGTTATCGCGAAACCGGGCACGATCTCTCAGGGTGCAACCCCCATCGTGTTCACTTGGGACTACCTGGGCTTTGGTTATAAGGACAGTTTCGCCGGAAATCCGCCTTTGACCATCGTCTATCCTTCCCCTACGATCGCCAGCATGTACGTCCAGGCGATCAGCGCTTATGCCCCCCACCCCAATTGCGCCAAATTGTGGATGGAAGTCCTGCACTCTGACGAAGGCCAGTTGGCTTGGATGAAGGGTTATGCTCATGGTGTTCAACAGGCCGACCTGGAATCCCGTGGTGTAATCCCGGCCGACCTGAAAGCCAAATTGCCCGCCTCCAGCGCTTTCTCCTCGGCGGTCTCCCCCACACCTGATCAACTCAGCGCTGCACTGACCCTGATCAAGGCTGGTTGGATGACTACTGTCGGTGTGGATATCCCGACCCCAGCTCCTTAGATCGTACATGACAACATTTGATGAAAAGCGGGACGCGCCAGAGGCGCGTCCCGCTCGCCGCAAAACATCATGGGCATGGCTTGGTGTAATGCCCTTCTTTCTGTTTGCTTTCCTTTTCCTTCTTTATCCCTCATCAACGATTGTTGTCCGCAGTTTTGAAAATTCACTTTCCCATTCGTTTACTTTAAAAAATATTCTGGCGCTTTTTAGTAGTCCTTATATTTTAGGGGCATATTGGATTAGCATCCAGATCAGCTTGGTTACTTCTCTGGGTGGTGGGATCTTTGGCTTCCTGTTGGCATATGCCGCTATCCGTGGTGGGTTACCGAAGTTCATGCGCTCCAGCTTGATGACCTTTTCCGGGGTGGCTTCCAACTTCGCTGGTGTCCCGCTGGCCTTTGCTTTCATTGCGCTTTTGAGTCCCACCGGCTTGTTGATCGGCTGGCTGAGGAATCTTGGCTATAATCCTTATTTTCACGGTTTCACGCTTTATACATTTTGGGGGTTGAGTATCGTTTATATGTATTTCCAGTTTCCCTTGATGGTTTTGATCATTGCCCCCGCCATTGACGGTTTACGGCGCGAGTGGCTCGAGGCTTCGGAGAACCTGGGAGCTAATTCCTTCCAGTATTGGAGGTATGTGGCCTTTCCCATTCTTCTGCCTTCCATCATGGGTACCGTAATCCTGCTTTTTGGGAACTCCTTCGGTGCCTTTGCCACGGCCCAGGCTTTAACTGGTGGTCAGATCAATCTTGTGACAATCGTGATTGGGTCCCAATTGCGCGGAGACGTGCTGGGTGACCCTGGGATTGGATATGCCATGGCACTGGGCATGGTGGTTGTTATGGCTTTGGCGATTACAGGTTATACCATCCTCCAGAGACGGACAGAGAGGTGGTTGAAATGAGACGCGGAAATAAGGTTTGGTCATGGTTCATAATGATTCTCGGCATCCTGTATTTCTTTCTGCCTCTCGTAGCTACCTTTGTCTTCTCTTTGAAAGCAAAACTTGGGGTTCTGAGTTTTGCGGCATATTCAAATGTCATTAATAACCCGGCATTTGTCTACAATTTCTCAGCATCGGTGATCTGGGCTTCTCTCACCATAGTAGTCGGGATCTTGCTCTTTGTCCCCACGGCTTTCCTGATACGTTTGAGAGTTCCGAAGTTACGCAGCTTGGTTGAGTTTATCACCCTGCTTCCCTTTGTTGTCCCGGCTATCGTATTGGTTTTTGGATTGGTGCGCACTTTC
>DASVKG010000085.1:0-2526 GCA_036385495.1 Anaerolineales bacterium | reverse complement strand
TGCTGATGTTCGTCGCCGTTATAGTTGCGCAGCTGCGGCCATTTTAAAACGATGAGTGCCGTACCGACGATACAGCCAATGCCTCCTGAAATAATGGCTGCCGGGACCCCGAACAGGCTGGCAACAATCCCGGATTCCACTTCACCCAACTGAGGTCCTCCCTGGAAGAAAATCTGGTTGACGGCGGTCATGCGCCCGCGGATGTGGTCTGGAGTGTTCAATTGGCGGATGGTATTGCGGATGATGGTGCTGACCGCGTCGGCTGCACCCATCAGGATCAGGGCAAACATGGCGATGGCAAATGCACTGGTGGCACCGAACAGGACCGTGGCTGCTCCGAAAATAATCACAGCCGTGAGGAAGATCAGTCCCTGTTTATTTAGTTTTTGAACCTGCGATACCACAACCCCTGCGGCTACCGACCCAATTGCCTGCGCCGACGACAACCAGCCATAGCCGATCTCCCCGACTTTCAGAATGTCTTTGGCAACGATGGGCATCATGGTATTGGCCGAGGCGAAGAAAGTGGCAACGAAGTCCATCAGCATGGTGGAGAGAATTATGGGCTTGGAAAAAATGAACCGGATCCCGTCCATGGCTGCGCTCAGATGGATGCCGGATTTCTTGGGATCCTGCAAAACAGGACCAATTAAAACCAAGGCAATGATGACTGCCAGGAACGAAACGGCATTAAAGAAATAGGTGTAGCCCTGACCAAGCGTGACGATAACGATGCCGCTCAATGCCGGCCCGATAATTGATCCGGCATTCTGGGCAATCGAGGACATACTGAATGCACTTGGCAAGTCCTTCGCCGGGACGATGTTGGGAATCATTGCCTGGCGGGCGGGACCATCGAAAGCCACTGCAGTAGCCTGGATGGCGGTCAGCAGGTAGATGTACCAGATGGTGATTTGGCCGGTAAATGTTAGGAGGGCCAGCACCAGGGCCACCAATGCCATCGCAGTCTGGGTGACAAACAGGACCCGGCGGCGGTTAACCGTATCTGCAACCGGCCCGCTCAGGAAAGAAAAAATGATTATCGGCAGGATGCGTGCCAGCCCGATTCCACCAAGCGCCAGGGGTTGAGGGTTGCCGGTCAGGATGCGGATATGCCAAAAGAGGGCGGAAATCTGCATTTGCGAGCCGGCAATCGAAATTAGCAATCCCAGCCAGAGGTAGAGATAACGTTTATGTCGGAGTGCTGCTGGAATGGAAAACTTCAAGGTTAATCCTATTAAAGAAAAAGGTTTGAGGCCAAGTCATATCCCCAAACCTTTTTAAGGGGTGTACATCCTTATTATGTCCCCCAGTCACGCAGATAAAGAAAGTCGTACCCGACCGTGCGGCTGCTGAGCTTGGCAATTGGCGGCATGATGCGTTTGAAATGGTTCTTGCGGACGCGTTCAAAAATCTGACGGACGAATTTTTCATCAAAACCCGCTTCCACACATTCCTCGGGGCGGTAGCGCTGGTCAACGAGCAGATAGAGAAGTTTATCCACTTCGGCGTAGGTGAACCCGAGTTCGCCCTCGTCTGTTTGACCGGTCCACAGGTCTGCGGACGGGGGTTTGGCGATAATTTTCTCCGGGATTCCCAGCGCACCTGCCATCTGCCGTACCTGGGTCTTGTAGAGGTCGCCGATTGGATTAAGTGCGCAAGCTGAATCGCCATACAGGGTTGTATATCCCAGCAGGATTTCGGTCTTGTTGCCTGTGCCAACAACGAGTCCCTTGAATGTTTCCGACTGGTCATAGGCAACGATCATGCGGGCGCGTGCCATGATGTTCCCCTTGCGTATCTCGGACATCCCTGGCTCACGGGCGATCAGCGGGTCCGCCATATCGGTGATTGGGATAGTCACCGAGGGACACCCGAACTGGTCGATCAGTGTTTGAGCATGCTCCAGCGAGTCGGCTGAAGAGGTCTTATAAGGTAAACGGATGGCAAGGACGTTCTTCGGTCCCAGAGCTTCGGCTGACAGCGCAAAGGAAACAGCCGAATCAACTCCTCCTGACACATTGACTACCGCACGCGAAAAGCCCACGCGGGTGATTTCCGAACGGATGAATTCCGTCAGTATTTTGCGGACAAGTTCAGGGTCAATGGAAAGATTAATTTCCATAGTTTGCTCCAGTAGGTATCCACGCCGCCAAAACCTTCGGGAATACTCCGCGTAGGATGGAGGCGGGAGCGTTATTTGTGAAGGATCCTTTCCAATTCACGTTGCATCAATTCGGGACGCTCGTCCCTTAACAATGGCAGGCGGGCGCGCGTCCGGTGTAACTGGTTCAGGTCCAGTTCAGTTTTGGTAAGGGCTTCCTCGAAATACGGAGCCAGGGAGAGCAATTTGCCATTTGGGTCGAAAACGGTGGAACCGCCATAGAAGTTAAGTCCGTCCTCAAAACCGGACCGGTTGGCATGGGCAACGAAGATGGTAAAAAGGCTGGCGTAGGCTCTATTGATGTGCTCCACCCAGATTGAGGTTTCAAGCTTTGGTTCGCCGTTCAGCCCACGCCCTGGAGC
>DASVKG010000084.1:0-14009 GCA_036385495.1 Anaerolineales bacterium | reverse complement strand
TTCGATGTACGCGATGTTCACCATTCCCACTACGGTCGTATCTGCCCGATTGAAACGCCTGAAGGTCCGAACATCGGTTTGATCGGCCGTCTGGCATCCTTTGCGCGCGTCAACGAGTATGGTTTCATCGAAACGCCGTATCGTCGAGTTATTAGACAGGCGGCTTGCAATGATCCGACGTTGGAAGGCCACGCCTTGCGCGAAAATTTAACCAATTCCAAGAGCGGGGAAGTGCTGGTCAAAGCTGGAGAGCGCATCACCTCCAAGATGCTCAAGACGATCGCCAAGGCCAAGCGGGATGTAGACATTATCCCGTATGTCTCGGATGAATTTGAATATCTTTCTGCCGATGCAGAAGACAAGTACGTGATTGCTCAGGCGAACGCAGTGCTGTCCGAGTATCGCGAATTTGAGAACATGCGTATTTCCTGCCGCTACCATTCCGGTTTTAATTTCGAAGCGCCAGAGAAAGTGGACTACATGGATGTTGCTCCGAACCAGGTAGTCGGCATCAGCGCGGCGCTCATTCCCTTCCTGGAGCACGACGATGCCAACCGCGCTTTGATGGGTTCGAACATGATGGCTCAAGCTGTGCCGCTGGTACACCCGGAAATTCCGATCGTCTCGACCGGTATGGAGCCTTATGCTGCGCTGGATTCGGGTCAGGTGATTGTAGCTGAAGCGGATGGTGACGTGGTCTCAGTAACGGGCTCCTTTATCGTTGTAAAAGAGAAGGACGGCAGTTCCCACACATACAATCTGCGCAAGTATCAACGCTCGAACCAGTCCACCTGCATTGACCAGCATCCGGCAGTAATTAAAGGACAGATTATCCGCAGTGGTGACATCATTGCCGATTCTTCCTCAACCGAGGGCGGTAAATTGGGACTTGGACAGAACGTCACCGTGGCCTTTATGTCATGGGAAGGTGCCAATTACGAAGACGCTATCGTCATCTCCGAGCGGCTTGTCCAGGATGATCGCTTTACTTCAATTCACATTGAAAAATACGAGGTCGAGGCACGTGATACAAAACTTGGCCCCGAGGAAATCACCCGCGATATCCCGAATGTCGGCGAAGAAGCCATCAAAGATCTCGACGAAAGCGGCATCATTCGCATCGGCGCAGAAGTCGGGCCGAACGACATCCTGGTCGGCAAGATTACACCCAAGGGCGAGAAAGAACTGACTCCTGAAGAGCGTCTCCTGCGGGCCATTTTCGGCGAGAAATCGCGCGACGTGAAAGACACTTCCCTGCGCATGCCACATGGCGAGCGGGGCAAGGTCGTGGATGTGAAAGTATTTACCCGCGAAGATAATTCTGATCTTTCTGCAGGCGTAGATATGATGGTGCGCGTCTCTGTGGCCCAGCGCCGCAAGATTACTGCTGGGGATAAGATGGCCGGTCGTCATGGCAATAAGGGCGTTGTCTCTCGCGTTGTCCGCGTGGAAGACATGCCGTACCTGGATGATGGTACACCTGTGGATATCATTTTGAACCCGACCGGCGTACCTGGCCGTATGAACCTTGGGCAGGTGTTGGAAGTCCATCTGGGTTGGGCCGCGCAGAAACTTGGTTTCCGGGCAATCACACCGGTCTTTGATGGCGCTACGGAAGAGGAAATCGAAGCCGAACTGGCGCGTGCCTGGATGGTGGATTATGCCTGGCAAGAAACTGCCGATACTGCCTGGAACTGGCTCAAAGAGCAGGAATACACCTCAGAGATGATCGAGGATGACGACGAAGTCCGCCGTTTGTATCTGGAGCAGTGGCTGGGTGAGCGCGGTTACGATGTGTATCGGTTGAACGAAGTGGACTATGCCCGCCACGCGGCAGTGACCGAATGGCTGCGGGACCACAATTTTGAACCGGCAACGATCTTCACTGATGAAATCCCGGTGCCCTCCCAGCGCGAAACTTATAACCAGAATGCTGTCCGCGCTTGCCTTAAGCTTTGGCTGCATACCTTTGGTCACGACGATGTTTCTGACGCGAAGCTGCAAGCCACCATCCAGGCAGTTACACTGAAATGGGGAGTCCCGGCTCCGACCCTGGGTAAGCAGGTTCTGCATGATGGCAAAACGGGCGAGCCCTACGACCAGCCTGTGACAGTTGGTGTGATGAGTATGCTCAAATTGCACCACCTGGTCGAGGACAAGGTCCACGCCCGTTCTACCGGACCGTACAGTCTGGTTACCCAACAACCCCTGGGCGGTAAAGCCCAGTTTGGCGGCCAACGCTTCGGCGAAATGGAAGTGTGGGCACTCGAGGCCTACGGCGCGGCTTATACCTTGCAGGAAATGCTGACCGTCAAATCCGACGATGTTCAGGGCCGCGTCAACACTTATGAGGCTATTGTCAAGGGCGAACAAATTGAAGAGCCAAGCATCCCGGCTTCCTTCCGCGTGCTGGTCAAAGAGTTACAGTCCCTTGGCTTGGCTGTAGAGGCTGTCACCGATACGGGCGAGGTAATCAAGTTTGGCAAAGATGAAGAAAAAATCCATCCGCCCAAGTACACGACCGGCCTGATAGACATCGGTGAAGAACTGGTGAAAGGCATCAAACGCGAAAAAGCTTAGAAATTTCCTTGACGGTCATCCACTCGTCATGATAGAATTGCCCTTCGTTGCCTACAGAGGCGGCTGCTTCGCACTGCCCACTGCGTAGTTCGTAAGAGAGAGGCCATCTGGCAAGTTTGTGATGGCCTCACTTATTGACAAAACCTAGTTCTCAGCAAGGAAATTTATTTCGGAGGCGAACGTGCCCACAATTAACCAATTGATCCGCAAAGGACGTCAGTCAAAGAAAGTCAAAAGCAAGGCTCCGGCATTGTTGTATACGCTCAATACGAAGAAACAGCGCCGTGTACGCCAGCCCAAAGGTGCGCCGCAAAAACGCGGCGTCTGCACTGTCGTCCGCACCACGACCCCTAAGAAACCGAATTCGGCGCTGCGGAAGATAGCCCGCGTGCGCTTGACCAATGGTCTCGAAATCACCGCTTATATTCCGGGTGAGGGTCACCAGCTGCAGGAACACTCTGTCGTGCTGGTGCGCGGTGGCCGTGTGAAGGACTTGCCGGGTGTGCGTTATCATATCGTGCGCGGTTCGCTCGATACGACTGGTGTCAATAACCGGAAACAGAGCCGTTCCAAGTACGGTGCCAAGCGCCCGAAAGATACTGCCGCTTAGTTAATTCGTTTGATGGAGTAATCACATGCGTCGTGCAAAGCCAGAAAAGCGTGAGATCCTTCCCGATATCCGCTATAACAGTGTTGCCATCCAAACCATGATTCATCACATGCTTCACCGTGGTAAGAAAAGCACGGCGACTAGTGTGATGTATGATACTTTGGATATCATCCGCGAGCGCAGCGGTGGCAAAGACCCGGTAGAGGTCTTTGAAACTGCCATGAGAAATGTCGCGCCCGCCATGGAGGTCCGGCCCCGCCGCGTGGGTGGTGCCACGTATCAAGTCCCGATGGAAGTCCCACAGGCCCGCCGTTCAACCCTGGCAATTCGCTGGGTGCTCGATTCATCTAAGGCGCGCTCCGGTAAATCGTTCGCAGAAAAACTGGCGGACGAACTTATGGATGCTTTCAAGAACGAAGGCGCTGCTATCCGCAAGCGCGAAGAAACCCATAAGATGGCGGATGCCAACCGTGCCTTCTCTCATTACCGCATGTAATTGGCGGTCCTGAAACTTATCAATTAGGATAGAGAAGCATGGCACGTGCGTTCCCGCTTGATCGGTATCGAAACATCGGCATCATTGCCCACATTGATGCCGGTAAAACGACTACCACCGAGCGAATCCTGTTCTATACGGGCAAGACCCATCGTCTGGGTTCTGTTGATGACGGTACCACTGTCACCGACTGGATGGAGCAGGAGCGGGAGCGGGGCATCACCATTGTCTCTGCGGCTGTGACAGCGGAGTGGAAGGGCTATCAGATCAATATTATTGACACGCCTGGCCATATCGATTTCACGGCAGAAGTGCAGCGCTCGCTGCGTGTTTTGGATGGCGGTGTTGTGGTTTTCGACGCAGTTCAGGGTGTTGAACCGCAGAGTGAGACAGTCTGGCGTCAGGCCGACCGCTATGGCGTGCCGCGTATTTGTTTTGCGAACAAGCTGGATCGCACCGGGGCCTCTTACGAGCGCACATTAGATAGTATCAAGATGCGCCTGGGAGCCAACCCGATTGCAATGCAGATGCCGATTGGAATGGAATCGTCCTTCCAGGGTGTCGTTGACCTGATGACGATGAAAGCCGTCTTCTGGGATGATGAACTGGGCAGAGAGCCGCGTGAGGCTGAGATTCCTGCCGATTTGAAGACGGAAGCCGAAGAGCGCCGCCATACGATGGTGGAGCGGATTGCCGAGCTGGATGATGTTCTGACAGTCAAATATCTGGAAGGCAAGGAAATCGGCGTTGAAGAATTAAAAACAGCCCTCCGGCAGGCTGTATTGGAAAGTAAAGCTGCGCCGGTTTTCTGTGGTAGTTCGCTGCGAAATAAGGGCGTTCAGTTGGTGTTGGATGCAGTCATTGACTATCTGCCATCTCCTCTGGATGTTCCCCCGGTACACGGCACGGATCCTCGGACGAACGAGGTTGTCGAATTGCCGCCTCAAGATGATGCAATATTGAGCGCGCTGGTCTTTAAAATCGTTACCGACCCTTATGTGGGACGTCTGGCCTATTTCCGGGTCTATTCCGGGACTTTGAACCAGGGTCAAATGGTCACCAATTCCACCAAAGGGAAGCGCGAGCGGATCGGACGCCTGTTGCGCATGTACGCTGACCATCGTGAAGATGTCACCGAAGTACATGCGGGAGATATTGTCGCCGCACTGGGCTTCAAGGACACGTTCACCGGCGACACGCTGTGTGACAACAGAATGGTCATGCTCGAGAACATCACCTTCCCGGAGCCAGTTGTCTCGGTGGCGATCGAACCCAAGACGACTGCCGACCAGGCCAGAATGGGCGAGGCTTTGCGCAAACTCTCCGAAGAAGACCCGACTTTCCGCGTCCATACGGATGAGAACACCGGCCAGACGATCATTTCCGGTATGGGCGAATTGCATCTGGATGTGATTGTAGATCGTATGATGCGTGAGTTCCGGGTGCAGGCCAATGTTGGCAAGCCGCGCGTGGCGTATCGCGAATCGATTACGCGGCCTGTGCCCGAGGTCAACTACAAATACGTCAAGCAGACGGGTGGCCATGGCCAGTATGGACACGTGGTTATCTCACTGGAACCGGGCGAGCGCGGCAGCGGTGTTGTCTTTGAGAATAAAGTCGTCGGTGGCGTTATCCCCCGCGAGTTTATTCCGGCAGTAGAAAAAGGCATCAAGGAAGTTGCCGAAAGTGGTGTGCTAGCTGGATATCCGGTTGTTGATATAAAGGTAACGCTGTTCGACGGTTCGTTCCATGAAGTGGATTCGAACGAAATGGCTTTCAAGATGGCAGCTACCTTTGCCTTTAAAGAAGGCGTCCGAAAAGGCGGACCAGTCCTGCTGGAGCCGATCATGAAAGTGGAAGCGGTCGCTCCGGAAGAATTCCTGGGCGATATTATCGGCGGACTAAATGCCCGCCGGGCAACCATCCGTGGCATGGAAATGCGTCTGGGCAATGCCCAGGCTATCAATGCGACTGTACCTCTGGGCGAGATGTTCGGGTATGCGACCGAATTGCGCTCGGCGACCCAGGGTCGGGGCGTGTTTTCGATGGAATTCGACCATTATGCGCCTGTGCCAGAGTCTGTGGCGCGTGAAATCCTAAATACATAATTCTTTTGTACACCCTAGAAGGAGAGAGAATTCATGGCGAAGCAGAAGTATCAGCGGAACAAACCGCACATGAACGTAGGGACCATGGGACATATTGACCATGGGAAGACGACATTGACGGCGGCGATCACGAAGTACAGCCAATTCCTTGGGAAAGCGCAATTTCGAGCGTATGACACGATTGACAATGCGCCGGAGGAAAAGGCGCGTGGCATCACGATCAACATAGCGCACGTGGAATACGAGACGGACAAGCGGCACTACGCCCACGTGGACATGCCCGGTCATCGCGACTACATCAAGAACATGATCACGGGTGCGGCGCAGGTGGATGGAGCCATCCTGGTGGTGGCAGCGCCGGATGGACCGATGCCGCAGACGCGCGAGCACGTGCTGCTGGCCCGTCAGGTGGAAGTGCCGAGCATCGTGGTATACCTGAACAAGGTGGACCAGATGGACGACCCGGAACTGCTGGAGCTGGTGGAGATGGAACTGCGGGAACTGCTGAACGGTTACGGCTACCCGGGTGACACGATCCCGATCGTGCGTGGCAGCGCCCTGAAGGCTTTGGAAAGCACGAGCACGGACCCGAATGCTCCTGAGTATGCGAGCATCAAGGAGTTGCTGCGGGTGGTGGACGAGTACATTCCGGAGCCGAAGCGCGAGATCGAAAAGCCATTCATGATGCCGGTGGAAGACGTGTTCTCGATCAAGGGACGCGGCACGGTGGTGACCGGGCGTGTGGACCGGGGCGTGATCAAAGTTGGTGAGCCGGTGGAAATCATTGGCTTGCGCGCGACCCGCACCTCGGTGTGCACGGGCGTGGAGATGTTCCACAAGATGATGGACGAGGGCATGGCCGGAGACAACCTGGGCTTGCTGCTGCGCGGCATCGAGCGCGCGGACGTGGAACGCGGCCAGGTGGTAGCCAAACCTGGGAGCATCACCCCGCACACCAAGTTCACCGCGAAAGTGTACGTGCTGAAGAAGGAAGAGGGTGGGCGGCACAGTGCATTCTTCACCGGCTACCGGCCGCAGTTCTACATCCGCACGATGGATGTGACGGGCAACGTGGAACTGCCTGCAGGAGTGGAAATGGTCCTGCCGGGTGACAATGTTGACCTGACCGTCACCTTGATCGTGCCTGTGGCCCTCGAACAAGGCTCCAAGTTCGCCATCCGCGAAGGCGGCCTGACCGTCGGCGCTGGCGTCATTACAAAAATCATCGAATAGGTATTGATATGACGAAACAAAAGATCCGTATCCGCCTTAAGGCATATGATCATCGTGTCCTCGACCAGTCTGCCAAGCGGATTGTCGAAACAGCCGAGCGCTCTGGTGCCCATGTTGTTGGCCCGGTACCCTTGCCAACTAAGATAGAACGGTTTACAATACGCCGCTCGACTTTCATTGACAAAGACTCGCATGAGCATTTTGAAATCCGCACGCACAATCGTCTGATTGATGTACTTGACCCTGATTCCAAGACCATTGATATGCTTATGCGGTTAAACCTGCCAGCGGGTGTGGATATCGAGATAAAAATCTAATTTTTGTTATTTTGTCTAACTTGGCGGATAGAAAGACAGGTCGGACCAGTTAGACCAAATAGGCAGCGCAAGAACGGTTCTGTTCGTGGGCCCCACAAACCTGTGTGCCGCGGCAGGCCGGTTGACTGTGCTGTGACCGAGATGATGCAGCCAAGCCCGGCTGACAGTCTCAAAATATCTTTTGAAGGAGAAAACCGAGCATGTTTAAAGGGCTGATTGGCAAGAAGATCGGCATGACCCAGATCTTCGATGAGACCGGTGTTGCATTGCCGGTTACTCTGATCGAAGCTGGGCCATGCTACGTAACGCAGGTACGCCTTCCAGAGAAAGAAGGCTACGCAGCGGTGCAACTCGGATTCCAAGAGTCAAAACCCAAGCGTCTGACTTCAGGCGAACTGGGCCATCTCAAGAAAAACGAATTACCGCCTCTGCGTTTTTTGCGCGAATTCCGCAGCAAGGATGCTGAATACAAGGTTGGTGACAAAGTCACGGTAGAAGTATTCGGCATCGGCGAGCGCGTGGACGTTGTGGGTACCAGCAAAGGTAAAGGTTTTGCTGGTGTGGTCAAGCGCTACCATTTCGCTGGTGGCCCCAAGACGCATGGCGCCTCAGACCGTCTTCGCGCCCCCGGTTCGAACGGTGCGACGACGACTCCTGGTCGAGTATACCGGGGCTCGCGCCGCCCAGGTCATCTGGGTCACGAACGCGTTACTTCCCAAGGCTTGAAGGTTGTTCTAGTGGACGCAGAGCGCAACCTGCTCGGTGTTACTGGAGCCGTCCCCGGGTCCAAAGGCGGTCTGGTTGTGGTGCAGGAAGCGCGCAAGCAATAACGCGGATAATGGGAGCAATGGTAATATGAAAGCAGACGTTCTCAACATGAAGGGCGAAAAGGTCATGACGGTTGAACTTCCGGCTGAGATCTTTGAAGCTCCGGTAAATATTGATTTGATGCACCAGGCTTATATTCAACAAATGGCAAATGCCCGCCTGGGGACTCACAAAACCAAGACGCGCAGCGAGGTCTCCGGTGGTGGTAAAAAGCCTTGGAAACAAAAGGGGACCGGCCGTGCCCGTCAGGGGTCCACACGCGCTCCACAATGGGTCCATGGTGGCAAGATCCATACTCCACGCCCTCACAAGTACACGCAGCATATGCCGCTGAAAATGCGTCGGGCAGCACTGCGTTCGGCACTGACAGCCAAAGCGGCCGAGGCAGGCCTTGTTATTGTGGATGAATTTGTTCTGCCTGAACCGAAGACCCGGCTGATGGCCCAGGCTTTGAATATTCTTGTCGGCGATGCGACTGTCTTGATCCTGGTCACTGATAAGGATGCCGAGTATGATGTGGTCGCCCGTTCGACCAATAATCTCCCGGATGCCAGGCTCCTGAAGGCAAATTATCTGAATATTCGGGATCTCCTTGGGTACGATAAACTCGTCATGCCGCTGAAGGCATTGGACGTTTTGAAGTCTTTTTTAGTGTAGGAGGGCAGCATGATTACGATTTATGATGTGCTTCGCCGCCCGCTTGTCACTGAGAAGTCGAACTATCAGACTGGCAAACTTCGCCAATATTCCTTCGAGGTCGCGCCCAGTGCCACCCGAACATTAGTGAAGGACGCAGTTGAAACGTTGTTCGACGTAAAGGTCACGCGTGTAAACATACTAAATACGGCTGGTAAACGCAGCCGTCGTCGCAACCGTCGCTTGATGATTAGAGATGCTGGTTTCAAGAAAGCGGTTGTTACATTGGCCGAGGGAAGCACCCTCGAGTTTCTTGAAGGGGTGAAGTAATGGCTGTAAAAAAGTATAAACCCACGACACCCGGCCAGAGGGGGATGACTGGATACACATTCGAAGAGATTACTAAGTCCACACCTGAGCGTAGTCTGATAATTCATCCGCGTGGACATGGAGGACGCGATAACACTGGCCGTATCACAGTACGCCATCGTGGCGGTGGTAATCGCCGTTATATTCGCATTTTGGATTTCAAGCGTGACAAGCAAAACATCCCGGCCAAGGTTGCGGCGATCGAATATGATCCCAATCGAACAGCTCGCCTAGCCTTATTGAATTACGCCGATGGCGAGAAACGCTACATTGTTGCTCCCCTTGGGATAAAAGTTGGTGATACTCTCCTTTCCGGACCTCAAGCCGAGATTCGTCCTGGCAACAACCTGCCTCTCTCGAACATCCCGGTTGGTACTTTGGTCCATAACATCGAATTAAAATCGGGGAAGGGGGGACAACTCGTCCGCTCTGCTGGAGGTTCTGCGCAGGTGCTTGCTAAAGAAGGCGAGTACGCCCAGATTCGTCTCCCATCGGGCGAAGTGCGCTTGGTGAGCCAGGTGTGTTTTGCCACAATCGGTCAGGTCGGTAATTTGGATCACAGTAACATCAAGCTGGGTAAAGCTGGACGTAAACGCCACATGGGTATTCGCCCGACCGTGCGCGGTACAGCGATGTCACCGCGTGACCACCCGCACGGTGGTGGTGAAGGCAGACAACCTACCGGGATGCCCGGTCCAAAAACCCCGTGGGGCAGACCTGCCCGTGGTTACAAGACCCGCCGCAACAAATCGACGGATAAATACATCGTGCGCCACCGCAGCAAGTCTAGCCGCTAAGGCGCTGAAAGTAAGCGAGGTAACCAGATATGTCTCGTTCATTGAAAAAAGGGCCCTACATTGCCCCAAAACTATTGAAGAAGATTGAAGCGATGAACCAGAAAGGTGAGAAGAAAGTCATCCGCACCTGGAGTCGCGCCAGTGTGATTTTCCCCCAGATGGTGGGACACACGATCGCCATCCATGACGGCCGACGCCATGTGCCGATCTACATTACCGAAAATATGGTCGGTCATCGCCTTGGTGAATTTGCGCCAACGCGGTTGTTCCGTGGCCATATGGCAGGCGAGAGGACGTCAAAGCCGACGGTTTAGGAGTATTGAGATGACTCATGATATTCGTGCTCAATTACGTTACCTCTCCATCTCGGCCCAGAAAGTTCGTCTGGTGGTCGATTTGGTACGCGGAAAAAATGCAGTGCAGGCCCTAGAAATGCTGCGCTTCGCACCCCAGAACGCGGCGTTGCCGGTTGGAAAACTACTGGCTTCTGCCGTCGCCAATGCCGAGGAGAACTTCGGTGTCAGCCGCGACGACCTTTTCGTCGCAAAAATCTTTGCCGACGAAGCGCCTACTCGTAAATGGCGCCGTTTCGGGGCACGCGGTCGCTTCAAGCCGGTCCTGCGGCGTTCATCGCACGTGACGGTTGTCCTGCGCGAACGCGAGGTTGCCTGACCGGCAAAGAAAAGACGAAGGAGATCTTATGGGTCGCAAAGTTCATCCGATCGGTTTTCGACTGAATGTTAATAAAGACTGGCGGGGCCGCTGGTTCGCTGAAGGTGCCCAATACCGTGAGCAATTGTCACAGGACTTCGCTATTCGCGATATGCTCTACAGAGAATCAGGCAGAGCTGGCGTCTCTCGCATAGATATAGAACGCTACCCAGGTAAATTGAAAGTGGCCGTTTTTACTGCCAAACCGGGCATCCTGATCGGTCGCAAAGGCGAAGGCATTAAGAAAGTTCGGGTAGCCCTCGAAGGGTTGACTGGCAAGAAAGTGGATTTGGATATTAAAGAGATCAAATTTCCTGATTGCGATGCTTATCTGGTTGCCAATAATATTAGAGATCAACTGGAACGCCGCATCAGTTATCGCCGGGCCATGAAACGTGCCATCCAGCAGGCGATGCGCCAGGGCGCGCAAGGGATCAAGATCGAGGTCGCTGGCCGCTTGGGCGGCGCAGAAATGGCTCGCACGGTTTGGCTTCGTGATGGCCGGGTTCCGCTGCAAACTTTACGTGCGGATATTGATTTTGCCCGTGCCGAGGCCGCGACAACCTATGGCCGGATCGGCGTCAAGGTCTGGGTCTACCATGGCGAGATGAAAACCGAAGTTGAAGAAAAAATCGAAACTACCGAAGGCGTCTACGTTAGTGAGTAGACCAGGCGTCTGTGAAGTGAGGTTGATGCTATGTTAATGCCAAAACGTGTGAAGTACCGCAAGCAGATGCGCGGCCGTATGAAAGGGAAGGAATCGCGCGGCGTCGAAATTTCCTTCGGCGATTATGGCCTGCTGGCGATGGAGCCAGGTTGGGTGACCGCCCGTCAAATTGAAGCCGCCCGCCGCGCGCTGGTCCATGCAATGAAGCGCCGGGGCAAGGTCTGGATCCGCATCTTCCCGGATAAACCCTATACGCAGAAGCCCCCGGAAACCCGCATGGGTAAAGGCAAGGGTAACGTGGAATATTGGGTAGCTGTGGTCAAACCGGGCCGGGTCATGTTCGAAATTGGCGGTTTGGATGAGGCAGCTGCTCGAGAGGCACTGGGCTTGGCCAGGCATAAATTTGCGATCAAAACTAAAATCATTGCCCGTAGTGATGTAGCGGCAGGAGAGTAGGCATGAAATCCGAAGAAATTCGCAAGATGTCGGTAGATGAAATGCAGGCCAAACTGTCGGATATGCGCGAGGAGTTAATGAAACTCCGCTTCCAGCAGGTCACCGGCCAATTAACCGATACCAGCCACCTGCGCCTGCTGCGTCGTGATGTTGCCCGCATGGTAACTATCTTTAATGAGCGTACCCGGACGACTGTACAGGAAGGTGAAGCATGAATGACCGTCGTCGTATAACTGGTGTTGTTACCAGTAATAAAATGACCAAGACCGTTGTGGTTGAGATCGGCCGAACATTCCGACATCCGCTCTACCGCAAAGTGGTGCATTTAAGCAAGCGCGTCAAGGCGCACGATGAATTGGGTTGCCAAATCGGTGATCAGGTTCAGATCGTGGAGAGCCGTCCGATCTCACGCGATAAGCGCTGGGTGGTTGAGTCGATCATCAAACGTGAGATCCGCACGGCTGACAAAGGTATTGCCGAGGTCACAACGGCGCCTGAAGAGACAACTCCCGAGGTTGGGGAGGCTCCTGTGGAGGCACAGCCATGATTCAGCACGAATCTCGTTTAAAAATTGCTGATAATACCGGCGCGCGCGAGATCCTTGTTATCCACGTTATGGGCGGTTCGACCCGAAGATACGGTAGGATCGGTGATATTGTGGTAGGCGCGGTCCAATCGGCGACACCCAATGGAGCGATCAAGAAATCCGAGATTGTAAAGGCCGTAATCGTGCGTTGTACCAAGGAATGGCGCCGCGAGGATGGCTCCTATATCCGCTTTGACGACAATGCTGCTGTCATCCTGGATGCCGATGGTCAGAATCCAAGAGGCAGTCGTATCTTCGGCCCGGTGGCTCGGGAACTGCGCGAAAAGGGCTTTATGAAGATAGTTTCACTGGCCCCGGAAGTGCTCTAGGTCAGTTGAGGAGCGAACGATGAGAGTCAAGATCCGTAAGGGTGATACCGTTGAAATCATTAGCGGGAAAATTGAAGAAAAGGGTAAGCGCGGCGAAGTGATTAAGGTTCTGCCCGATGAGCACCGGTTGGTGGTGCAGGGCGTAAACGTCCATACCAAACACCAGCGACAGGTTCAGACTCAGGGTAGAACAATTAATCCCGGCCGTATAAAGTTCGAAGCACCGCTCGACATCTCGAATGTGATGTTGGTCTGTCCGAAGTGTAATGAACCTAGCCGCATAAGTGTTCAACGCGACGATGACGGCGCACACCGCGTCTGCAAGAATTGCCAGGCGTTGATTGATTAGCCCCTGGTGGAGCAATGATTTATGAATAGAATGCAAGAAAAATACCATAAAGAAGTTGTTTCGGCCCTCCGCAAAGCATTCATGTATAAGAATATTATGCAGGTACCGCACATAGAAAAGATCGTGGTCAATATTGGCCTGGGCGGTGAAGCAATGGATAATCCGAAAATGCTAGAAGCGGCGATGGGCGACATGACGATCATTACCGGTCAGAAGCCCGTCATGACCAAGGCACGCAAGAGTATTGCCAACTTCAAACTGCGTGAGGGACGAGTCATCGGCACCAAGGTAACCTTACGCGGTGCCAAAATGTGGGCCTTCCTGGACCGGTTGATTAACACCGCACTGCCGCGCGTACGTGACTTCCGCGGCGTTTCCCCGGAGGCTTTCGATGGACGCGGCAACTATACACTCGGTCTGCGTGATCAGTTGATCTTTCCAGAGATTGAATACGACAAGATTGATAAGGTTCGAGGTCTGGAGGTCACGATAGTGACCACAGCCAAATCTGACGATCATGCACGGCTGATGTTGCAACTGCTGGGCATGCCGTTTAAGAAGGAAGAATAAATATGGCAAGCACTTGCATGAAATATCGTGAAACCCGTCGCAAGTATTCCAACCAAGTACGTCATCGCTGCTCGCGTTGCGGACGTCCACGCGGATATATTCGACGTTTTGGCCTGTGCCGGATTTGTTTCCGCGAATACGCGCTGGAAGGGAAAATCCCCGGCGTCATGAAGTCGTCATGGTAGCCGGGTGGAGGTAGGAAATGAGCATGACTGATCCAATTGCTGATATGTTGACCCGCATCCGCAATGCCGTGATGAGTGGTCAGGCCCTGACAGCTATGCCGCTTTCAAAGGTCAAAGTAGAAATTGCCAAGATCTTGAAAGAAGAAGGCTATCTGGAAAACTTTGAAGTTGCCGATGGCGAA
>DASVKG010000083.1:0-13018 GCA_036385495.1 Anaerolineales bacterium | reverse complement strand
ACAGCCGGTGCCGTGGCTGTGCTGGACAGTACGGTGGCGTGTATTGATGCAGAGGGACTGCGCCAGTTTGCTGAAAACGACCACGACTTCGGCTATCTGTTAATGCGCAGGCTATCTAACGTTGTTGCCAGCCGCCTGATGGTTACTCGTTTGCAATTGATCGACATGTTTGCCGGACCGGTGGAGACCATGAATGACTGATAAAACCCTGAACGTAGGTGGCACTGTCGCGCTTCCAAAACCCGAATTTGACCTTCTCCTGGCGGACCTCAGGAAAAACGGTTATCAGACCGTCGGTCCACATATGCAGGATGAGAGTATCGTTTATACAACAATTGACGGTCTGAAAGATCTGCCGCGTGGGATCCTGAGTGATCAAAATCCAGCTTCGTACCGGATGATCCAAACCGGCAGGGATCGCTACTTCGACTTTATACCCGCCAATCAGTCTTGGAAGCAGTTCCTTTTTCCACCTCGTCATACTCTTTTCAGTGCGGTGAAGGAGGGGAAGTGGCAATTTAAAGAGAACGACGAACCTGCCCCGCGCTTTGCCTTGATCGGCGTGCGTGCCTGTGAATTGGCTGCCATCCACATCCAGGACAAAATATTCTTGCGGGAGGATTTCAATGACCCGATCTACCGCCTGCGCCGCGAGGGCCTGTTCATCCTGGCTGTCAATTGCCTGGATCCGGATGCGACCTGCTTCTGCGTTTCGATGGGTACAGGGCCGCGTCTGGGCGCCGGATTTGATTTGTGTGTGACCGAATTGGACGAAGTTTTCCTGGTGGAGGTTGGCTCGGAGCTGGGTCGCGCTCTGCTGGCTGACCGCACTTTTGACCTGCCTTCGGCATTCGTGCAGAACACCGCATCCCAAGCCATGGAGCGCGCCGCCCAATCAATGGGCCGCGTCATGGATACCAGCGATTTACCCGACCTGCTGACCGATCATCTGGATGCTGACCGGTGGAATGATGTGAGCAAACGCTGCCTCTCTTGCGCCAATTGCACTATGGTCTGTCCTACCTGCTTTTGCTGGGATGCCACTGACCAGGTGGATATCCTCGGCAAGTCCACCCGGCGCGAGCGAGTTTGGGATTCTTGCTTTAACCCTAATTACTCGTATGTTGTCGGGGGTAATACCCGCCCTAATATCCGCTCACGTTATCGCCAGTGGCTGACTCACAAATTGGGTGCCTGGAAGGTTCAGTTCAATGTGCTGGGCTGCGTTGGATGTGGTCGTTGTATCACTTGGTGCCCGGCGGGGATTGATATTACTGAAGAAATATCCGCCATCCGTGCGGAGGTGAAGTCATGACCACCACGCAGATAAACACTGGCGCCCACAGCGCAGGGTACCCTGATAAACTGCTCCTTCCACAATGGGCTGAAATTGTTAAATCCATCCCGGAAGCTGAGGGGGTTACCACTTTCCAGTTCAAGTTCACTGATCCCGATGTGCAGAATCGTTATCGCTTTGAGCCGGGACAGTTCAACATGCTTTATGTGCCCGGATATGGGGAAGCTGCCATTTCAATGAGTTCCGATCTCGAAACTGCCGGCGGGTTGCTCGTCCACACAATCCGGCATATTGGCAACGTATCAAGAGCCACCAGCCGTCTAAAAGTTGGGGATGTGGTTGGGATCCGCGGCCCCTTTGGTACCTCCTGGCCGATGGAAACAATTGAAGGGATGGACGTGGTCATTGCCTGCGGCGGAATTGGCCTGCCCCCGCTGCGAGGCGCCATATATAGAATTATCCGCAACCGTGAGAAATACGGAAAAATTACCTTGCTTTATGGGGCGCGTACACCCAAAGATCTGATGTTCCCAACTGAATATGAAACCTGGCAAAAAGCCGGATTTGATATGCAGGTGACGGTGGACCGCGGTGATGAGAATTGGACCGGTCGCGTGGGAGTTGTTCCAATGTGGTTCTACCACTTCCGGGTAGACCCGCATAAAACCGCTGTTCTGACTTGCGGTCCTGAGATTATGATGCGCTTTGTCATCTATGAAGCCCTTGCCCGCCGCATCCCTCCTGAACATATTTACGTCTCACTGGAACGTAATATGAAGTGCGGGCAGGGCGCTTGTGGCCATTGCCAGCAGGGTCCTTATTTTATTTGCAAAGACGGGCCTGTCTTTCCCTTCAGTGCGCTTGATAAAATCTTTAATGTGGAGGAGTATTAATGACTCTCACTCCAAAAACCATTCTGAAGCCAAAAGTGGCCGTTTACAAATTCTCCTCCTGCGACGGTTGCCAGTTATCCATTCTGAATCTGGAAGACGAACTGCTCGATCTGGCCTCTGCCGTTGATATTGCATACTTCCTCGAAGCCACTCGCACTGTGAAGCCGGGCCCATACGATGTGGGGATTGTCGAAGGTTCAATTACGACCCCGCACGAGGCTGAACGGATCAAGGATGTGCGCGCTGAATGCAAGTTTTTGATCGCCCTTGGCACCTGTGCCACGGCAGGCGGAATCCAAGCTCTGCGTAACTTCGCCAAGGTGGACGATTATGCCAGGGCTGTGTATCCTCACCCCGAGTACTTGCACATCCTTGAGACCTCCACTCCCATCTCTGCCAATGTCCCGGTTGATTTGGAAATCTGGGGCTGCCCGGTGAATAAGGGTACGGTTGTCGAAGTCCTCGCGGCATTGCTGCAGAACCGCAGACCAAATTTTCCACCCAGCCCGGTCTGTCTGGAATGTAAACGCCGCGGCATTATTTGTGTTGCCGTTGCGCAGGGCATCCCCTGCCTGGGTCCAGTCGTGCATGGCGGGTGCGGCGCTCTTTGTCCGGCCAATGGGCGCGGTTGTTACGGTTGCTTCGGACCCTCCAGTGCCGGGAATTTCCACTCACTGGTTGCCAGCATGGTGCCGCATGATCGCTACCCAAATGAGACGGCAAACCTGCTGCGCAGTTTCAGTAGTAATTCCCCCGCATTCCGTGCTGCAGCGGACGCTGCTCTAAAGGCCGCAACAGGCAAGGAGACTAAATGAAGACGATTGAAGTTCCCGCCTTGGCACGCGTTGAAGGTGAAGGCGGACTGTACATCGGTGTGAAAGATGACCAGGTTGTCGAAATCCGGTTGGACATATACGAACCGCCGCGTTTCTTTGAAGGATTTTTAGTGGGACGTTTCCTTCAGGAAGTCCCCGATATTACCGCCCGCATCTGCGGTATTTGTCCGGTGGCTTACCAGATGAGTTCTGTCATAGCTCTGGAAAAATCCCTGGATGTGGAAGTCAGCGCCCAGGTTTATGCCTTGCGGCGTTTAATGTATTGCGGCGAACATATCGAAAGCCATGCCTTGCACATCTACTTGCTGCAGGCTCCCGATCTGCTTGGATATCCGTCTGCGCTTGACTTGGCAGCCATCGCCCCCGAGCTGGTCAAGAATGCCCTGCGGATGAAAAAGATAGGCAACGATGTGTTGAAGGCCATCGGCGGGCGGAGCGTGCACCCGGTTAATGCCTGCGTGGGTGGCTTCTACCGTTGGCCGGATGCAGCCTCGCTCAATGCCCTGATCCCAGAACTGGATTGGGGTCTGGAGGCTGCCAAACAGACTGTCCAGTGGTCGTTGACCCTGCCATATCCGGACCTGGAGATCGACTACGAATTCGTTGCTATCCACCACCCGGAAGAATATGGTGTTATGCGCGGTGATGTACTTTCATCGAAAGGCTACAAAACTTCTGTCGCGGATTATGAAATGCGCTACTTTGAGGAACATGTCCAGCATTCGAACGCCCTTCACGGTCATACTGCATTCGGTGGAACTTATCTGGTGGGACCGTTGGCGCGCTTAAATTTGAACCATCCCCAATTGCTCCCGGCGGCGCAGAAGTCGTTGAAGGATGCCAAACTCAACTTGCCGCTTAAGAATCCCTACAAGTCCCTGATTGCCCGCGCAGTGGAACTGGTTAATTTCTACGAAGAAGCCATACAATTGATCAAAGCCTATCATCCCGATCAACCGGCGCATGCAAACCTTAAACTTAAGGCAGGCGAAGGTTGCGGTATGAGCGAAGCCCCCCGCGGTTTGCTCTATCACCGCTACAAGATCGACGAGCAGGGAATGGTCAAGTTCGCCAGGATAGTCCCGCCCACTGCCCAAAACCTGCCGCGTATCGAAGCCGATCTGTTCGTGTTGGCACCCACACTGGTCAAGATGGAGCAGGAACAAGCCACACTCACCGCTGAGCACTTGGTTCGTTCTTATGACCCATGTATCTCGTGTGCCACGCATTTCCTGAAGCTGAAAGTTGAAGACGTAGGTCAGGCTTGAGTTGTGACCTGCAGTGTAAGAATTACTTACCGCCAGGACGCTGTCATGGCGGTAAAATTTACGAATGAATATTCTTGTACTTGGAATCGGCCAATCCCTGCGCGGGGACGACGCCGCCGGGTTGGAGGCGGTTCGAATGTGGCAGGCTCTGCATCCGGAAAGTGCCGCCCAGGTGAACGTCGAAACCTCTGAACTGCCGGGGCTGGTTTTACTCGACTTGCTGGAGGGTATGGATGCGGCGATTGTTGTAGACGCAGTCCGGTCGTCAGCGAATGCTGGGATAGTCATTCGGGTCGGACCGGACGAGTTAGCCAGTTTCACATCAGGTACGGGGTCCGTTCATGGATGGGGCGTTGCGGAAACTCTGCACCTGGGTCAATTGTTGTATCCTTGGGTGGCTAAATGCCGGGTTACCCTGATTGGCATAAACGGCAAGAATTTTGCGATTGGTGCGGGACTAAGCCCCGAGGTCCAAACCGCCATGGTGGACGTGGTAGACATGATGGAGAGGGAAATTAATAAATATTTACTTTGAAAAAAGACGGAAGCCGCAAAACCTCCGCTTTTATAATGCTATTTTAAAACTTCGGCACTCCAATTTGAATCATCCCCTCCACCACCCGGACCGGGTAAGCTGGGATGTCAACTATTGCTGGTAGGGAGGTGGCTTTGCCGGTATGGATGTCAAAGCGTGCCCCGTGACGCGGGCAGATAATTTCATTCTCCTCGATCTCTCCATCGCCAACCGGTCCATTGTCGTGGGAACAGACATCCCCGATCGCAAATAATTTGCCAGCCAGATTGAAAATGACGATGGATTTTCCACCCAAATCGACAAATAGGCGCTCGCCATCGGTTAATTGGTCTATTGGAGAGATGTCGACATATTCTAGTTTGGATGGGTCGAACAGGGTGTAATTGAACATGGGGATCGGGGATCATGAAGTAGGAGGTCCAGCCTGATTGCTTATTCAACTAATTCGTCGTTGGCTTCGCCCAAACCGTATACACCGGCCTTGAGAACTTTTAACGATAGAAGCGCACATTTCAGTCGCACCGGGCCGAGTTCTATTCCCAGCAAATCCAAAATATCCTGTTTGGTTAGTTTTTTTACATCCTCCAGCGATTTCCCAATAATGGACTCGATGAGCAGGTCTGCTGAAGCCTGCGAGATGGCACAACCCTTGCCGTCGAAACGCCCGTCAGTTACCTTGCCAGATTCGTCAATTCGCAGAGTGATTTCTATATGGTCGCCGCACAGCGGGTTATCGTCCTCGAATTGGATATTATTCGGGTCCAGATGGCCGCGGTATTGGGGGTTTTTGTAGTGATCTATGATAATTTCTCGATAAAGGTCTTCCATGTTGTCTCCGTTACCATTGAATAGCTTTAACGCTATGCAGGCTGAGTATAAGCTCTGAACATGGGCATTGCAAGGGAGAAAAGTCAAATCTCCCATTTTCTGACCCGTGACTCAAGGTCCCATTCGTCAGTGCATATTGTGTTAGAATTGCATGTAAGCGCTTACATTAAATCATTGACACTATTCCATTCTATTAGATAGGAAAATACCATGAAAGTTGCTGTGATTGGTGGCGGATCAACCTACACTCCAGAACTGGTTAATGGTTTCTTAGCACGCACTGATCAATTCCCCCTAAAAGAACTTTGGTTGATGGACATTGATTCTACCCGTCTTGAAATCGTAGGGGGGTTTGCTCGGCGGATGGTGGAAGCCGGGGGGTCACCGTTTAAGGTTGTCCTGACTACAGATCAACGTGACGCAATTAAAAATACCTCTTATGTGACAACGCAGTTGCGCGTTGGTCAGATGGAAGCACGCCGAAAAGATGAATATTTGGGAAAGCGTCATCACCTGATTGGACAGGAGACAACGGGTGTGGGAGGGATGGCAAAAGCTTTGCGAACAGTCCCTGTCATTCTAAAAATAGCCCAGGATATGCGTGAACTTGCACCCGCTGCAATGTTGGTGAATTTCACCAATCCTTCTGGTCTGGTGACACAGGCCTTGAGTGACTATGCTTCAGAAGTGCTGGCGGTTGGTGTTTGTAATGTTCCGATCACTACCAAAATGTCGATAATTGATGAACTTGAACGGAGCACCGGCAAGCACATTGACCCCGGGCACACCGAACTCCGCACCCTTGGTCTGAATCATCTTTCCTGGCACCGTGGATTTAGCGTGGATGGGGAGGATGTATGGCCGCAGGTGATCGAAGGATATATTGCCTCTCTCAAGGCGGAAGAAGATCCGGAATGGGACCCGCGCACGATCGAAGTTTTACGCATGATCCCCAATTCTTATTTGCAATATTATTATGCTACCGACAAGAAATTGGTTTCCCAGGAAGAGTGGCCTCCGTCACGAGCGGAAGAAGTCATCGGGATTGAGAAAGACCTGTTGAGCGAGTATGCCGATCCTGACTTGAAGGAACCGCCGGCAGACTTGATGAAGCGTGGCGGCGCATATTATTCTACCGTTGCAACCCAGTTGCTCAACGCCCACTACAATGATTTGGGGGAGACGCACATTGTCAATACCCGCAATAATGGTGCTGTGAAGGAGTGGCCTGCCAATTGGGTTCTGGAAATGCCGGCAAAGATTGGCCATAACGGTGTGCAGCCGCTTCCTGCCGAACCTTTGCCTCTCGTTTGTTTTGGCCTGATTGCGCAACTAAAATCGTATGAGTTGTTGACGATCGAAGCCGCAGTTCACGGTGACCGTGAAGCCGCATATCAAGCCTTGCTGGCTCATCCCCTCGGCCCTAAGGCGGATAAGATCCCGGAAGTGCTCGAAGATATGCTTGAAACAAATAAGCCTTATTTACCCCAGTTTTGGAAATAATACAAATTAATGATTGGCATAAAAAAACCGCCGCAGGTCAAGTCAACCTGCGGCGGTTTTTATTAATGGGTCTCAGTCACTTTTCCGATCGTCCGCGGACTTTCGGGATTGATACCTTTGGCTAGTGTCAGATGGTATGAAAATAGTTGGGCTGGAATAATGCTGATGATGGGGGTGAGCCATTCGGGCATCCCATCCGGAAGTTGAATTGGAGACTGTGCCAGGGCAAGTGCGCGCTTATCGTCTGAGATGACCACAAGTTCAGCGTGATGATCGCCTCGTAAGCGGCCCAACATTTCCAACATCGTATCCAGGACCTTTCCTCGAGGTGCCACCGCCAGGATCGGGAACCCACCTTCCACCATGGCGATGGGTCCATGCTGGAAATCCGCGGAAGAATACGGCTCGGCGACAGTATATGTCATTTCCTTGAGTTTTAATGCCCATTCGAAAGCCGTGCAGTAGTTGAATCCACGCCCAAGTACGACGCATTGGCGCATGTAGCGATAGCGTTCAGCCATGCGTGCGATCGATGCATCCTGTTTAAGCACCTTTTCGGCCCAGCCGGAGACTTTCTCCAATTCGCGCCAGTGAGTTTTGTCATCTGCAAGTGCGGCGGAAAGCATCGCGATCGCCATCAGTTCGTTTGTATATGTCTTTGTGGCGGCAATCGCCTTTTCTTCACCTGCCTGGATGTCCAGGACGAGCTCGGCTGCTTGCGCCAGGGGTGAATCAGGGGCGTTGGTGATGGACAGGGTCAGGCAGCCCTGGCGGCGCCCTTCATCGATGACACTGACGATATCCGGCGATTGCCCTGACTGGGATACGCCAACAACAAGCGCGCCGTCCAAGGTTGGGGGCTGCTCATAATAGGTGAACAGAGATGGGGTCGCCAGCGCCAGGGGCAGCCGGTTTTGCGCTCCCCACAGGTAGTTGGCATACCGGCCTGCATTATCCGATGTACCGCGGGCAGCTAAAAATACATAGCGGATCTCGCGCTGATGAATGGCTGCAACGATTTTCTCCACGGTCTCCCGCTGTTTGCCTAACAGGTGGGCCAGGCAATCGGGTTGTTCAAATATTTCGGATTGAAGTGTCAAATGATCCTCCGCGATAATGATAAAGTATAAGCGATAAGACGGCGTTCTGCAGGATAAAGTTGGTAGGTCGGGAGAGAAAAAAATCCCCGGTATCTTGTCTGATGCCGGGGATAAATGTCAAAATGATCCAAACAGGGGTATTTTCGCTCCATTGATTGTTCCGGCCTCATCGGTGAGCAGATACAGGATACTCGCTGCAATTTCCTCTGGTGTGGTCCAGGAGTTGTTGTCTGGAGATGCCGCAGAGATTTTCTCGCGTTTGATGTCAATCGTTTTGACTTGAAGCAGGTTGACGGTTACGCCGGTGCCTTTGAGTTCTTGCGAGAGCGTCATCATCAAACCTTCCTGACCGGATTTGCCGATTGCGTAGGGTCCACTCTTGATGCCTGGGCGGGTTGCAGTGGGGGATGTAATCATGACGACACGTCCCCAACCGTTCTTAACCAGGTGTGGGACGAAAGCCTTGGTGACATTGAAGCTCGTCCATATGTGTTGGTTGATCATGAGCGCCAGATCGTCCGCAGGAGTGTCGAGCAGGGTTTTGCCACCCGTCCAACCACCAACCAGGTGAAGCAGGATGTCCACTTGGCCAAATCTTGCTACTACTTCTTCGGCCGCAAAATCCGTCTTGATCGGATCGATCAGGTCCACATTGCTTGCAAGGATCTGGCTTTCGGGCGCGCCAATGCTTTTTATCAATGCGGCTAGTTTGTCGGGATGGCGGTCCAGTAGTGCCAGGTTTGACCCTTCTTCCGCCAGGGTATGCGCCAAAAACGAACCCAACCCTCCTGTAGCACCTGTAATTACTGACGTCCGATTTCTGAGAGACATTTGCGTCCTTTTCGTATAGCATATCCTGGCGAAGGTTTGAATAAAATTCCTAGGGATTTGCAGACTTATTTGTAATACTTGCGAATGACCGCTAGTACATCCTCATCCATTCCTTCCACCAGGGGATAGTCAGCTTGTTCTTGGAGGTGTTCCTTGCCGTGCAGGTCCATGAGGTGTCCGGATTTAAGTGCCTTGGTCTCCAGGTAAAAGCGGTTGTATTGGTTGGGCTGCATGATGTGCGGGATGCGCCCGTTAACCTTAATACCGTTCTTTTTTAGGTCTTCGATTTTCTTTGGGTTGTTGGTGATGAGGCGGATGGATTTGATGTGTAGCGAATCTAGCATGTGGGCGGCAATGCTATAGTCGCGTTCATCATCGCGGAAGCCAAGGGCGATGTTTGCCTCCACTGTATCGTAGCCGTGTTCCTGCAGGCCGTAAGCGCGGATTTTGTTGATCAGCCCTATGCCCCGGCCCTCCTGGCGCATATAGAGCAGCACTCCTTGTTCCATCTCGCCGATCATGCGCAGGGCAGATTCCAATTGGTCGCGGCAGTCGCAGCGCAGGGAGCCTATTACATCGCCGGTCAGGCATTCGGAATGAACGCGTACCGGCACATCCTCGCCGTTGGTAACATCCCCGCGCACTATGGCAACGTGTTCCTTGCCGTCCTTATTATTGTAGAAAGCCACGATATGGAACTGGCCAAAGCGGGAAGGTAGTTCCGCGATTGCAGCTATCTTGACACACGCGTGGTCAGGGCCCACGCCGTCACAGGCGTGAGCGCGGCCCTCGTCAAGCAGTTCTTTGATTTGCATCTTGGAGAGATCCATTAATTACTCCTTGTGTTCGCTTAAATAATTGATCAGGATACCACCCTCATCATCTATTATTTCTACCGATTTCAGTTTCAGGCCTGGAGCCTGTTAAGCCAAAAAACCGCGGCCGTCTGCCAGTCTGGGCGCAGTTGTGCCGCCGAAGATTTTTGGGGCAATGTAAATGGTCAATTCATCTACCAGGTTGAGGCGGAATAGTTCAGCGATGAGTGTCCCGCCGCCTTCGACCAGCACCGAGCGGATTCCTGCTTTGGATAATGACCGGAACCCTGATATCAGGTCAACGCGTTCCTCTCCCATGGTCTGGACCTTTGCTCCAGCGGTTTCGAACTGGGCAATTAATTCCGGATCAATGCATTGGGTGGTGAAAAGATAAACCTTTGCAGGACCGGAGGTTAAAAAATGACCTAAAGGCGAACTGGTCGCAGCCCCGTGAACACCGTGCATTGAGTGCAGGCCTTCCGACATTCCGATAGGTATTTCCGAAAATATTCCAACCTTGGCTGGGTTTTCCGGTAACCCTTTTTGGATCCGCCCCGCCCGTAACTCAGCGGAATTTAAAGTCAATTTCGGATCTTCGTTGAGCAAAGTTCGCCCGCCGACGAGGACTGCATCCACGCTGGCGCGCAGGCCGTCCACCCGGGCTTTATCCGTCTGGGAGGAGATGGTTGCACCTTTGCGGGCAGCGCTGTCGATTTTCCCGTCAGCGGTCATGGAAACGTTTACGATAATATGGGGACGGTTCATCGTCGTTATTCTAACCACTTTTATCTGGTTTGCGCATAGGAGGTTTATCAGAAAGTCCGGCGCTGTCGTGATGGTCGATTGGGTTATCAGCCTTCATAATGCAGGTGCCAATACTGCACAATTAAGTTTCGGTAAGGTCGGATGTTATGGTACACTTTCCAGCCATGGGAATTAGCCGCCGCCGCGCCGTTATCGAGGCTCTCTTTACGGTTATTGTGTGGGGAGCCTCGTTCGTGGCAACCAAGGTTGCCCTGCGATATGCCACCCCCGATGTGGTGGTCTGGTTGCGTTTTGGAATGGGAGTGGTCATCCTCGGGATCGCCGTGCTGGTCGGGCGGAAGTTCGCATTGCCTGAAAAACGGGACTGGGCGTATTTTGCTCTGTTGGGGTTCCTGGGTATCACTTTCCACCAGTGGCTGCAGTCCACTGGACTGGTCACCGCACAGGCTTCAACCACTGCCTGGATCGTTGCTACCATCCCGGTCTTCATGGCCTTGCTGGGGTGGCTGGCGTTGAAAGAGAAGCTGTTCTGGTTGCAAGTGGTGGGGATTTTTCTTTCCGCTTTGGGAGTCCTGCTGGTTGTCACGCGCGGCGATCTGGTCCAACTTGCTTCGGGAAAATTTGGTACTGTGGGGGATTTCCTAATTCTCATCAGTGCGCCAAATTGGGCGATCTTTTCCGTATTATCGCGACGCGGTTTGCAGAAATACCCCGCTACCTTGATGATGTTCTACGTGATGGCATTCGGTTGGTTGTTCTCCTCGGTCCTGTTTTTTGTGGAGGGTGGTCTCAATCAGATTGGCTACATCCCTTGGGAAGGCTGGGCAGGTATCGCCTTCTTGGGGATTTTCTGCTCCGGCCTGGCGTATATCTTCTGGTACGATGCTTTACAGGTTTTGCCGGTGGCGCAAACCGGAGCATTCCTGTACCTGGAACCGGTGTCTACCGTGGTTGTCGCTGCGCTCATCTTGGGGGAGCAACTATATCTTGCCACTTTGCTGGGTGGGGTCTTGATCCTGGTCGGAGTGTGGGTTGTAAATAGGAAAAATGTGGGACCAAAAATTAAGGGGACATCCTCAGCAAACTAGGTTTTTATTATCTTGCGAACATAAAGCAATTTCTCAATATGTGCAATAGCTAGATATTGCGCATCCAGCACATCCACCTCAAATGTTGGCTCAATTTTCTGGCCTTGTTCTGCTTCCAGCCGGATTTCATTAATGCGTTCTTTAGATATATGAAAAGTCGCATTTACCTTGTCGCGCCCTGGGTGTAAAAACTGGATTCTGGCTGACTTGTCCCATACGACGAAATACGGGCCTAAATTGCGCATCAGGATCAACATGAACCATGGGTCACACATTGCATATAACGAACCGCCAAAATGGGAACCAACGATATTGCGATTTAAAATAGTCAGTTTCATCGCCACGCTGATTGTTTGATCATCAATGTTATGAGCGCGTATTCCCGCACCGAGCAGGGGTGGATAGAAATTGATTAAACGTTCGCGAAAATGCTGCAAGATGGCGTTCATGGAATTTGTCAAATATTCTTCACGACAAAATATTAAACCAATTGATCCCCATTCGAGCTGTTTCTCTTTACCTGTAGTGCACGTTTCTCCTGTTTTGTTAAAAACGCCGCATCCAGCGCATTGACCTGCGCCTGCCGGATTTCCACATCAGTCAACCCGGCCTGTGGAGCAGCAAGGTTATATTCGTGGGGCAAATCGATCCCACTGATGCCTGGGTCGTCGGTATTAATGGTTGCGCAGATGCCATGTTCGAGGAAAGTCTTAAGCGGGTGGCTGATATAGTCTGGCACGCAGCTTGTTTGCACGTTGCTGGTAAGGCAGGACTCCACGCCGATCTGATGTTCAGCTAGGTAGTCCATCAGCTCTGGATCATCAACAGCACTGAGGGCATGGCCGATGCGCTCTGCCTCTAGGTCGCGAATTGAGTGCCATATCGACTCCGCCGCGGTGATTTCTCCGGCATGTGCGGTGATATGCCAGCCGGCTTCACGTGCGCGGCGGAAGTGCTCCTGGAACCATTCGGCGGGAAAATGGGACTCGTCTCCAGCCAGGTCCAGTGCAATGATTTGGTCCCGCTGGCTCAGGAGGGCGTCCAATTCCTTCGCAGCGGTTGTCGGTCCGTACGTCCGGCTTAGGATGCCGATCAGGTTGACCTTTACCCCGAAATCACGTATGCCTGCGGCGATGCCGTCTACGACCGCCTCCACGACCATGAACGGGTTCAGTCTATTTGCCTCGGCCATGAACCACGGGCTGAAGCGCAGTTCAATATAATCCACCCCGTCACGTTTGGCATCTCCCACGTTTTCA
>DASVKG010000082.1:0-17757 GCA_036385495.1 Anaerolineales bacterium | reverse complement strand
CGCAGCCGTTCGCGCAAGAAAACCACGCCCAGAAGTACGACAAGGAGCGGGTTGATAAAATAACCCAAGCTTGTCTCCACGATGAACCCCGCCCCCACCGCCCAAACATAAGTGAGCCAGTTGATGGCGATTAGCACCGCTGCCACCGAATATATGAGTATGACGCGCCCATTTATTGCAGTACGGAAGGCTAACCCCTGCCTCGCCACCAATACAATGCCGAAAAGCAACAGGAACGACCAGAAAATACGGTGACCCAGAAGCTGCAACGCCGGAATACCGCCCAGCAGCCTCCAGTAGATCGGGAACAGTCCCCAGGTGACATACGCCCCGAGGGCATACCAGATTCCTTTTTTCATGCGATGTGGTCTCCTTTGCCGGCGGCAAGTATACACCCAATGTTATACTTCCTTTTACCAAATAAATACTCCCCGCCACTTTCATCGTGACGGGGAGTATTTCATTTCGCCTAATGGAGCTTATACCTGGGATGCCTGATAACCGCGTTTCTCCACCGCAGCGAGTATTTGCGCCTCGCTCACCTTTGCCTCATCGAATTCCACCTCCATCTGCCCCTTCCTGTAACTGGCAGAAATCTGCTTGATTCCCGGTAGGTCATCCTCAATGCCTTCGATATTCATCGCACAATTCGTGCAGTGCATCCCTTCGACGCGATAAATTTTTTTTATCAAATTAACCTCAGCATCTATCCTTATTGGTCAAAAATGATCTCGCCGGTATACATGCCCATTGAGCACGAGAATCTCATGACCGTACCAGAAGCTTGTGCAGGGATGGATATGCTCTCAGTCCCGGATGACGGCAGAAGTTTTTCCACACTGAGTGAGGGGATGACAAACGACCGCGAGCAGGAGTAGGTTTGATTTGTCACCAGGTTCAGCGTGATCGCAGTGCCCGCCTGGGCGTGCAGGATCCGCGGCGAGTAACCGCTGTTTCCGGCGCTCAGGTATAAATTGATGCCGTCAGATTGGGGAATAGGAGCTCCAGATGCCAGTTCCGGCTGGGCTGCATTTGCAGCCTGGACAATGTTCGTCAGCGATAATGGGGAGCCCATCAAGGTCAACCCGGAGTTGACCGAGACCAGTCCCAGCACCAGGAGTACCACTGCCACAAAACGCATGAACCACCTCTCCAGACGGGCGCCCAGCTTCATGGCGAGGTACGCAACCCCAAAAAAAACCGGGCTTGTTCCAAGGATGAACGCAAACATCAACATCGCACCCTGGAGCGCGCTGCCGGTCCCGATTGCAACGGCCATCATTGCCTGCGTTATACCACACGGGATGAAAACTGTCAGTGCACCGAGGAACAGCGGAGCAAAGAAATTCTCGCCATTCTTTGCTTTCCGCCGGATGTAGCGGGTGATGAATTTGGGTGGTTCGATGGCAAATATACGGAAGATTGGATGAACGTTGAACATCCGCAGCGCGTTGCCCACCATGAAAACGCCTACTGCGATCAGCAGGATGGCACGCGTGACGGCATTCAACTGGAGCACCGATCCCAGCGCACCGAGCAGGAACCCGAGGATGGTATACGCAACCAGTTTTGCAGCCAGGAACAACAGGATGGGCAGTGCCAACCGCGGATGTGCTAATACTTGATTCCGTTTCTTCCCAAACCGTCGAGCCTTCCGCGCGGCGATCTCCTGTTCGATCTGCAGGTCGAGTTGCTGTTCCAACTGTTGTTCGAGGGAACCTGCCAGCAGGCCGCCCTGGACAGCCAGGCAGGATAATCCACCCGTGGTCAAACCGGTAATAAAGGCAACGATAAGTTGATTCATGTCACTATACTCTCATTGGAATTTTGATTTTCGAAGACGCAGGCTGTTGGAGACAACAAACACGCTGCTGAAGGCCATCGCTCCCGCCGCCAGCATCGGATTGAGAAAACCCAGAGCTGCAGCCGGGATTAAAATCACATTATAGAAAAAAGCCCAGAACAGGTTCTGCTTGATGGTACCAAGCGTCTTGCGCGATAGCGATATCGTGCGTGCAACACCGCGCAAATCACCGCTGATCAGTGTCACGGGAGCGGCAGCCATCGCCACATCCGTGCCGGTACCTATCGCAAGGCCAACATCCGCCTGCGCAAGCGCCGGGGCGTCGTTGACACCGTCGCCAACCATTGCCACCACTTCTCCGGATTTCTGCAGCTTCTTCACCTCGGTGGACTTGCCATCCGGCAGAACTTCGGCCAGCACGGTATCTATCCCAACCTGCTTCGCGATCGCCTCGGCAGTTTTCTGGTTATCGCCGGTGATCATCGCCACTTTCAATCCCATGCGATGCAGGTCGGCAATCGCATCTTTCGATCCGTCTTTGACAGTATCAGCAACAGCAATAATGCCGCGTACCTGTCCATCCACCGCTACAAGCATGGCAGTTTTGGCTTCTGATTGAAGCCGCTCGATATCTTTTTCGAATCCGTTGAGCGGATATTTGCGCGCTTCCATCATGCGGAGGTTGCCGACCGCCACCTTGCGACCTTCCACTTCCGCTTCAACTCCATGCCCGGCCTCGGCCTTGAACCCGCTCAGTTCGATAAGCTCGAATCCTCTTTTAGTGGCCTCGGCCCAAATCGCCTCCCCAAGGGGATGCTCGCTGCCCTTCTCTACCGAGGCCGCCAATTTCAGCAGGTCCTGTTCAGCCATCTTTCCATCAGTAACCACATCAGTCACTGCAGGCTGACCCTTTGTCACGGTCCCGGTTTTATCCAAAACCACGACCGAAACCTTTCCAGCGCGTTCGAGTGCCTCGCTGGTGCGGAACAGGATCCCGATTTCTGCGCCTTTCCCTGTCCCGACCATTACAGCCGTCGGAGTCGCCAATCCCATGGCGCACGGACAGGCAATCACCAACACGGCGACCATGTTAATCAGTGCACGTGTGAAACCGGTAATTTCTGCTCCGACAGGCGGCTGGGGGATGATGAAATACCAGACCAGAAAAGTGACCGCCGCCAGGCCAATTACTGCCGGGACAAACCACGCCGAAACCTGGTCGGCGAGTTTCTGGATGGGCGCCTTGCTGCCCTGCGCATCCTCAACCAGGCGGATAATTTGGGCTAATGCGGTTTCCTTGCCGACTTTTGTAGCTTCAAATTTAAGCAATCCAAGTTTGTTAAGCGTCGCGCCGATGACAGGGTCGCCTGGACCTTTCTCAACTGGCAGCGACTCTCCGGTTAGCATTGATTCATCCAAGGCCGAGCGGCCCTCGACGACCACGCCGTCAACCGGGATTTTTTCGCCGGGGCGGACAAGTACCAGATCCCCCACCCGCACATCATCCACCGGGACTTCCATTTCTGCACCTTCTCTTACGATGCGGGCGGTTTTGGCGCGCAAGCCCATCAATTTTTTGATTGCCTCGCTGGTGCGCCCTTTGGCGCGTGCCTCCAGGAACTTTCCCAGGCGGATAAGGGTGATGATGACCGCCGCGGTCTCAAAATAAACGTGTCCGGAGATGACATTCAGGGTCACAAATATCGAATAGAAATACGCCACCGACGACCCCATGGCGATGAGTACATCCATGTTGGCTGAGCGATTGCGCAGCGATTTGTAAGCGCCAATATAATACTGGCCTCCCACATAGAATTGCACCGGAGTTGCCACCGCCCACATCATCCACTGCACCCAGCCGGCATTTGCCCAATCTCCAACCAGCATGAAATCCCGCGCCATCGAGAAAAGGAACAGAGGTATGGTGAAGGCAAGACCAATGATGAGCAGCCGGCGCTGCTCGTTGATCTCATGCTCGCGAGCCATGGCTTCGGCATCTTCAGTCTCGCCGCCCATCTCCACCGCTTCAAACCCGGACCTGACAATTGCCTGGCGGATCTCGGCCTGACTCACCACGGTGGGTACGTACTTCACGCGTGCCCGTTCCGTTGTTATGCTGACCGAGACTTCGAGCACGCCTTCGAGTTTTGCAAGGGATTTTTCCAGGCGGCGGGCATCGTTATCATCCGAAAGACGCTTGATGACCAGGTCTGCTTCACCGGTCGCGACCCCATATCCGGCGCGCTCCACTCTGGCTAACAGGTCCGGTAGACCCGTCTCGGAGGGGTCAAATGTCACCGTCGCCCGCTCAGATGAAAGGTTAACCACCGCTGCCTGGACACCTTCCTGCTTCTTCAAGCCGCGTTCGACCGTCGCCACGCAATTGGCGCAGGTCATACCGGTAATGGGAAGAGTAAGTTGTTTTGTTTCCGACATAATTCACCAATAATTCCTTGGGACACGGAGTTATCGTGTCCCGATAAAAAACAGGTTATTTAAGCTGCAACCGGGTAATTGATCTCGGTCAGCAGTGCCTTGATCTTTTCCTCTGAGGCCGGGGCATCGAAGACGATTTCGACTTTCTTGGAAGTTGCATCCGCCTTGACAGACTTGACACCCGCTAGGTCGGCTACCTCGGTTTGGATGGTGTGCACACAGTGCATGCAGCTGATGGCAGGGATCTGATAAGTAACAGTGGTCATGGTTTTCTCCTTATTTTGGATTATGGATAAAACGCTACACTTTTGTAGCGGTCTCAAACACATCTGTGATTTCTTTCAACACGCGCTCCCGCTCTGCCGGATCCTCCCCACGGATGGCTGTGGTAACGCAAGAGTTGAGATGATCTTCAAGGATGCCCGCGCTGATTTTGTTCAGCGCCGCCTGCACCGCCTGGATTTGGCGCATGACGTCAATACAATAGGCATCTTCTTCGATCATGCGGATCACACCGTGCAAATGACCCTCGACAATCTTAAGCCGTTTCAGGGATTCTTCGTTCTTCATTTTTTTGCTCCTATCCCCCCCAGGGGGGTGGGGTACATGATATTACACCCATCTCTTCCATATTGTCAAGTTACATTTGGACCTACAGGAATCGCAAGGGATAAATATTGGAGAGTATCACTGGCTGAAACCTGCGCACCTCCTTCCTAATGATGGGGAATCGGAATTTCGAACCTTGGTACTGGACATAGTGTTTATTAGTTCAATCCTGTATTGGAGGAAAAATGCCTCATATTGTCATTATTACGGATACCGATTCCAGCCTGCCATTTGATTTGGCGAAGAAACACAATATTGTGCAAGTTCCCATCCTCATCCAATTTGGGGATGAGAGTTTCCAAGATGCATATGATATCGACAACGACGCGATTTTTACCCGCATCGACCGGGAAGGGAAACTCCCCTCCACTGCCGCTCCCTCCCCTGGTCAATTTGTCGATGCCTTTCAACAGGCCTTCAATTCTGGCGCAGATGAAGTGCTGTGCATGACTATCAGCAGCGAGATGAGTGCCACATACGCAGCCGCTTGCCAGGCCGCCGGGATGCTGCCCGGCAAGCGCATTGTAGTTCTCGATACACGCAGTTTGGCCATGGGACAGGGCTACATGGTTTTGGCTGCTGCGGAGGCAGTTGCAAGGGGCGCATCCATCGAGGAGGCGGTTGCCGAAGCCGAAAATGTGCGCAGCCGAACCTATCTTTTCGGAGCACTCGCAACTTTAAAGTATATCGCCATGAGCGGACGCGTCAGCCATCTGGCAGCGGGCATGGCCGGCCTGTTGGACATAAAGCCTGTCCTGGCAATTCAAAACGGAAAATTGGAATTGTTTGAAAAAATCCGTACCCAGAAGAAAGCCCTGGACCGCGCAGTTGAGCTGTCCATGGAAAAAGCTGTTGGGCATAAGATTGAGAAAATGGCCGTACTGAATGTCAAGGCCACTGCAGCTGCGCGCCATTTCCAAACCCTCCTGCATGCCTCCCTGCCCTGCCCGGACGAGATCATTTTCGCTGAGATCAATCCGGGATTGTCCGTTCACACGGGCGCGGGGATGGTGGCGGTAGTCTTTGTTAATGCGAAATAGTGATTTCCTATCATGAATCTGCAACCCGGAGTTCGTGGAGACTCCGGGTTGTTTTATAATCAGGGTATGGATCATTCCCGCATTATTTTCATTCATGGATCCGGTGGAGACAAGAGTCAGACGTATAAAGCCCGCCTTCTGCGCGAGCTGTTTCCCGGAATTGTGACACCCGACTTCGACGGGGATCTGGTTGAGCGCATGGCCCAACTCAGAGCCATCCTTGGAAAAGGAACCGGGTGGATACTGATCGGCTCGAGCCTGGGAGGGTTGATGGCAGCGCTTTTTGCGAACGAATTCCCCAAACAAGTGCAGAAACTGGTGTTACTGGCCCCCGCGTTGAGCTTGACCGAGTTAGCCGAAATTCCACCGGCCTCAATTACCATTCCAACCATCATTGTCCAGGGTACCATGGATGAACTTATCCATTTGCCCGCCGCGCAGGAAATTGCCGAAAAAGTCTTCACGCACCTTACTTATCTAGTCGTGCAGGATGACCACCGCTTGCATAAAACTGCGGAAAAGCTGGATTGGAAGTCGCTTCTGGAATAATTAAAATAAGGATGACCTGCTTATTGCATACCCTTAATTTTCTTAAGCTCCCGCCAGCCTAAGCCAGAAATCCGGGACCCAGAAGTTGCCCAAATGAAAAGCGTATAACGTCACTATCCCTCCCAACAGGAGGATAATGGAAAAAGCAATCAGGGCATAATCCTGCCAGTGAAAGGTCAGTTTATTCAGCCATGTGCGCGGGCGTGTGCCAAAGCAGCGCAGATCCATGGCATTGGTCACATCTTCCCCGGTCAGGATGGAGTTCATCGTCACCGGGACAATCAGCGGAGCAATTTGCATGATTTGTTTGACAATCCCGCCCTTAACGCGTTCGATCTCGTAGCCACGCGCCCGCTGTGCGTCGAGGGTGGTGCCAAAGTCGCGCGCCAGGGTCGGAACGTACCGAAAGGCCAGTTCCATCGAGTAGGCAAACCGGTCCGGTAAACCCAGCCCTCGGAATGTAACCCCATAGACGCGCGGGTCCATGGTATAGGGAATAATCAGGAAAATGGCGGAAATCGCGCCAATCCGCAAGAGCTGACAAATGGCAAACCAGAGCCGTTCCCACGTCAGGCCAAAATGGAAATGCCACCCGAACAACGGGATCGTGCTTCCCTGCGGCCAAACTTGATGGCCTCCTGGTGGCACAACTCCCCCTGCCCCTCCACCCGTGATAATGGTATTGATAACAATCATCATGAAAAGGATGAATCCGATCAGGTACCAACCCCGGCGTGTTTCCTTCCACCTGGCCCGGGAAGAAAAGTACCAGACAAATGCGATCAAAAAGAAAAATGCCAAAATGCGCGCATCCCAGAACAGTGTGATGGCGAAAAGGAAGGCCAAGGAGAAGATCCAGCGGGCACGCGGATCAAACTTCTCCATCAGCCCATTGCGAAGCCGGTAGCGCCAGGTGACTAACATACTATGCAGGAGTTATTGAGCAGGAGGCAATCCTTACGACTGCCTCCTGTTTTCTGTCGGTCGGATTAACGTCCGGAACGTTTAACGATTGCTGCGTAGGCAACCATCAAGATTGGCAGCAGAATCAGTCCATTGATCAGGTCCGGGATGATCGCGGGCAGGTAATTTGCGAAGATGACCGTGCTGATATCCGCCCCGGAGACCCACATCTCGGAGACCGAAGCAATTCCCATGCCCACCAGAACGCCAATGACGGAAAACACCTCAGCCCACACAATATCTCTTAAGGCATTGTAACTCGTCATCCAGACTGCGATCAGACCGGGGACCAGGCCAATGATGCCATTGCCCAGGTCCCACCAGAACCATAAGCCATAGCCAGCGATCAGGTCGCTGATGATGTTACCCAGGAAGCCGGCAATGAAACCGACGATGGGGCCAAAGACTACGCCAAAGAACATCGGGATGACGATGGCGGGGCGGAACGAAACATTCCCGGCCGAGGGTAACTGGATCCAGTTGGTGGCCAGGCTCAGGACAGCGTACAGCGCTGCGCCGATGGCCGCATAGACTACTTCGCGTGTCCCGAATTTCCATGATTTCTTTTGCATTTCTTCCTCCTGTTTGGAATTGAGATGGGGTTTACATATACATTAACTCTGAAGGTGTGCGAGAGTTTCTGCCCGATAGAATCTGCCTGTCTTCGGCAGGTATTCCATATTTAATTGCAGCAGGGATGTTGGTAAAACGCGACAGGAACGAAGGAGTTTTTCGTCTTTCAGCACTTCCTGCGGTTTCCCGTCCGCAACGATCTCGCCCCTGTAGACCAGCAAAATGCGGTTTGCGTAGATCACTGCCAGGTCCACATCATGGGTGATAAAGATGACCGTATCAAAACCCGGCATCTGTAAAATCGCGTCCATGAATGCCTGGTAGTTCCAGTAATCCTGCCCGGCGGTGGGTTCGTCCATCATTAGAATGCGCGAACGCATCGCCAGGATCGCGGCAATACTGATGCGCTTCTGCTGACCGAATGAAAGAGCCAGCGGTGGCATTTCCATTTCACTTCTCAGGTTGACTGTCTCGATCGCCCAGTCAACATTTAGGGCAATCCTTTCTGCCGAAAATTCCAAATTCTTCGGTCCGAACGATAGTTCCTCGCGCACAGTCGGGGCAAACAGCATCTGGGAAGGGCTTTGAAAAACGTATCCCACCGTGTGGGCAGCCTGGGCCACGGTCATCTTGCGCGTCTCCCGCCCTTCGAGCAGGACGCGCCCCTCGGTCGGCTTGAGCAGTCCCAAGGTATGCTTGACCATGGTCGTCTTGCCCGATCCGTTGTGTCCCAAGACAGCAATCACATCACCGGCGTTGATATTAAAATTGAGGTTTTTTAGGACCTCGGGCCCGTCCTCATTGTATCTAAAATGTACGCCCTCGAACTGTACCAGCGTTTCATTCCGGACCTCGGGCCGCGTCGCTGGAAGGAAGACCGGTGCAGGGTCCCGGCGGGCGCGCTCCATGACGACGCGCGCTGGAAGTTTGATGCGGCGGTAATCAACCGCATCCATCAATCCGTCCGTGTCACCCAGATAGGTCATCTTTCCCTCGTCCAAATACATAAAAATATCCGGATGGATCGAAAGCACGTCTTCAACGCGGTGTTCAACGATCATTACTGCAATGCCTTCATCGGCAAGCTGGCGGAAAGCCTGCAACGCTTCCTGCGCTGAGACCGGGTCAAGACTGGCAAGCGGTTCATCCAGCAGGAGAATCCTGGGTTCCATTGCCAACACCCCGGCCAGGGCAATTTTCTGCTTCTCGCCGCCGGAAGTGCCAAAGGTTTCGCGGTCACGCAAATGCAGGATTCCAAGCCGGTCGAGAGCCTTTTCGACGCGCGGGATTATTTCTTCGCGCGGGATTCCCAGGCTCTCCAACCCGAAGGCAACTTCGTTCATCACATAACTGCCGAGGATCTGGCGTTCGGGGTCCTGGAGCAGCGTACCGACTGTTTGGGAGATATCAGCCAGTCCCATCCCGATCACGGTCTTGCCAAACAGGCGGATATCCCCGCTCATTTCACCCTGATATGTATGCGGTATAAGCCCGTTGATGCAGCGCATCAGGGTTGTCTTGCCGCACCCGCTCGAACCGGCGATCAGCATCACCTGTCCCGCCTGGAGGGAAAAATTGATCTTCTCTATCGCCGGTCCAGTCCGGCGACGGTATTGGAAAGTGAGGTTTTCAATCGCAAGCGGCAGTTCATTCATAAAGAAAGCGTAGGTACGACTTAAGTCGTTACTACCTCCACCTCATCGCCGATAATTGCGTCCAATGTTTTTTTAGCGTTTCCATTGACAATTGCGATCTCAACATAGTTTTCACTATCCACCAGGGCAACCAGCTCACCGGGTTGTTTATGGCCATAAGAAGCCACAACTCCTTGCACATCCCGTCCATGGAGATGGAAGCTTACCCGTTCGTGCCCCGTCAATGCGGCAGCTGGCAGGTCAGTAGTCAGGTTGCCGAATATATCGATTACTGTAACGTGGGCGCGCCATCCGTTTGCAGTCTTTTCGGGCTTTGGCATTGGCAGCCGAACCGGGTCGTTAATGGCCGCTCCCAGATCCGCTAGTGGGACACCGTTGGCAAGATGGGCGGCCACCGGGGCGAAGATATCCCGCCCGTGGAAGGTATGGCTGACGTCCGGCAGGAAATATTTCTCGTTCGATAGGTGAACGATTTCAACCGGCCGGCCCTTCTTTTCAGCATTCTCGATCATGAGAGTAAACAGGCCGTTATCCGGTCCGACGAAGGTATGCATGCCGAGGCGAGCCGCAACCGGGCGGCGGGATGTGCCCACTCCGGGGTCTACGATCGCCACATGGATAGTCTCGGGCGGGAAAAACGGACAGGCGCGCCAAAGGGCAAACGCGCCCTCGAGCACGTTTTGTGGGGAAATTTCATGGCTGATATCGGCAATCTGCGCCTTGGGGCAAATTCCCCAGATGACACCCTTCAAAGTGCCGACAAAGCCATCTTTGGTACCGAAATCAGTGGTGAGGGTCAGGATGGGAATGATGGCAGTCATTTTGGCCTGGCAAATGGTGTTATGCTAAAATTTTCTCATCCTATTTTAACCTAAGACCGGCAAATATCCGAACCGTTTTTTGGAACATATCCAGTTTGTATTATTGATAGCTAATCATGATAATAACTTTAGCTCGTTTTCATCAAAAAGAATTGATGCTCACACTATACACTAGATGGAATCCACATATACATCAATCCGACAACTTCAATCCATAACAACGGTTGTCCACCGGATGACCGAACCACTTTGCCCAAAACCGATCCGGTCGGGCATCCAGCAGTCGGAAGCCCATTTTCTCATATAAACGGCAGGCAACTTCATTCAAGCTGGTGGTATCCAGGTAAACCCCGCGTATACCCAATCCGCGCAGTTGTCCGAGGTAGGCTTCCATCAGCCGCTGGCCGAGTTTGTACCCGCGCCAGGCAGCCTCCACGTTAATATGCAGGTGGGCCGGAAACATATCCAGGTCAACGCGGGTGAACTCCCTGCGCAGTAGGCCTCCCAGCAGACCGCTGAAATAGTTCCAGGAACGCTTTCCGAAATGGTATTTACCGCGCAGCAGGTTGCCAGCCAGGCGGGGGATGATTACGTGATGGATTTTCCGGTCATGGACGCGGGTATCCACACAACCCGCGAGGAAGCCGACCACCTCCCTATCTGCACTGGCCACCCAGGCGTGCTCCGGTTCCAGATCGGTGTAATAGGCATAGAAAGCATCCAGGAAAGCATTTCGGTCTTCCATATAGGCTTCGATGGGGGCGCCAAAAAAAGCGGTGTCTGCGCCGATCCTGAACACGTCCTGCCGGTCAGTAGGCAAGTAGGGCCGAATAATCAGGTCAGGCATCTTTTAAGGCCTGTTGATATAGACCATTTGCCATGCTGATTCGTCCTCGATGCGCCCACCGCCTTCCGTGGTAGCTCCCACAAAGACCGCCCAGGGATTTCCCAAGTCCGTCAGGGAGACAGTGGCGCAGGCATAGACACCCGAACGATGCGCTGGATACCAGCCGTTTGGGGCATTTCCTGTCCGGGCCTGGTACGCGACGATTCCGTTGTCGGTAAGCGCCTTCAAGCGCAGGAAGTAGGCGATTTCGGGGATGGTGTCCTCACGCATCTGGGCGCACACCAGCAGGTTGCCCTGCATATCGCGGGCTGCGAAGACCGCAGTTATATCACCGGCAGGAACAAAGTTGCGGGTGGGATAGTCACTTGCCGGGTCCAGTTGGACGGGCGCAACCGGCTGGCCGGAATCATCCACCCAGGTGGAGGGATTGTACGGGTCGCCTTGTGCAGCAGTTGCCAGGTTTGCAAAATGTACGGGGGCGAAAGTCTCATTGCTACGGACGAAGCTTTCCATCAAGTTACGCAACAGCGGTAACTGGCTGCGGTACGCCTGTACCGCCTGGCCTTTAACACTTGTATCAGCGGATGTCAAATCCACGCGGTACCAGTCAGGAGAGAGCGCATATAGGATTGGAGGGGGCGTCAAGCTCGCCGTAGGTTTCAGGCCCCTGATTTCCGGGAAATCCGGCCGGTGGACGAGGTAGGTTAATTCGGTGGGATTGTAGGAGGAGTCCGTGTGTCGGATGAGAGTCAGGGCCAGTCTGGTGAACACATTCATTCCCCAATGGTCAGGGTGTACATCTTGAGGGTTTGGGTAAACGATCAGGTCTGGACGGTATGTTTTCAGGATGGAGGTCACATCCGCCAGGTAATCGGCACCGGCATAAACCGATTGAGGATTATAAGTGATTGCATAAGGGCTTTTGGTATCTCCGCTGTACGGCGAGCGAAAGGGGTTGGTGGCAGCCCAATGGTCGTTCCACAGCGCAGGCGTGCCGCGGTCGGGATAACTCAAAAAAGTGACCTGGTTTGGCTGTACACCCAAAATAGCCAGAGCCAACAGTGATTCCTGCTGGCGCAATTCTCCCAGCCGAATGAAATCCGCCGGCTTTGGATATATTTTCCGAAAATCCTGCATGGTGGCGAACAGAAAGCCATCACCATTCGTGGCAATAACCACCCGTACCTGGATGCCCGCCCGCTGAGCCGCCAGGATCAATCCTGCCGAACTGAGGGTCTCGTCATCGCAGTGAGGGGCAAGGATGAGCAGCCGGTGATATCCGTCGAGCGAGAATGGTTTTAAATCCGAAACCGCAACCGAAGGATCTGGGAGGGTCAACTGGCGGGTCAGCAGGACAACCCCTGCCAGGAAAAGCACAATAAGAAGGATTCTCCCCCAGTTTGCCAGCATTATTTTTAGCAGTTCAACCATGCCAGATTCCTTTCAGGTCAGAGAGAAATAACGATATTCTTTCGGTCCAGGAAGTATGCCACCACCGAGATCCCGCCAATGAGGAAGACCATCTCTACCAACACCAGCCAGAGGGGTGCTGCCTGATAAATGGCTGGAAGACTTGGCAGGAAGAAAATCCCGATTATGAGATAGTGCAGGAAATATAACACCAGCGGATTTCTCCCCCACGCGACCAGGAAACGGCCCTTCCAGTTGAACCTACTAAGCCATTGGAATAGAAGGAACAGCAGCGCGCTGGCTCCCAAGCTGATCAGCACGTAGGAGGAGGAGACACGGTGTTTGCTGACCGGCAAAAGGAAAGCCAGCCCTATTCCCGCCGCCAATATGGCCAATGAAACCCACAGGAAAGCCAATTTCGAACGTCCCTCGCCGTGGAAAAGGTCTGCCAGCGCTGTTCCCAAAATAAGCATCGCCCCCCAATTAAGCGAGCCAAATAATCCTCCATGTGGGGAACGGATGGTCAGGGTGAGCAAAAAATGATCAAGAAAGATTTGATAGATTACAAGGATGCCTGCCCCGATGAGCCAGCGATAAATGCTCGGCAGGCGGATGACCACCAGTGTTATCAACCCAGCCACGCCGATGGCTTGCAGCACCCCCCAGTCAATCCCGCTTGGATTCTCGCCAACGGCAGTCTCACCCGCTGAAATGAGGGCGCCCAGCCCGATTATCGCCAGATAACGAACTAAAAATTGGTTGTAAGTCTTTAAAGCTCCATCGCGCTCCAATCGGTGACGAAATGAAATTCCAAAAGTCAAGCCAATGGCGAAGATGAAGAACGGAGCGATCAGGTCGATGACCGTCAGGCCGATATCAGGAGCGTGTTTAAGCCAGGCAGGGATGATGACCACCCCGCCCATATAGTTCGCCAGTACCATCGTCAGGATGGCAAAACCGCGGAACTGGTCAAGAGAGGTGATGCGGTCAGGTTTCATGGGTGGAATTATACGTCACGCGCAATAAAACTGGCAGGCACCCCCCATGGTGATCTCGTCTTATTAACGATTCGTCAAAATTATGACAAATTATATCTGTTTTCATTGACATCAGACCTCCACTGCAATATACTTTAGGCAGGATAATTTCCCGAAATTAGCTGCCTGGAACATTTGTTTAGGAGATATAAAAATGGAATTCAAAATCACTTACGCAACCATATTCAACCCATCTGAGGAACTGCATACGCAGTACGACATTGCACTTAAGAAAGTTAAGGCCGGCCTTGGTAAAGAATATGCCATGATTATCAACAATAAAGATATTTTTGCGAGCGAAAAGTTTGCCGACATTTCACCGGTCAACAAAGATTGGACCTTGGCCCTGATGCAAAAGGGAAATGAAAAGCATGCCCTGCAGGCGCTTGAGGCAGCCCGCAAGGCTTTCCCCGGTTGGAGCCGCACCCCCTGGCAGGAACGTGTCCGTCTGCTGCGAAAAGTCGCGGCCTTGATCGAAGAACGGCTCTTTGAGTTGAGCGCTGCATTGTCTCTTGAAGTAGGCAAGAACCGCATTGAATCCTTCGGCGACGTGCAGGAATCCGCCGACTTGATCAAGTTTTCCTGCGACCAGATGGAGACCAACCAGGGTTACACCGTCGAGATGGGAAAGGACCCGCTGGTTGGCTACGAAGCAACCAACTTCTCTCTTTTACGGCCTTACGGTGTCTGGCTGGTGATTAGCCCGTTCAACTTCCCCTCAGCACTAACCGGCGGCCCCACCGGTGCGGCGCTGGTTTCCGGGAATACGGTTGTTATCAAGCCTGCCACCGACACGGCCTGGTACGTGCGCCTCTTGGCTGAATGTTTCCGGGATGCCGGCTTGCCGGAAGGGGTGCTCAATTTCGTCACGGGACCTGGCAGCACACTGGGCCAGGCGCTTATTACCTGCGCTGTGGATGGGGCCACATTTACTGGTTCTTTCGATGTGGGTGCAAAAATCTACCGCGATTTTTCGGATTGCAAATGGATGCGCCCCATTATTCTTGAAATGGGCGGAAAGAATGCCGTGATCGTCTCCGGTCACGCTGACTTGGAACGGGCCGCTCTGGGTATCGTCCGCTCGGCGTTTGGCCTGCAGGGGCAGAAATGTTCGGCAGCCTCGCGTGTATTTGTCGAGGCTCCGGTATACGACGAATTAACCTCCCGTCTCAAAGCCCTGACCGAGAAATTGATCATTGGCGACCCGACAGACCGCAGCGTCTACCTGGGACCGGTCATAAATGAAGGATCATATAAACAATTTCAGGATTACTGTACAGAAATGACGGCCGGTGGCGGTCATTTCCTCACTGGTGGGCAGGTGCGGACCGGCGGCATGTATGACAAGGGCTGGTATTGTGAGCCGACCCTGGTTATTGACCTGCCTCTGCAGCACCGTCTATGGAAACATGAGATGTTCGTGCCGATTACAACCATCAGCAAAGTGAGTAACCTCGAAGAAGCAATGCAGCACGCCAACGAAGTTAATTATGGCCTGACCGCCGGATTCTACGGAAGTGAAGAGGAATCCGGGTGGTTTTTTGATCATATCGAGTCGGGTGTGGCATATGCCAACCGTCCGCAGGGCGCGACCACCGGCGCTTGGCCGGGGTTCCAGCCGTTCGGCGGGTGGAAAGCCTCTGGCTCAAGTGGCAAGAATTCCGGCGGTCGGTACTATCTGCCTCTGTATATGCATGAGCAGATCCGCACCACGATACGATAGTGGTTGTCGAGATCTGCCCTTCTAATGGCATTTTATCTGCGAGTGTAAATAGCCCCTGGAATGGAGATTATTTCCGCACGGGGACAAGTCCACCCTGTTTAGAAATCTTCGGGCGGCAGTGTATCTGCCGCCCGAATTTATTTTTATCCGCCGCCGATTACGGCCAGCACCCGGATGATATCCCCTTCTTGTATCACGTAGTCTTTTGACCGCTGCTCCTCGTTGACCACCACCAGTGCCACCACCTCTGGCACAATGCCGAGCGCAGCAAGCGTCTCGCGCACAGTCCGTCCGGTTTCCACCTGGACTTCGGACTGTCCGCCGACCACATCGCGCAGGGCTCCACTGGGGCGGAGAGTTGCAGGCATTTCAGGCGACCACTGCTTCCAGACCGAGTGTTTCAATTGTCTCGGGAGTCGGCAGGCCGTCCGGGGTCCAGCCGCGCTGTTCGTAATACATGTCCAGCAGGCGGTTAACATCTTCGAGTTTTGTGATCTGGCCCTTGGTGGCACCACTCGTGGGAGCGTCCTCGTAGAAGCGCGGGGCAGGCATATCCCAACTGCGACCAAACCCTTCGTTCTCGCGCGCCCAGTACAGTCGGGTCAGGTTCCAGATACGGTCGCCCACTTTCTCAAGGTCTTGCCAGGTGCGGTGGATACCGGTAATGGCTTCGAGCGCTGGCACGTACAGGTCACGGTCGATATTAAGCTCCACCCACTGCAGGCGGCAGCCGCCCAGCACATCGAACATCGGGCGGAAGTTCTGCAACCAGATAACACGCGCAACTTTTTCAGGAACGACCAGTTCTCGCCCCACCTGCAAGTCGTACGTGATGGCCCACGAGCGGTTGTGGTGTGCTCCCACGTCGCAGGTCATGTAGGCTAGCAGCATGGCTGTGGCATTGTGGGTTGCGTAAGCAGACTGCTCCATGCCCTTCACGTGGATGGCAAACTTCTCACTGCCTTTGCCTATCTTCTTGGAAGCACGTTTGACACCTTCTGCCAGAAGTGCACCCAGTCCTTGTCTGTGGGCAATTTTATCAATGAGCGTAAAGGTGGCTTCCACGTTGCCAAACTTAAGATCCAGCCCATCCGTGTCTTTCTTGTTGAAGATGCCCTTTTCGTAGCATTCCATTGCCCAGCCGATGGCATTGCCAGTGCTGATGGTGTCAATCCCCAGATCGTCGCACAGCAAATTGGCCTGTGCCACCGCCTCGATGTCATCAATCCCCAGGTTGGAACCCAGCAGGCCGATCGTTTCGTACTCCGGGCCTTCAACGTAACTGTTATATTTTTTATTGCGGCTGTATTTCCCACACGGCGACGGGCAGCCGAAGCAGCCCTTATCGGTAATGACGATCTTCTCCCGCATCACCGGGCCGTAGAGATTCTTGCCATCTTCGAAGGAACCTGCGCTGAAGTTCCGAGTTGGCAGCGCGCCCACCTCGTCGCACCAGGAGACGACGATGGTCGTTCCATAACGCGTCCAGTCCTTCAGACCCTCAGCGTCCTTGCAGGCCTTATAGAGTGCCTTACCGGCCTTGCGGTAGGCATCCATATTTGCCACCGGGACTGACTTCGTCCCGTGGATAACTATGGCCTTAACCTTCTTGGAACCCATCACTGCACCCACACCGCCGCGTCCGGCCTGGCGGCCATAATCATGGTTGATGCAGGCATACGGGACCATGTTCTCGCCGCCGACGCCGATGACCGCAACCTGGTACTCTTCGCCCAACTTTTCCTTGAATTGCTTCTCGACCGCGAAAGTGGCTTTGCCCCACAGGTCGGAGGCATCGCGCAATTCGATCTTGTCGTCATCAATGAAAAGAGTGACCGGCTTCGGGCTGATACCTTCCAAAATAATGCTGTCCAGCCCGGCATAACGCATTTCCGCTGTGAAATGACCGCCCATCGAGGCGCTGGCATACCCTCCGGTTAGCGGGGCTTTCGTTGTCCAGTCGCATTTGCCACCCCCAGGGATCATCATGCCCGAGATCGGCCCGCTGGAAATGATAAGTTTATTCTCAGGTCCTAGCGGGTCAGCCCCCTTGGGAACTTCTTTGAGCAGAAAGTAGATCCCGAAACCGCGTCCGCCAATGAAATCGCGTGCCACATCAGCTGGGGTTGGTTCTTTTGTGAACGTGCCATTTGTTAGATTAACACGCAGAATTCTTCCACCATAGCCATTCATGTCTGCCTCCTTAAGCCGCCACTGCTTCAATTTCGGCGATCCAGAGTGCGCTGGTGCCGCATACGTCTACACAATCACCGCAAAGATCACATTTCCA
>DASVKG010000081.1:0-15193 GCA_036385495.1 Anaerolineales bacterium | reverse complement strand
CGCTGGCCCCTGATCTACAGGGGCAAGGGCAGGCGGCCTTTGCGGTCTGCCACTTCCCTCCCCAAATGTACAACATTTGGGGAGGGTGGCCCGCAGGGACGGGTAGGGTTCGACGACGCGGCCATCGCCAAGTACATCCTCCCCGTTCGCTCGTCCCCTTTGAACAATAGGTATAATTGCCCCTGGAACATCAAGCTCTTATCGGAAAAGGTTCTGCATGCTTAAAAAGAAAAGATCGAACATCCGGGTCATCTTGGCGGTTCTTTCCCTCGGGGGATTTGCCGCCGTTGTTGCTGCCTGCACGGGTTCCCCTGTAAAACCGGAAGCCCGTTCCACCAGCACGCTCTCATCTTTATTGCCGACCGGACCAATGGACACTCCAACTTCCACAGCCACATTCCCCCCTTCTCCTTCGCCCACTAAAATTTCCACTCCCACCGCCTCGCCTTCCCCCACACCGGACATCCGCCTGGTCCCTTATTATTGGCGTGACTGGCCTGTCACCCCCGAGCTTTCTCCACATGCCCTGGAGATCCTGCGGCTCGCTGCTAAGGATCCGGAACTTGACTTGCACGCTTTCAGCAAGGTCGGCGATTGTCAGATGACCTCCGCCACGTTTCTCGGGGGTTACGCCAATGGGATTTACGCTGTTCCGCCAGGGTTTGAAGAGACGGTCACCTGGTTTTCGAGCAGCATGACCGCTGAGAGTGTCACCGCTGCCAACGGCTTGGGCATAAGCTCTGTGCTGGATCCCCTGTTCGGCTTGGCAAAGGGAAATACCCAATGTCATGCCAGCGAAACGCCCTTGGATTGTGAATTGCGCACCCATCATCCCGCTGTGGTCTTGATTGCCATGGGCACCAACTGGGCTCCTCACGGGGAAGCGAGTTTTGAACTATACCTTCGCACCGTGGTCGACCGCGTCCTCGCAACCGGCGCGCTTCCCATCCTTGCCACCAAGGCCGATGACATCGAAGGAGACTGGAAACTGGACCTGGCTGTTGCCCAGGTTGCCTATGATTACGACCTGCCGCTGGTGAATGTCTGGCGGTCTGTGCAGAATTTGCCCAACCACGGGCTTGAACTGCCTCCCAAAAATGAATACCTGACCGGGGACGGCTGGATGCGCAGAAACTACGCCTGGCTCACGACATTGGAGAAGGTCCGCCTGGAGCTTGCAAAATAATGAAAAGCCTGAAGTCAAAAATTACCCGCTTGCAGCCGTTTTTCTTTTCCCGTCGGGAAACCATTTTTCCCCCGAAACGTCTCGCAGAGGGGGTAAAATGAAAACATCTTACGGATCCCTTGTTGCTGACCGTTCGCCGTGAGACGATCTGCAGGAACCTGACCATTATGTTGATCCACTCCGCCTCTCAACTTCTCACCCTTCGGGGCGGCCCGCAGCGCGGGCGTGACCTTGGCAATCTCGGCCTGATCGAAGATGGCGCCGTCTTCCTTAGCGGCGAAGATATTGCCGAGGTCGGCCCCACCCGCGACCTGCGCCGCCTCCACCCCGACGAACCGGCGCTCGACGCCTCCGGCTGCGTGGTCATGCCCGGCTTTGTCGACCCGCACACGCACGTCGTTTGGGCCGGGGAGCGGGCAGCCGAGTTCGAGATGAAGATGGCCGGTGCCAAATATCTCGACATTTTGGCGGCTGGCGGCGGGATCGTCTCCACCGTTCGTAGGACGCGCGAAGCCTCCATTGAAACGCTCATGAACGAGACTCGTCCGCGTCTGGCCCGTATGTTCGCCCATGGCACCACCACCGCCGAAGCCAAGACCGGCTACGGCCTGGAGAGCGAGGCTGAACTCCGCATGTTGCAGGCCATCCTGGCTCTCGACGCCGCTGGTCCGCTCAATCTGGCGCCCACATTTTTGGGTGCGCATGCCGTCCCCCCCGAATATAAGGATAGGCCGCAAGCCTATGTCGACCTGCTGTGCAAAGAGATGCTGCCGTACATCCGCCAGTGGTGGGGCAGCCAGCCGTCGACCGCGGGTCGTCCCCTGCCCTTTGTGGACGTCTTCTGCGAGACCGGGGCATTCGACTTGGCCCAGTCCCGCCAGGTGTTGACCAGGGCCAGGGAACTGGGCTTCCCGCTCAAGCTTCATGCCGACGAGTTCGACAACCTGGGCGGTGCTTCGCTGGGGGTGGAACTGCAGGCTGCATCGGTGGACCATTTGGTGAAGACCTCCGCTGCTGATATTCAGGCGCTGGCTTCCAGCGATACTGTGGCTGTCTCGCTGCCCTGTACTCCCTTTGGCATGGCTGAAAGCGAATACACCCCCGCCCGGGAGATCATCGCAGCTGGCGGTCTCCTCGCCCTGGCTAGCGATTGCAATCCCGGTACTGCTTGGTGCGAGTCCATGCAGTTCGTGATTGCACTGGCATGCCGGTCCCTCAAACTGACGCCCGCCCAGGCCGTCGCGGCTGCCACCATTAACGCTGCGTGTGCCATCCGTCGCCACGGGCGGGTTGGCTCCCTCGAACCCGGTAAGCAGGCTGACCTTCTCATCCTGGCCGTGCCGGATTACCGTCATCTTGGCTATCGCTTCGGGACGAACCTTGTCAAACAGGTCATCAAGCGCGGGCGGGTTTACAATGTGCAGGTCGAGGCTGGCCCCGCCCAGGGTCTTGCAGAGGCAGAGAGTGTCTCCAGCTAGGAGGTTGGAATGAATATTGATTTTGCCGCGATTCCGTACAATCAAATTGTCTGGTGGGTGCTGATCATTTTGGCTGTCGTTGTGGGGATCGTGGTCATCCGCTTTTTCTGGAAGCATCTCCTGAAATACCTGTTCCAGGGCTGTTTTGTTATCCTGGCGATCATCGCCGTTTTGGCGTTGCTCCATTTTTACTTCAAAGTTTTCTAGGCCAATTCGACCGAAAGAATCCATCCGGTACGGAAAGCTGTTTATCTTTTTTTCCCATTCTCCCCGGAAATTTCTCCTATCGTTGACGAATTAAACCGCTGGGTACAATGAAACCTGCACTATCTGAACTTGATCGGCTGGCTCGCCAGTCCGGTGACCTGTTACGCCTTGGATACGGTCGCGAGCATCAGGTGGACTATAAAGATGTGATTGACCTCGTTACCGAGGTGGACCGCCAGTCCGAGGCATTTTTGCTGGGTGAGATCCAGCGTCTCTTCCCCGGGCACCAGATTGTCTCCGAGGAGATCGGCTTGCTGCCGGGCCGCGCCGGCGACCAGTGGTTTGTGGATCCGCTGGACGGGACCGTCAACTATGCCCATGGCATTCCCATTTTTTGCGTCTCCATTGCCTATGCCCGGGACGGAGTCGTGACCCTGGGCGTGGTCTACGACCCCATGCGGGACGAATTATTCTCGGCCGAACGCGGGCAGGGCGCATGGTGTAACGGGCGCAGGCTCCAGGTTTCGCGCGTAACGGAGTTTCAGCGCAGTCTGCTTGTCACCGGTTTCCCATACGACGCCTGGACAACTGAGCATGATAATCTCGAATTCTTTGGCCGTTTTACCAGGATGACCCAGGGTGTGCGCCGCCTCGGTTCGGCTGCCCTCGATTTATGTTACGTGGCTGCCGGACGTTTTGATGGCTACTGGGAGTTGTCTCTCAATCCCTGGGATTTGGCTGCCGGGGGACTGATCGCCCTCGAAGCCGGGGCGATTGTCACCAACCTTGCAGGGCGGAACGAATATCTTATTCCCCCTTGCTCCTTGCTGGCTGCCCCGCCCAGCCTGTACCCTAAAATGCTGGAAATTCTGAGCGGCAAGGCATGATTTTTCGCCTGCACCTTTGAGCAGGTGGTTTTTGAAAATTCGGGGGTGGGGATTTTCAAGTCCTCACCAGGTACTGTATATATAAATTTATGAACCTTAAATATTATCTCCAACCTATAATTCCTTTCATTTTAATATTCATGGAAAAGCAGTGATTTTGGTTAAAGCTCTTGCGTTGCCCATGTCATAGGTTTGGCCTGGGTTTTATAGATGATATAATTTGCGCGAAATTCGGACCTAAGGAGCCTCTTTTGACTGACCCTCGTGTTGAACAATTGGCAAAAATACTGGTGGACCACTCGGCGCAGATCAAGCCTGGCGACCGGGTTGCCATCGAGGCCACCACCGCCGCCGAACCATTGGTACGCGCCCTTTATTCCACCATTCTGGAACGCGGCGGGCTTCCCTACCCGCTCCTGGATCTGACCGATCAGGACGAGATCCTGTTCGCGACTGCAAAAAACGAACAATTGGATGCCACCCCGCCCTTCCGTAAGTTGGCCTATGACCAGTTTGAGAGCCGCATCCGCATCCACTCGGCCACCAACCCGCGTGCCCTCTCGGGCGTCGACCCTGCCAGGCAGCAGCGCAGGCAGAAGTCTCAGGCTTCCATTATGGAAGCCCAGATGCGCCGCGGTGCCGACCGCTCCTTCAAATGGGTCACCACCCTTTTCCCCACCGAAGGTTTTGCCGTGGAAGCTGGAATGAGCTTGCGGGATTTCGAGGATTTTGTCTACCGCGCCTGCCATGCTGACGAACCGGACCCGGTTGCATTCTGGAAGAAGGTGGAGGCCCGTCAGGCCAAAATTATTGACCGCCTGGAAGGCCATGGCCAGGTAACCTTGCGCGGACCGAATGTGGAATTAACCTTGTCCATCCAGGGGCGCAAGTTCATGAATGGCGCCGGCCTCAACAATATGCCGGATGGCGAGATCTTTACCGGCCCGGTCGAGGATTCGGTCAATGGCTGGGTGCGCTTCTCCTATCCTGCCATCTATAACAGTGTCATGGTCGAAGGCGTGGAATTGACCTTCGTTAATGGCAAGGTTGCAAAAGCCACGGCAGGCAAGAACCAGCCCTTCCTGCTGGAAATGTGCGACTCAGACCCGGGAGCGCGTTACTTGGGTGAATTTGCCATCGGCATGAACTACGAAATTGATCACTTCTCGCACAATATTCTGTTCGATGAAAAACTTGGTGGAACTTTCCATATGGCGCTCGGGTCGGGCTATCCCGAAACGGGCAGCAAAAACAAGAGCATGATCCACTGGGATATGATCTGCGGCATGCAGGACGACTCCGAGATCGTTCTGGACAAGGAAGTCATCTACCGGAACGGGAAATTTACCTTTTAGAGAAACATGGGCGGGGATGCAGATGCATCCCCGCCATGGCTGTTCACTCCGCTGGGGCGGCCTGCATGCTCGCCCCGATATTTATGCCCGCCAGAACCCGTGCCGCAGCGGGCGCACGTCTTCAGAAATGACAAAAGCCTCCGCGTCCGTTGCATGGACGATATCCTCAACTTTGGATACATCCTTGCGTAGTACGCTGACACTCAGCATGCTCACCATGCCGTCCCGACCGCGTGCCGGGATCTCGGTCACACCAAACCCCGAGTCTCGTAAAATCTGGCTCAGCGCTGTCCCCCACCGTGAGGTGACGATGCTGATCTTGACGTGCCCGATGGCCAGCCGTTCCTCGATTAACATTCCCACCACGTTTCCCGTGGCAAACCCGCCGGCATATCCGACGATGTTCAATGGGTTATCCAGGTGTTGCAGCACTGAGGTGATGGCAATGACGAAGATGACCGACTGGACAAAGCCAAGCCCCCACGCGATCCCCTTGCGCCCGCGCACCACGAACAGCATACGTAGCGTGTCGCACGACATATCACTTACGCGCAGGGCGAAAATGCCGAGGGCGCCCAGCCAGGCGGCGGGGGAGAGGAAAATCTCGAACATGGAGTACCATCCTTTCTAAAGAAACAGGGCGACCGGTCCGGTCGCCCTGCCAGCCTATTTCATCGCAGGCATATACAACCGGTCTACGTATTCTTTGAGCATTCGCCGGGTGCTGAACTGTGGTGTGACCGTTCGGAGGGACTCTTTGATCATCGCCACCCACTTATGCGGGATATCTTCATTGCCGCGTTCCGAATAGTACAACGGGATGATCTTGTTTTCCAGTGTATCGTATAGGCTCTCGGCGTCTGTCTCATCTTGCACCTCCGACCCGAGATCTGCATCTTCTCCGATCGCCCACCCATTGGACCCGTTGTAGGCCTCCCTCCACCAGCCGTCGAGCACCGAGAAATTAAGTGCGCCATTCAAGGCGGCTTTCATCCCTGAGGTTCCCGAAGCTTCGTTGGGACGCCGTGGGGTGTTCATCCACACATCCACGCCCTGCACCAGGTAACGCGCCAGGTTCATATCATAGTCCTCAAGGAACACCAGGCGTCCGCCGTTCTCGGCTTTTTTTACCACCCGGTAAACCTCTTGGATGAGCATCTTGCCGGGTTCATCGGCAGGGTGAGCCTTTCCTGAAAAGATGATTTGTACCGGGCGGTTGGGACGATTTATGAGTTCCAGCAGTCGGTTGAGATCGCTGAAGACCAGGTTGGCGCGCTTGTATGTGGCAAAACGGCGGGCAAAACCGATGGTCAACGCATAGGGATCGAGCATGGCCCCTGAGGCGATGGCCTGTACCGGGTGGAGGTCTCCACCCATCCAGCGCGTGCGCACCCGGTTGAGCATATAGAGAGCCAGCTTGCGTTTGAGGTGCCTGCGTACCGCCCACAGCTCAGTATCGGGGATGCTGTCCACTTTGACCCAGGTCTCCGGGTCGTCGAGACGATCGAGCCAGCCTTCGCCTAGGTATTTATCGAAAAGGACGCGCAGCCTGCGGGCCATCCAGGTGGGGGTGTGGACGCCGTTTGTGATATAGGTGATGGGTACGTCATCTTCATCTTCGATCTGGGGCCAGAGGAAGTGCCATATTTTCCGTGAGACGCGTCCATGCAGTTCTGAAACGGCATTATGACCATCCGAGAGCCGCAGAGCCAGCATGGCCATGCTGAAAGTTTCTCCCCAGGCTTCCTTGTGACGGGCAAGGTCCACAAACTGGTCACGCCCCAAACCAAGTTCCGGCCAGAAATTGGAGAGGTTTTTGTCGATTAGCCAGAGCGGGAACTCATCATTCCCGGCCGGGACAGGGGTGTGCGTGGTGAAAACATTCCCCTTGCGGGTTTTGGCCATGGCCTTTTTAAAGGTTAAGCCTGTGTTGACGAGTTCGCGCGCTCGCTCCAGTGTCAGAAAGGCCGCATGTGGTTCGTTCATATGCCAGACGCCCGGTTCGTAACCCATTGCCCGCAGGGCGCGTACGCCGCCAATACCCAACAGGATTTCCTGGGCCACCCGCAGGTCAATGTCGCTCCAATAGAGGCGGGTGGTTAGCTTGCGGTCATTGGGGGTGTTCTCGTCCAGGTTGCTATCCAGCAGGTAGAGCGGGACGCGCCCGACGCGCAGTTCCCAAATGCTGGCGTTGACTGCCCGGTCTGGGAAGTTGACGGTTATCTTAAGGATTTTTCCGTTCTTATCCAGCACCTGCAAGACCGGGAGCTCGCTAAAATTGAGCGGGTTATTGATTGAATCCTGCCAGCCATCTTCGGAGATGCGCTGGGTGAAGTAGCCTTCAGCGTACATCAGTCCTGCGCCAACCAACGACAGCCCAAGGTCAGAAGCCTGCTTTAAATGATCGCCTGCCAGCACTCCCAGACCGCCGGAGTAAATGGGCAGAATTTCATGCAGCCCAAATTCCATCGAGAAATAGGCAATGGTTTGCTTGCTGCGGGTTTTATAGGCGCGGGCGGTCCAGGTATCGGTGGATTTTAGATAATCATCGAAACTGGAAAAGACTCGGTCGTAAAGTTCCAGGTAGACAGGGTCCTGTGCCGCGGCATTAATCTCGAACCGGCCCACGGATCTCAGAAAACGCAGCGGGTTATGATTAAGTCGCTCCCAAAGGGCATTGTCTACATGGTTGAAAAGTCGTTGGGCATGCGGGTTCCACGTCCACCATAGATTGTAAGCCAGTTCGCCCATCCGGTTGATGCGGCGCGGCAAATCGAAATGATTTGGGATCTTAGTAAGAAAACCAGTCATCGTTTAGTCCTTCCAAGCTGGTAATCATACCAAAATATTTGATAATTATGTGATATTTATTACAATTTGTGAAGTACAATTTCCCGGAGATATTATGACCGAAACCGTACAACTTTTTATCACCTGCTTGATTGACTCCTTCTTCCCCCGCATTGGCGAGGCAATGGTCAATGTATTGAACCGCGCCGGGGTGCGGGTGGAATTCCCGTCCGCCCAAACATGCTGTGGGCAGCCTGCTTTCAATGCCGGACTCCGCTCCGAGGCCCTTCCAATGGCAAGGCATACTATCCGGGTCTTTGAAAAAACCACCGGCGCAATCATTATCCCTTCCGGTTCGTGCGCCGCGATGGTCCGGCATGGCTACCTTGAGCTCTTCAAGGATGACAAGGCCTGGCTGGAGCGCGCCAAAACACTTTCGAGCCGTGTCTACGAATTCACCGAGTACCTCGTGGATGTGCGCAGTGTTACGGAACTATCGGCCCGCTGGTCGGGAAAATTAACCTATCATCCTTCTTGCCATCTCCTGCGCAGTCTGGGAGTGGACCGCCAGCCGCGCCTCCTTTTAGCCGCGGTAAGGGACGCCGAGATCGTCGAGCTCCCCGAACGGGAGGATTGCTGCGGCTTCGGCGGAGTCTTCTCGGTGGAACACCCCGAACTGTCGGCGGAATTTCTGACGCGCAAGATCGCTAATTTCGAAAAGACCGGGTCTCCCACACTTGTGGTTGCCGATACCGGTTGTCTCATGCATATCCAGGGCGGGCTGACGCGGCAAGGGAAAAGCCAGCGCGTGGTGCATATTGCCGAGGTGTTGAATAATCTATGAGTATCAAAACCTTCCGCACTCGGATCCGGCAATCCCTCGCCGATGAAAATCTGCAACTTGCCCTGGACAATAACGCCGCTCGCCGCCGGGACGGGAGGTTGGCAGCCTTTGCCTCGCTGCCCGATTTCCCGGAACGCCGCCTTCGGGCTCACAACGTCAAAGCCGATGTGGTCGCGCATCTGGAGGAATATCTCGACCAGTTTATAACCCGGGTCACGGCAAATGGCATCCAGGTTCATCGCGCCGCCGATTCTGAAGAAGCTCTCCGCATCTTTATGGGGATTGCCCGATCTGTGGAAGGGCAGCATACCTATTCGGACGCGGGGGTAAAGCCCCTGCTCGTCGCCAAATCCAAATCCATGCTCAGCGAGGAGATCGATTTTAACCACGCTCTCGAAGCAGCCGGCATTCGCATTGTCGAAACCGATCTGGGTGAGTACATCGTCCAACTGCGCGGCGAACGCCCCAGCCACATCATTACCCCCGCCGTCCATCTCCGCCGCAGCGATGTTGGCAAACTATTTACCGAAAAACTCGGCATCCCCTACACTGAGGATATCCCCGTGCTTACCAACACTGCCCGCAAGGTTTTACGCGAAGTCTTCCTCAATGCAGATATTGGTGTCTCGGGCGTCAACTTTGGTGTGGTCGAGACCGGCACGCTGGCGATCGTCACCAACGAAGGCAACGGGCGCATGTGCACCACGATCCCCCCGGTCCACGTGTCACTGATGGGCATTGAGCGCCTGGTCCCCAACCTCGGTGACCTGGAGCTGTTCTTGTCTCTATTGGCGCGCTCGGCTACCGGCCAGAAACTCAGCGTCTATACCAGCCTGATCAATTCTCCCCTCCCGGATCAGACCCGCCACCTGATCTTGCTCGACAACGGCCGCTCCGCCCTGCGCGCCTCGCCGCTCGCAGAATCCCTCTTCTGCATCCGCTGCGGGGCGTGCCTGAACGCCTGTCCGGTCTTCCGGGAAATCGGAGGCCACGCCTACGGCAGTATCTATCCCGGCCCGATCGGCTCGGTCATCTCCTGTGCCCTGGTGGACCCGCAGTTGGCACTCCTCGCCCAGGCCTCCTCGCTGTGCGGCGCATGTAAGGAAGCCTGCCCGGTGGATATTGACCTGCCGGGGATGCTGTTGCGGGTGCGCTCAGGCCTTTCCCTTCAAAGCTCTGTCAGGGATTCAAGGGAAGGCGTTGGGATTCCTTATTCTGTCAAATTGGGCTTGAAGAGCTTCCGCCTTGCCGCGGGGACCTCCAGCCTGTTTGCCGTTTTCCAGAGTCTGGGCGGGCTCTTTAGCCGGGTCTACAGCCCCCGCCGCGCATTCATGCGCCTCCCTGCTTGGACTGGTTGGGGCTACAGCAAGGATTTCCCTCGATTGGCAGTTCGTCCATTCCGAACGCGCTGGGGAAAGATCGGGCAAAAGGTGGATGAAAAAGTGGTGCTGCCTCAAGAAAAGCGAAACCCTTCAGAATCCGCAGCAAAGCTTCCGTTCAAGTCACTATCTCATCAATTTACCGAAGAACTCACTGCCCTCGGCGGGCACGCTTATGTTGTATCAGAGAAGGAATTACCTTCCAGGTTGGTAGAATTCCTAAAATCCAAAAACATAGACCGTGTCCTGGTGGACGATGTGGGGGCATGTTTTGTAACAGACATTCCCACTTCCCTGGAACCTGACCCAGTTGTCCGGGCTGGGGTCACCGGAGCACTGGCCGGGATTGCTGAGACTGGGTCTCTGCTGCTCATCTCCGGAGCAGGCCAGACATTGACGGCCTCTTTGTTACCAGAGGTTCACGTGGTCGTCCTGAGAACTTCCCAAATATTGCCTACACTCGCCGATGCCCTGCGAAGGCCCGAGGTCCGGGCTGTTCCTGCTGGAGTCATTGTCTCAGGCCCATCCCGGACCGCTGACATCGAAATGACCCTGACCATCGGCGTCCATGGTCCGGGCGAACTGCACGCATTTTTGATTGACGATTCCATGACCGTCTGATAAAATCCCCCCGCTTAAGCCCCCATCGTCTAGTGGCCCAGGACGGGGCCCTCTCAAGGCCCAAACAGCGGTTCGAGTCCGCTTGGGGGCACTACTATATACGGGTGTTCGTAAGGCCGTCACGGTTGAATGGACCTGATGACCATGCCAAACACCCGCTTTATTATTAATCTTGGGGAAACCGACCCGCGACGCGGGAATCACTTATCAGAACACCCGTCTTTTTTTGACGGGTGTTTGTCATCCCATTCAACTCGATAGCCTACATAGGATCTTACCAGCCAAACAGCGAACCCGCCCGGCGGCTCACGAGCTGACAAGAAAAGACTGTTTGAGGGAAACGGGGTGTAAATAATAGAATTGCGCGACTTCTAATAAATTGGAAAACCAATCCATCCTACAGATCACCCTAATCTTATAAGGTGGTGATTTGATTCTCAACTATCCTGGAATTGAACCTCGAACCTAGCGGTCAGAGGTCCAATTCCTGTAACAGTACATTTTGAGGGTTGCGATTCATAATCAAGCGTATTCAGGCTCAAATCCAAACCGGCTGCAACTACAGCTTGACTTGGATAGGAGTCATGAACCCAGCAATGCGGGGTTCAAATCTCATTCCAAAGTTGAGGTCGTGCGTTGTAGCCAAGCCGCTCCGCGTGCCTGGCTTGGGCCCGCTACCGGAGCCACCGTGGGTAGTTATTTGGTGGTGGGGGGTGTTTTCGCCTTCTTCAGATTGGCTTCAAACGCCGTCACGCGCTTATCGATCTCGGCTTCGGCCTGCTGGCGGGTGTAGCCATATTTCTCCTGAAGCACACCGGCTAACGTCTCGAACTTGCCGGCGACTCGAGTGAGATCGTCGTCGGTAAGTTTGCCCCACCATGATTTGGCCTCGCCTCGGATCTGTTTCCACTGGCCTTGCAAAATATCTTTGTTCATGGCTTTCTCCTTGGATTATTAGGGTCGCTGTCCCGATCTTAACCTGCGCCCGGGACACCAGGGTATTATGCGGCGCATTGCTTTCTGTGGGCTGGACCGCGTCTAAAGACGCGGTCCATGAACTTATCCTAGCACAAGAACTCCCCGGCCGCATCCATCGGTAGGGGGGTTCAACTCTCCGCCACCTGGGGGAGGCCCAAAAATGTGCTCATCGTACCTCCACCCGCCGCGCGGGCGCTTCGAAGCGAATCGATGCTCTTTGCGGTGCCATCGACATCCAGCTGTATGTGAAATGAACTGCCGATTGGACCCGCGGCAACACGGTAGAAAAGAAGAAACCCTTTGCAGGGCTTCGGGCTCCTAGCCGAGGATTAGAACCTCAAACCTAGCGGTTAGAGGTCCAATTCCTGTAGCAGTACATTTTGAGGGTTGCGAATCATAATCAAGCGTATTCAGGCTCAAATCCAATCAGACTACAATTTTATAAAATCTGCAATTAAGTTATTACTTCAGCGATTCAAAATTTAATGCTAGCGAAGTATCCTTACCCATGCGGATAACAATCCAAACGCGCTAGAGATCACTAGGAACTGGTTGCCTCCTAGGGGAAAACATAGATGACCTAGTAACTAAATTATATTTATTTAGTAGTTTTGCTAAGCTGGTGTTCTGCTGAACGAGTTTGCAGATATCGGCTTGGTGTGATTTACGTAAATATAAAAGGAGGATAATATGAAACTCATAGATGATCCCTTGCTCTTGCTCTGCCAGAGGATAGCAAACGGTATCAAACTTGAACACCGTCAACAACCGGTTTTCGCAGTACCGCTAATGGATCGTCTCCCCGCCAAAGAGTCAGTCCGTGCAGGATCAGGCTTAATTGGGAAAACCCAAACCAGAGTAAAAATATCGTCAGGCCGACGGAAGCCCCGGTGATCCAGCCAGGTAGAGACCCAAGCAGCCCAGAAATCTGGGTACGCCAGTCAGTGAGTTTCTGATCGTAATCTGTCACAATTGATAAAAAATTCTGAAGGTTGGTCTTCGTCTCTGTAAAATCACCCTCCATCAGGTAAGAAGCGTCACTTATGAAAGTGGAGGCATTATTAACCATATCTTCCACATGCACGATCTGGGCATCCAGGGAATCAGCGCTAGCGATTAGATCCCCTAATAATTTATCTCCGGGCAAGTTCAGGTCCAGTAAAGGTAGCGAGTTGATTACTGCGAGCGTATCGCGCAGCTCTTGTAGAGTGCTTTTTGCTTGGTCGATCTTTCCTCGGGAGGCAATCAAACCGGGCAGCAATTGGTTATCCAGCATTTCATTCATATTGTCGAATAATGTTTTTACCTGGGTAAATTCATCTTTCAGCGATTCCATGCTAGTCTCGGCCACTTCCACGAGGCGTAGGGTCCGTTCCAATTCGAGCCTTGCATTCTGGAAGGCTGTTTGTGCCTGCCCCAAGTCATTGTCAATTGCCTGTAACCGGGCAGTAGCGTCCTGCGTCAGCGACGCCTTGTAGATCCATACCATCCCGATCCCGGTAATACTTAGAATAAGCAGGATCGAGCTAAGGGCTATCAAGGTTCCTGAGAGGATTTTACGACCCATGTCATCTCCTTTTTTGTTTTTGGAAGAAAATGATTATGAAAGATAATATCACAACCCCAGACCTTGCAGGTGGAGTTGCCTGGCCATAGTCTTTGACAGGACGTGGTGGTTTTTACTAGCACTTCATTGGAATCTACAATTCCGTCGCTACTTATAAAAAGAAATAGCGCATCCAATCAATTATAAAGATTTCCACCCCTGGATAAATTAAACACTAATTAAACCTTGGTCCATGATAGATAATTAGAGATTAATCTCGCATTAAACATTGCGCAATAGATGAGCCCGGCTGGATTTGAACCAGCGACCAAGCATATTCAGTCTCTAATCCAGATGGGGTATGTTTAGATAATAAAATAGAGTCGTCCTTTATTATGGGGTTGGCAGATTTGGATTAGTTTTAGAGGGTAGGTTATCTCCCGTAAATAGAAGATTGTTTATTGGTCGTATAATGAAAGCTGGAATGCAAAATTACCATATTCCTCCCCTAACACCTCCCACCTCCAACCCACAGAAAGGAGATTACCCATGTCCATTGCAAGTATCTCAGAAATCAAAGCTACCTCTACCAAGAGCTTCGATGATGCTATCAAGCAAGGCGTTATGCGCGCTTCAAAAACCCTGAGGCACGTTAAATCTGCCTGGGTAGAAAATCAGGAGGTTGTCCTCAGTGAGAAGGGAGAGATCACCGAGTACCGGGTTCATCTAAGGGTAACATTTATTCTCGATGACTGAATTAACTCGGTTTTCCTGTCTTAATCGGGAGATTTTTGTTCTAACATAAAGGGCACAACAGACAAGAGCATAAAAGCCGGCAAACACCGTATTACACACCTGATGGGTGTTGTTGCAGGTCGCTGTTGCTCTGCCAGTGGAATGTCTTCCAATTTGACGGGAGCACTCCCTCTCTCTTCGGCCGCAAGTCCCTGGCCGAAGTCTAACCGGGTCGTCGAAACCAGTCCTTACAGTATTAGGGTGACGGTTAAAACCTCTTAGGTGCTCTTCTTGGGTACCACCACCGAAGGCGGGATCGGATCAAATACTCTCTATCCTGGCGCTCAACTCCGAGATGCGTTGGCGCAATCCCATAAGCTGGCCCAAAGCTTTGTCCACCCGCTCAAGTTCGCCGTGCACAAAACGCGTGTAAGGCGCAACACCTTCTTTTATTCGCGTGATGTCACCCTCGGCTTCGTGGTTAAATTGCGTGGTCAGCGCAGCCAACAGTTTTTCGCGTAGGGTTTCCATCTTTTTCTTGAAGCGTTCTTTGGCTTGCTTGCGCTTGTAAGGGATGATAAAAAAGCCGATGATCGCCAGGACGCTGGCCGCCAATATACCGGTGATATCCAGGGCAGAAGAGGTGATGGCAAACGCAACCAGCGCGCCCAGTCCAACCGCGCCAGCTTCGATGAGCGCCACCTGCGCCACGGTCTTTTCGACTTGCGCCGCCAATTCGCTGGCTTCCAGGTCGCGGTCGTAAGTATTGACGATTGTCTGCGCGGTTTTGCCCACCGAGTCAATGAGCGCGCCCCGTCGCACATCCAACGGTGTTCCGCCTTCCCCGACAATTTGTCCGGCATGGTGTGCCTGCCGCCGTTGTAAGAAGGTCATTACCTGTTGCCACTGGCGCAAATCCTTTTCGACCAACCAGTCGATCATGCGTTGCACGCGTTCCTCGATCTGTTGCGGCACGTCAGCCAAGACCTGCTTTTCGAACTGAGCCCGCACCCGGTCGCCGCGCGCCAGGTCGCCGATCTTGGTCAGGCGGAGCGTGCTATCGAAAAAATCGAGGCCGCGCGCCTGGAGCCGGCTGAGAATATTGTCGACTTCTGCCAGGCGTGGACCAAGCTCGCTGCGTAATTCCTGATCATAAGCGCTAATGACCGACTCGACCGCGTTTACCG
>DASVKG010000080.1:0-6449 GCA_036385495.1 Anaerolineales bacterium | reverse complement strand
TCCGGGTCGGAACCGCGGACGGATTTGATGAAGGCGGAAATGGTATCGTAGTGCGCATCGCCGTCCTTGTCATAAAGCACAGCTCGGCGCTGGATGGATTCCTGGGCGACATCCAGGGTGATGCGGATAATGCCGTTATCATCAGGAGGCGTGGATTCGACCGCCAGTTCGAGGGCGTTTAATGCGTTACGCGCATCGCCGCCGGAAACGTCAATTAAGTGGTCGCGGGCTTCCGGTTCCATTTCTACGTGGCGGCTGCCGTAACCGCGCTCCGAATCGGTAAGAGCCCTGTCCAGGATTTTTCCGGTCTGTTCGCCGGTCAACGGCAGCAGTTGGAAGACGCGGCTGCGGGAGACCAGCGCTCCGATGACTTCAAAAAAGGGATTTTCAGTGGTGGCCCCGATGAGCAGGATGGTGCCATTCTCAACATGCGGCAGGAGGGCATCCTGCTGGGCTTTATTCCAGCGATGGACCTCATCGACAAAGAGCGTGGTCTTTTTCTGGTACAGGCGTCTTCGTTCCTGCGCGGCATCAATGACTTCCTTGAGTTCGGCCTTGCCCGCCAGCACCGCGGAGAGCGTTTCGAAATGAGATTGGGTACGGTTGGCAATCACCTGGGCCAAAGTGGTTTTGCCGGTGCCGGGCGGTCCCCACAGAAGGATGGATGAAAATAAGCGATCGGCTTCGATGGCGCGCCGCAGAAGTTTGCCCGGGCCGACGATATGTTCCTGACCGACATACTCGTCCAAGGTGCGCGGGCGCAGGCGAGCAGCCAGTGGGGCTTCGTCATTCAAACGTTGCTGCATGGCGTGATCAAACAGATCGGTCATATTTAGATTATAGCCCTTTGACGGTAATAGCCAAAGACCGGTTTGTTTTGAAAATGATATGGTCAGGCGGGAATATAGGGAAGGGCGGAACGTTCGACCTTTTCCAAGGGGAGGACATCCACCAATTCGTAGTCGCGGCTGCCGAGCCCGAGTTTTTCTCCATATTCGGTGACCAGATACGGGTCCTTGAGCGGCCCGTGAATTTGCTGGAAGGGATGACCGGTGCGGGTATTGATTTCCATCACCAGGGGCAGGTTCTCCTCGATTAGCTTCATCCCGGCTGTGGCATCCAGAACGGCGCGTTCAACAGCAATGATATCGTCGGACCCAAAAATGCCCGCATCAGGAAGGATGGGCATGGAGGTGAACCCGAAACAGTCACAGACGGGGGTCATGTGGGTGGCGAGGGAGAGGTGGGTGACCTTTTTTGGGTCGAAGGTGGAGAGGGTAATGCTGGCTGAAATGGCGCAGGCTTCCTGAAAGGCATTGAAGTTGACTGCGTCAATCTTCAGACTTCCCGGCGGAGCCACTTTGAGACAGCGTCCACACTGGTTGCACTGTTCCATGTGCAGGTGCATCTGACCGGGCTGTTTTTTGTCTTCGACGATGGCTTCAAAGGGACAGGAAGCCGCGATTTTTTGGATCGTCCCGGCGTCCGGGCATTTTTCGGGGAACCAGTACTGATCGAAATGCATGGCGCGGTGCATGTCACCGCGGGTTTCACCGGCCATACAGCCCAAGGCCAGGTTTTTGAAAGCCGCGCCAATTCCACAGGACGGGTGTCCTTTGACATGAGAGAAATTAATGAGGAAAGTGGCGTCATGGATCATGCCCGCCAATTTCCATTTTTTTATACTTTTGTATGGTTTTTCGTACTCATAAAAATATTTTTCATCCGGGCCGGCGGCGGGATAGATCGGGCAGCCAAGGGTCTCCTGAGTATAGCCGCGTGTCTCGGCTCCGGCCACATCCCAATTCACATCGGCAATAAAGGGCTTACCGCCGCCGTCCTTGACTGCCTGGACGACCCGGCGCACGAAGACCGGGTGGATGGTCGAATAGCCGATATTATTACCGGTGTGCATTTTGATGACCACCATCTCATCTTTAACACGGGAGCGAATTTGGAGATTTTCAAGGATCAGATCGAGTTTTGCCGGTAAGGTTTCCTTTGCCTCCAGCCGGGATTGGTGAGGGCTTCCGAAGAACACTTTGCAAGGCATGATGATTTCCTTTCGAAATCAAATTAAGAATAAAATATAAAACAATATTCCAGAAAAAAAGCTAAAACAGCTATTCGGTAAGGTCTTTTTCAACTTCGTCAAGCAGGCCAGGGATTTGATCAAGGGCGGTAACAACTGCCTGTGGCTGGATTGCCAATTCACCTTCCTCCGGGAGCTGCATCCGGCGTGTGATCCAGATGCTATAAATGCCCGACTGGTTGGCACCCAGCACATCCGCATTCAACATATCTCCAATCATTGCGACGGCATATGGCTGGACCTGGAAGTGATCCAAAGCGACCTGGAAGATGCGCGGGTCTGGTTTGCGAATACCCAGCGCAGCGGAGGTGAGGATGGTCTCGAAAAACGGACGCAGCTCCCAGCGGTCCAAAATTCCCTGCACATTGCTGTCATCCGATGTGTTTGAGATCAGGCCCATGCGATAACCGCGGGATTTGAGCGTTTCGAGGGTCGAAATGGCATCCTCTTCGAGAACCCAATTCTTTTGGGTGACTGCATACATGGCTTCCAGCGCGGCACGCAAGACCGGTTCCGGGGTGCTCCGAATCCCTTTCTGGAATAACATTTCGCGCAGGACGCTGAAAGTTGTTTTTTCAATGTTGTCCTGGGTGTAATTTTTATAATATGATCGCAGGAAACTCCCGAACTCGTTTTTGAAAGCAGCCGGGTCAATCTCGATGCCGGAGCGATGGAGAACGTCAACCAACGCCCGGTCTGCCTCCTGGTAAAAAGGCGGCCAAGGGTCTTTTGAATAAACGAGGGTGGAACCCAGATCGAAGAAGACAACTTTAATCTTGGACATATTAGCGTAATTATAGCCTGCAAAGAATGAATATTAAAATACGTTTGTCCTCAATTTCAGCAATTAGAATTGAAAAGCCCGGATTTATTGAACCAGGCTTTTTAGGAATTCCCTTGATGGAGGGAAGTGTTTTGGGGTGTTCCTTGGAGAATTGGCAGCCGCATCTGACAGCCCCCGATTTTTATCCACCCTTCAGATAAATCCCGGTTGGATCCAACTCCTGGCGCAAGATCCTGAGTTCCTTATCGGTGACCGGTTCTGTGATGCGAGGTTGAGCGACCACCTTCAGCGGCCAGCCAGTGTTGTTAATGGCCTCCCCGGCCGTTTTACCGGGATGCAGCGCTGTCAGGACCAGTTCCCCGGTCTCGTCGGGTTCCATTAAACCAATATCGGTCACCACTCCAATGGGACCCTTGCCGCGCAGACCGGCTTTCTCACGTCCGCCTTTACCGTCAAGATAACCGGCAGAGGTGATGAAGTCCACCTTTTCGGGAAAGCGGCGTTTTTGATGAGGGGTCATAATGTAGCAGCGATTGGCCCAGGCGGCAATTTCCTGCGCGCCGCCGGAACCGGGCAAACGCACCTTTGGATGGGCATAGTCATTGCCAATGATGGTGGCATTGATATTCCCGTACTTGTCAATCTGTGCACCACCCAGGAAACCCACGTCCACATTACCGCGTTGCAGGTAGTTGGTGAAAATATCATACATGCTGACGACCGACAATGCCCCGCTCACCAGGGTTGGGTCACCGATGGAAAGGGGCAGGCGGGCGGGTTCGGCGCCAATCACACCCGCTTCATAAATCATGACCAGATCCGGAGCGTGAGTCCGTTTGGCGAGGTTGCAGGCCAGGTTGGGTTGTCCCACACCCACAAAGACCACATCCCCGTTCTTGAGCATCCGGGCAGCGTTTACGATCATGAGTTCAGCAGAGGTGAGGTCAGTCATTAATTCTCCTGTAAAAATTCCTGTATCGCCTGGAATACTTCGGACGGACGTTCGAGCGGTACGAGATGGGTGGATTGGGGTATGGTCACTACCCGGGCCAGGGGGACTTTCCGGAGCACACGTCGAGCGGTGGAGGCCCAAAAAGTATCCGTTTCTGCCCCGCGAATGATCATGAGCGGGATCTTCAAGCCAGGCAGGCCTTGCCAGATGTCCATGTCGCGCCACACACTTGTGGCGTAGATACGCATTTCCCAATCTACACTGTAACATAACTCATAGCCGTGATCTACCGGGCAGGAAATCCCATCAACGTAGGCATGCAGGGCCGGGTCATCCATATACCTGAATACCGGTTTTCGCCGGTAACCCTTGAAAAGCCTGTCCAGATCATCAAACTGGCGGCGGCGTTTCCTGGCTGCCCGGACCAGGGGATGCATTTGGTAGCCCAATCCCAGGGCGCAGATACCCTGCCAGGAGCGAATTACGTAAGGCGGGAATAGCACCGGGTCAATCAAAACCAGTGCCCGAAAGCGCTGGGGCTGACGCAGCGCTGCCCGCAGGGCGACGATCCCTCCGACCGAGTGGCCGATGCCGATCGAGGGCCTGCTTGGATGCTCGTCGAGAAATTGCAGGAAGTCATTTGTAAGCGGAAGCCAATCTGCAATTTCCTCCGGCTTTGAACCTGGCCAAAGCGGGCGCTGGCGCATTGCAAAAACACGGTAGTGTTCGGAGAGTCTGGTGATCAAAAGCCGGTAACATTCCGGCGGATAACCGTTGGCGTGCAGGAAGTGAAGAGGCATACCTGCCTCGCCGAGGGCAATGTAAGGTATGCTCATTGGCCCCGTTCCTTAATAACTTCCGTAATTGACCTTTTCGCTGTAGCGCGCCTTGACCTTCAAGCGTTCATGCGTATCCGCACCCAGTTTCTGCCAGAATTCGTCCCGGTCTTTAACCCCATAAACCCATTCATCCAGATACGATTTCACCAATTCGGCGTTCTCACTGATCTTGTCCCACTTTAAATAGAAATCATTATCGCGATCGTAGTACCCCTGGGCATAGGATGGGTGGGCCGCGCCAGGGACATGGCACACGGCGCTGACGATGAAGCCGGGAATCAGTGTCCGGTTCGGATCAGACCGTATGACTGCTTCATCCACAATTTCCTCGGCAGTAAGGATGACGCGTTTCGATGCAAACGCAACTTCTTTCTGTTCGCCGACGATGCCCCAAAGGTGGGCGTTCCCATCCTTGTCGGCGCGTTGGACATGGACAATGGCAACGTCCGGGTTCAGCGCCGGGACGGCGATCAGTTCACGGCCCGAATATGGGTCAGTGACGCGCTTGATCAACGGGTTGGCACGCTCCAAATCCACGGCGCCGGTCTGATTCATGGGCATGAATGGGAGACCGGCTGCCCCGGCCTGCAGACGCGAGATCATACCAAAGTGGGAGTATTCTTCCCATTCCAGCCGGCCGGCTTCGAGTTCGGTACGGACGATGCGCAGGGAACCGACACCCGGATTTCCCATGTAGGAGAAGATCACCTTGCGGGCACACCCGGCTGCCACCATCTGGTCATAGATCAGGTCAGGGGTGGCGCGAGCCAGGGTCAGGTTCCGCCTGCGTTGGCGGATGATCTCATGCCCGGCCGCAAAGGGGATCAGATGGGTGAACCCGGCCGCGTAGACGGTGTCTCCATCCTGGACGAATTGGGAAACGGCTTCGGAGAGAGGAATGAGTTTGGTCATTTTTCCTGATCTTTCTCTGATTGTTTTTCTTCACGGCGCAGACGGGAGCGCTGGCTAATTTTCCGGATGCTAGAGAACCGGGTGGGTTCAGGGTGTGGACCGAGGCGGTGGAACAGCCTTCCGAGAGACAAGGCAACTGCGGCAAACACGAGATAGAGAATCCCTAATTCCCCGGCAAATATTGACCCGACAAACAGGATGAGGAATCCGCATCCAATGAAGATAAAAAATGTCCCAAGACGGGTAAGCAAGGGATTATTCATATTTGCATATTATAGATGATTCTCCTCCGGTAGTGGGATAGAATAGGAAGGCTTGCACGATAAATGAGGAAGGATGTCTCTATCATTTGCCGGCTCCGGTTATTAAACTATACAGTTGGAACGATAATATCGAAAGGAGTAGCTTATGCGGCTGTACGTGGATAATTCCAAATGTTCTGGATGCAATGCCTGCCGGGTGGCGTGCTCGCTCAACCTGTTCGGCGAGAATAACCCCAAAAAGGCGGCATTGGTCATCGAGCCCCAATTCCCCGCACCGGGCGTTTATAAAGTGAGGGTATGTACACAGTGCGGTGACTGCGCAGCGGTCTGCCCGACCGAAGCCATTAAAAAAGACGAAAAAGGCGCTTACTATGTGGACTTTGCAGAATGCAACTTGTGCGAAGCCTGCGTCCCTGAATGCCCGGAAGAGGTGATGTTCGTCCGCTCGAAACTGGCAGACACAGCCTGGAAATGTGATCTTTGCGGTGATTGTGTAGACGTATGCGGCACCAGCGCACTCTGGATCGCCGAAATTGAAGCAGTGGCGGCTTAAGGAGGCAGACATGAATGGCTATGGTGGAAGAATTCTGCGTGTTAATCTAACAAA
>DASVKG010000079.1:0-13135 GCA_036385495.1 Anaerolineales bacterium | reverse complement strand
TTCAGCACCACCATCGGGACCGTATTCCTGGGGCCCTACCTGGCTTCCCTTGCTCAGAATGCGGCCACCCTCAGCCCGGACGGTGTGGCTCGCTTCCTGGGCATCCCGGTTGCGCCGGATTCATTTTTCCCCTACTGCATCTCGTTTTCTGTCGGGATGCAGGTGCTTTTCCTGCCCATCCTCGGAGCCATAGCAGATTATTCCCACCGCCGCAAACAGATGATGCAGTTGTTCGCCACCTTTGGCGCCATCATGACCATCCTCATGTTTTTCACCACTGCCCCTGTCTGGTGGTTGGGAGGAGTGTTGTTCATCTTTGCTAACCTGGCCTTTGGCGCCGCGATTGTGTTTTACAACTCCTATCTGCCCGACATTGCCAGCGAGGACCAGCGTGACCGGGTCTCCTCCTATGGGTGGGCCATGGGCTACCTCGGTGACGGCCTCCTTCTCATCCTCAACCTGGCTTTTTACATGTTCTACGACAAACTCGGTGTCTCCAAAGAGATGGCAATTCGTATCAACCTGGCCTCCGCGGGGGTCTGGTGGTTGAGTTTTTCGTTCTTCACCTGGGCGCGCCTGCGGCCCCGGCATGCCGTCAAGCGGCTGCCCCAGGGTGAGACGTACATCCGGGTGGGCTTCAGGCAGTTGTGGCATACGGTCAAGGAAATGAAGAATTTCCCCGAAACGCTCAAGTACCTGCTGGCCTACTTCCTCTACAATGACGGCATCCAGACCGTGATCGCAGTTTCTTCCACCTTCGCGGCCGCTCCGATCATTCGCGGCGGTGTTGGCATGGACCAGTCCACCTTGATCATAGTCATCCTGATGATCCAGTTCATGGCTTTCTTTGGCGCTCTTTTGTGGGGTAAACTCGCCAACTGGGTGGGCGCCAAGCGCTCGATCATCGTCAGCCTGGTCATTTGGGCGGGTGTCGTTATCTATGCTTATTTTGGCTTGAATGGCGAAGGCCGGGTGCTCCAATTCTTCATCCTGGGTGCGTTCATTGCCGTCGTGCTGGGCGGTTCGCAAGCCATCAGCCGCAGCCTCTATTCCCAGATCATCCCTTCTGGCAAACAGGCTGAGTACTACTCCTTTTATGAGATCAGCGAGCGCGGCACTTCCTGGACTGGGCCGCTTTTATTCGGTCTGGTGAACCAGGTTTTCGGCAGCTTGCGCCCGGCCATCCTCTCGCTGATCTTCTTTTTCGTGATGGGCCTCATCATCCTGCCCTTCGTCAATGTAAAGAAAGCGGTGGATGACGTCAGGGCTTTTGAAGCCGCATCGAACCAGCAGGGTAAGAACGCCTGACACATCGATGGATGCAAAAAGGCCGGAGACGGGATGCGCCTCCGGCCTTCCGAATTCTTTTTGGACCCTGAACCTGCTACCGTTTCAAAGACTTGAACCAGGCTCCGATCTTTTCCACTCCCTCCTCGATCATCTCCATCGAAACAGCGTGCACCAGCCGGATATAACCCTCCCCCCCCGACCCAAAGTCCGTCCCTGCTAAAATAGCCACCCCCGCTTCGTCGATCAGGCGGGTGGCAATTTCCTTTGAGCTCAGCCCATACGATTTTACATTTGGAAAAACGTAAAAGGCTCCTTGCGGCTTCTGCGCCAGCACGCCGGGAATGGCGTTGACCAATTCCAGCATCCGGTCGCGGCGGTGTTGGTATTCGCTTACCATTTCAGCCACGAAATCCTGCGGGCCGGTCAGGGCTTCCATTCCGGCGTACTGGGTAAAGGCTGCGGTACAACCGGTGGCATGGGTGATGAGCAGTTCCAGCCGCTCGGCTAAGGCAACCGGGGTGATCATGTAGCCCAGCCTCCAGCCGGTCATCGAATAGGTTTTCGAGAACCCATCCACGATGACCGTGCGCTCGAGCATCCCGTCCACCTCGGCGATGCTGTGGGCTGATATGCCATCGTAGACCAATTGGGTGTAGATTTCGTCAGAAAGCACCCAGCAATTATGTTTGCAGGCTTTATCAGCGATATGTTTCAGGTCTTCGAGCGGGATAACTCCGCCGGTCGGGTTTCCGGGTGAGTTCAGGACGATCAACTTTGTCCGGTCGGAGATCCTCGCATCGAAAACTTCCAAATCGAAGGAGAAATGGTTTTCTTCGAGCAGCGCTACCGGCACCGGGATCCCGCCTGCCACGCGGATCATAGCCTCGTAAGTTGGGAAACCGGGATCGGGGTAGATCACCTCGTCACCCGGTTCGACCAGGGCCAGGGTCGGGAAGAAGAGTCCGGGTTTGGAACCGCAGCCAACCACCACCTGGGCGGGATCGATTTTCAGCCCGCGTTGGTGTCCGGCATACTCTGCAATGATCTCGCGGAATTTGGGAATTCCTGCCGGCGGAGTGTACTTGGTCTTTCCGAGGCGGATGGCAGCGATCCCGGCCTCGCTGACATTCTCTGGTGTGGGAAAGTCGGGTTGGCCGATTTCAAGATGGACGATCTTTTTTCCCTGGGCTTCGAGGGCCTGGGCCTGGGCGAGCACGGCGTAAGCGCCCTCGGGTCGGAGGGGAGTGACGCGATCGGAGAATGTCCGCATGATTATTTGACCTTGAACAATCCAGCTTGGTTGGTGCCCAGCATCCCGGCACGCAGGCTGCGTTCGTCCAACGGGGCCAGACCGGCAGCCATTTCAGTACTGATGACAGGATGGATGCGGTAGCGGTCCATATCGGAGGAAAGTGTTTCCAGTCCGGTATCGCTCGACATCCAGTCCAGCCGGTCGAAGACTTTCAGGTTGATCGGTCCGCGGTAACCTACCAGGGTTTTTTCACCCACAGAATTGAAGAAGTCTTCGAAATACGACATGACCAGTTCCCGTAAGGTGCGGTAGACCGGTTCGCGGTAGCGCAGGCCGGAAAAATTTGACTGCGCCACGGATCCCCAGTGGCCAAATTGCTTGAAGAGCACCAGAATATGATCATCGTCGCGCTTGTTCGGGATGAGTTCCAGGATCAAAGGCGGGTGGCCAATACGCCGCACTGCCATGGCCGCAAATAATGCCCCATCGAAGCAATGTGCTTTCCGTTCCCGGAGCACGCGCAGCGGGCAGCGGTAAAATGCATCCTCACTATACGGAATGCCATTAAGGAAAGATTGGATTTTAATGGGACTTTTCAGACCCTCCAGTACCTTCCGCTCGGAGGGAACCAGTTGTCCTTCAAAGTTATTTGTCATAGGTCTATTTAACCATAAAATTTACAAAGGTCAACTTCCCTGGCTGGATTTCAACCCATTTCTCATTCAATGACCCCGCCCACAAAAACGCGACCCGGTACCATCCGGCAGGCTGGTCGCCGACGGCGGCAACCTCGTTCCACGGGTCGCGCAGATTAACCGTTTCCTTGGCGTAACCATCTACATCGAAGACCCGCGTTGCGGGCTGATCCCGGTCCGGGAAGTACTGGACATTAAATTGTGGGAAAATATTCGCTCCGCTCTTGTCGATTGCAGAAAGGGCCAAGGTACCGTTGCCAGGATGGGGAATCAACCACAGTTCGGGGTTGAGCGTAGAGCCGTAGTCTTCGGGGTCAATTCGCACCTCAAAATGGAGATGGCTGCCGAAAGCCGTCCCAGTTAAACCCACTTCACCGATTTTCTCCCCGGTGGTGACCACCTGCCCGATGCTGACATCGATCTTCGACAGGTGTGCGTAAAGCGTATAAAGCTTTTCGAAAGGTGCATCGGATAGCGGGTGTTCGAGGACAATAATGTTTCCGTAAAATCTGGACCAGGGACTGAACTTCCTGGTTGTGTCATCTCCGGAATAAAATACGGTCCCGCCCAACGCAGCCAGGACGGGAGTGCCGGAAGCGTTGTTGAACTCCACCCCGTGATGCGGTTCTAGCTGCCCGCGTTCGGTGCTGCCATATGGATAGCCGCGGTCTATAATATCGTTTCCCGGAGGGGCAATGGGCCGTTCGAAAACAAAAAAAGCGTCTTCGATGCAATAATCTGCCGCCGAAAGGACGCAAGGGACAGACGTGGCGGTTGGGGTTGCGGTTGGAACGGTTGTTTTAGTGGGTGTGGACGGGGATGTGGGCACCGACGAACTGGTCCAGGTGGGGAGTAGATTTGTGGTGGATGGGGATGGTGTTACCGCCTCCCTGTTACCACAGGCCGCCAGGATCAGACTGGCGGCCATGCAAACAAGTGCTAATGCTCTGCCAGACTTCATGCCAGTGAGAACCCTCCGCGCTCCTGGATGGATTTCTGGACGTCTTTTTGAAGCTTGGCAGCCTTACCTTCAAGCGTATGCAACTTGGTGAGAAGGGGTTCCCCCGCGGCTTTGTCAGCCAGTCCCGCCAGGTTGATGCGCACGTTGTACCCGGCAGAAGTGAGAGCCGCGCGTGCCATGGCGGCTGCCGAAGCCCCGTCACTGATGGCGTTCAAGTTTCCGAGCGCCACAGCGCGTTCGGCCAATGCCATCACACTGACAGATTTCTGGGCCACTGTAAGGGGAACCTGTGATGCTAACAGCGTGGCATTCTCAATAGCCTCACCGCGAGCTTTTTCCTGTCCGGGCGTGTCTTTGGGTAGTTTAAAGGCTGCCATCACGCCCTCGAAAGCGGCTGAATCCTCCTCTACTGCGGCAGTCAATTCATGCCTCAGTCGCTCAGCCTGGTTGAGGATTTCATTCATCTGAGCTTCTACTGCCGCGTATTTTTTCTTGCCGATTGTCAACCTGGCGACCATGGCGACCAGGGCTGCTCCCATTGCACCGGCTTGCGCGGCGGCTGAACCGCCCCCTGGAGTGGGAGTTGCCGCAGCAAGAGCATCCAAAAAATTTACAGGTCGGGAATCAGACTTCTGGAAGGCGAAAAGGCGATTTTCGAGAATCTGGTCGGATTTAAAACCATCCAACTGCAAGTAGCGAGCCGCCGTTTCGGTAAGCGCTTCCTGCGGGACTAGGCCCACCAATTCGCTGTGATGGATGCCCACCCCGTGACGTGCTGCTTCACTGCGGACTGCCTCGACCGCGGTCTGGATGGATGTCTGGCGGAAATTGGTCAAATTCATCGAAACCTGTGCCAGCCCCTCAACCAGCATCCCGAGCGCCTTGACACTCGGCAGTCCTCCGGACGATTGACGGACGACTTTGGCAACGGCTTTCGCAATGGATACGTCGCCAGTAGACAGGTAAACATTATAGGCGATAAGCGGATGGCGTGCCCCAATGACGGTTGCCCCGGCAGGTCCGAGATGGGCAGGACCGAAGTCCGGTTTCCGCTCCGGGTGGGTCTCGATTTCTGCTTTGAGTCCCTCATATTGCCCCCGGCGGATGTTTTCCAGGTTGATCCGTTCAGGCTGGGTGGCCGCTTCCTCATAGAGGTACACCGGAATGTTCAATTCGCGGCCAACGCGTTCGCCCAGACGGCGTGCAATGGCGACGCACTCTTCCATGCTGATGCCGGAGAGGGGAACGAACGGAACAACGTCGGTGGCTCCGATGCGCGGGTGCGTACCGGTGTGCATTTCCAGGTTGATAAGTTCGGCGGCCTTGCGGATGCCCTGGAAGGCAGCTTCTTCGGCTGCCGCGGGTGCGCCAACATAGGTGATGACAGTGCGGTTGTGGTCGCGATCAGAGTGCCGGTCTAGCACGGTCACTCCAGACGCAGTGATGGCGGCTGCAATGGCTTCGACCACTTCCGGCCGGCGGGCTTCAGAAAAGTTCGGGATACATTCGACGAGGGGGGAAGGCATGTGGGCTCAGTAAACCAGGTAATTGGGATGGCGGGACGGGGCAATTATACCGTAAGAGGTAAAAACTAACTCTCGGCCAGACGGGCTGGGGAATCACCTATGCCTTTAGTCCTCTAGGTCTTCGTCATGTTGCATACCCTGATGGGTTCTGGCAAGGGCAGTTTCAATTTCCGCCCCACTATGCGTGTTGCAACCAGCAAACGGCTAGATCGCATCCGGCTCCGGATTTCCTCCAGGGCTGGTCACTATACAGGCATCCGTCTTCCCAGGAAAAGTATACACGACCAGTAGGTTTTATATTTTGCCGCACACAATCCACCCTTGTTGTTCACCTATTCGTGTTATTCGATATTTGTAACTCCAGTGAAAACCTTGTCCCAGTAAAATTGGTTGTTTCTCCTGATCTAGTACGCACTGACCCGATCTTTTCGCCTTGCTAATTCGCTGGCGTAATTTACACCGAGCGTGTCTTTATGCTCACGCGCCCAGTCGGTCAGACGGGTCTTCCCAGCGGCGGGAGAATCAGTGCAAAGCAAGTCAGCCATCAACCCTTTGACTTCAGGCCAAGTGATCATCACATCGCCCATCCAGCGACCAAGAGCCCAACCGGCCACGTAAGCGAGTCCAGCCGGCATTGATAGAATCGGGCGTTTAACACCGATGATTTCGGCAATGGCGGTAGCCAGGCTCCGATAGGTGAAGGTCTCCGGGCCGATGGCGTCTATTGTCACGTTCTCAGCAAGCTGGCCCTGCTCCACCGCCAGTGTGGCTAGATCATCCACGTAGATCGGCTGGAGGTGGTAACTTCCGTCCCCGAACATGCCGAAGACGGGCAGGTGGCGCAAAGCCCAGGCGATGTTATTGATTAGTATGTCTTCCTTGCCAAACAGTACAGTCGGGCGCAAGATGGCGTAAGAGAAACCGAATTCCTGCAAGGCATGTTCAAGGCGGGCCTTGCCGGAGAAATATTCGAGTGGAGAATCTTCGGATGGGTTGGTGATACTGACGTGGACGATGCGTTTGACCCCGGCCTTACGGGCAGCTTCAAACAGGGTGATCGTATTTCGGACAGCGGCTTCATGTTTAAAAGAAGAGTAATTGAAGCGCACCCAGTAGGTGTTGTAAAGTACATCTGCGCCACGCAAAGATTCAACCAGATCATCCGGGCAATCAAAATTGAACGAGTGGACTTCGACCTGGCTCCCGAATGGGTTAGCGCGCTGCATCGAGTTGGTTAATGTTCGGACACGGTGACCATCAGCCAGCAGACGCGAGGTGATGTATTTTCCTGAATACCCGAATGCGCCGGTGACTACATGAAATTTTTTGGACATGCTTAAAAACTTTCTTTACTATTGAGTATACGGAGAACACGGAGAGAACCATAAATATTTCTAAGTCCTCAGGGTTTTCTTCGGTAACTTTCTATCCTTTTCCACTCGAGTTTTTGCCATCGCCAATGCGCCCAGCACGCCGGACCGGTCGCCCAAAGCGGGCGGGACAATGTAATCTTCCATTGTGCCGGTAAGTACTGGTGAGGCGAGATAACCCCCCAGAAGGCCTCGCACCTTATGCCTGATCAAGGGGAAAAGCGACTGGCGCTTCATCACACCGCCGCCAAGCACAATCCGCTGCGGGGAAAGAGTCATGATAATGTTTGCCAATGCGTAAGCAATATACTCGGCTTCCTGTTCCCAGGCTGGGTGGTTGTCAGGGAGAGTTTCGGCAGGTCTTCTCCAGCGGCTGGCAAGAGCCGGTCCGCTGGCCATGCCTTCGAAACAATCTCCATGGAAGGGACAGGTGCCTGGAAAGGGATCTTTCTTTCGATCGTGCGGCAGGCGCAAATGACCCGCTTCCGGGTGGGTCAGTCCGTGGATTATTTTCCCATTCGAAATGATGCCTGCGCCAATGCCGGTTCCGATGGTGAAGTAAACCAGCGCCTCCAGCTTTCGGTTTTCAGGGATCCAAAAGTACTCGCCGAAGGCTGCTGCGTTCACATCCAGGTCGAAAGCCAGAGGCAGTTCAAAAATGCGTCGGAAGGGGGCCACAATATTATTCCCAGTCCAGCCAGGTTTGGGGGTGGTGGTGATGGAGCCATAAGCAGGGGAGGCCGGATTCAAGTCAAGAGGGCCAAATGGGGCCAGCCCTATAGCGGAGAGGTCGAACTTCTGAAAGAAAGCAGCAGCTTGGTCGAGTGTCTCGCCGGGCGTGGTAGTGGGAATGCGAATTTCCTCGACGATATTGTCCGGTCCGCTCCCCACTGCGCAAACAAACTTGGTCCCGCCACCTTCCATGCCCCCGAAGAGTTTGGACATCAAGGCCTCCGTTTACTGTGCGCAGAATAGAAACGTTCCGGGTCAGACAGGAAAACGCTCTGGCAAGCTTCAGTGCAGAAGAAAATGGTCCGCCCATGGAACTTTGCCTGCGAATAGAAGGCTGGGTCACCTTGAATGGTGCGATGGCAGACAGTTTCATGGAAGTCCAATGTATCTTCTCCGGCGTTCGGTGTAAAGGCGGGTTGGGAGTCTACTTCAGTCCGAAAAATCATATTTTAAGTAATCATCGCCCTCCATATAGGCCATGCCTTAAATTTGCCACGAACATCCGAATTTCATTTCCACTAGTGCTGCTGTTAAGTTCGGATATCGTGACGATCCTGTGGGAGGCTCCTTCGACGTGATTATAACCTTCGCCTGGTGGATTCGACTGCAAGCCATAGAAACCATTTTGACACAAAAGGCAGTAAAATCATTCCATGTTCCGAAAGCGACTGTGGATTGTTGGACTGATTATTACACTGACAGCCTGTGCCCGTCCTTGGACAGAGTCAAGTGTGATTACCCCGGCCTCGGTCTGGGCATCGGGCCAGATTCCCACAGCCGCCGCAGCGGCCACGTCGACGATTTCATACATCCTCCCGACGCCGCGTCCTACCGGCGCGCCGGTTTTGACACCCACACCGGATACCCCGCACTATCAGTCCGGTGTGGTGCGTGGACCGGAGATTTATATCGTCCGGGCTGGCGATATGCTTAGTGCCATTGCCGAACGCTACAGCGTCAGCGTTGAGGCGATTGTCCAGGCGAACAATATTTCCAACCCCGACGCTCTCGAAGTGGGGCAAGTATTAACCATCCCGGTCGTGACTCCCCAGGCTCCCGGTCCGGCTTACAAACAAATTCCGGACTCAGAAATGGTTTATGGACCATTGAGTGCATCGTTCGATATTGCCGATTTTATTAAACGGAAAGGTGGCTACCTGACGAGCTTTACTCAGGATGTGAACGGTAAAATTCTGGATGCTGCTCAGGTTGTTCAACTCATTGCACAGGATTACTCGATCAGCCCACGCCTGTTGCTGGCAGTGTTGGACTACCGTTCCGGCTGGGTCACAAACCCCAACCCCGACCCGGCTCTGACCGATACGCCCTTCGGTTTTAATGATGGCTGGTACGTGGGCCTTTATCGTCAACTGGCCTGGGCCTCCATCCAGCTCAACAGCGGTTTTTACCGCTGGCGCGCAAACAGTGTGACCGACTGGGTGCTAGGGGATGGTTCCGTCGTCCCAATTGACCCGACAATTAATGCCGGGACAGCCGGTGTGCAGAATTTTTTCGCCCGATTGGACGATCATTCCACCTGGCTGCGGGATGTCTCTCCCGGCGGTTTCTTCGATACGTATTATCTCCTCTTTGGCTATCCCTTTGACAATGCTATAGAACCACTTGTCCCGGCCAACCTGGCTCAACCGCTGTTGTCCCTGCCCTTTGGGGCTGGTGAAACCTGGGCCTTCACCGGAGGCCCGCACCTTGCCTGGGATGCCGGTTCACCCTTTGGTGCACTGGATTTTGCTCCGCCTGGGGAGGCGTTGGGCTGTGTTGAGTCCAATAAATGGGTTACAGCAGTGGCAAATGGACTCGTCACCCGTACCGGCGATGGCGTGGTGATCCTGGATCTGGATGGAGACGGCAATGAAGGCACCGGATGGGTAATTGTATATATGCACATTGAGAGTCGTGACCGGGTTCAGCCCGGTACGTTTCTGCACGCTGGGGAACCTGTGGGGCATCCCTCCTGCGAAGGCGGTGTATCCAGCGGAACACATGTCCATCTGGCTCGCAAGTTCAATGGGGTTTGGATTCCTGCGGATGGCCAGGTCCCGTTCAACCTTAGCGGTTGGATCGCCTCCGGGACAGGTGAGGAATACGTCGGCACCTTGACCCGCAATGGTGTTGTAGTCGAATCATTTGAAGGCAACAGTCCCATCAACCAAATCCAAAGATAAGAGCGTGGTGGAGTTCCAAGGAAGTTAAATCCCAACAACCCCTTTTCACATAATCGAAATGGTATTCTCATAGACCCAATTCGGGAAGATTAGGAGGTGAGATAGGTGGGGTATAATCTGCCCGATGAATTCTGTCATACGAAAGGTAGCCATTTTAATCGTCCTTACTGGTATGCTCCTCTCTGCTTGCGGCACTAACCTGTGGGGAACTTATGATCCGACCTTGGAACCGACGGTCACATCCATTGTGACCGTTATCACAGATCCGGAACCTACTCCTACAAATTTGGTGCTCCCGCTTTCCACCACTCAGTCCACCACAACTCTCCCATCCCCCACACTTACTCCCACAAAGGCGGCAACCACTCCAGTCTCGCCGCGTCACATGCTTTATTATGCCTCCCAATCGGGCGACAGCCTGGAAGCGGTTGCCCTGCATTTTGGCGTTCAAGTCTCGGATATTACGTCGACTGTAAGTTTACCTTCCGTTGGCTTGCTAAATCCGGATACACCCCTCATTATTCCCAATCGCCTGTCGGAGACCCCAACAACACCCTCCCAGCAGATCATCCCAGATAGCGAACTGGTTTTTTCACCCAGTGCACAAAGTTTTGATATTGGAAGCTACGTAAGTTCAGCGGGGGGATATTTAAGCTCATTCCGCGAACCAAGGGGCAATGTCATTATTACCGGAGCAGAGGGAGTCCGGCTGATGGCTTTTGGAAGTTCCATCAGTCCTCGCATGTTGCTGGCGCTCATCCAGTATTATTCCGGCTGGGTGCAGGGTCCGCCCAACCCAGATGTTGACACGACCTATCCGCTTGGTTATCAAAACCCTTCATATACGGGCTTGTATCAACAATTGCGGTTGATCGTCCGTGAACTGCTGGCCGGCTATTACGGCTGGCGGGATGGGTCATTGACCGGGTTAACCTTCCCGGATGGCTCAACCATGCGGCTCGCTCCGGACCTGAATGCTGGTACCGTAGCCCTCCAATACCTGTTTTCCAACCATCTCAATTATGCATATTGGCTGCAAGCCATAGATCCGATTAACGGCTTTCCAGCCCTCTTCTCCAAAATGTTTGGTGACCCATGGGCGCGCGCCCAGGAGACCGGGCCGCTCTTTCCTCCAGAGATGGCCCAGCCGCCTTTCACCTTGCCTTTTGAAGTGGGTGTTCCATGGACTTTCACCAGCGGTCCGCATCCTGCCTGGGAGGAGCAGAGCGCTCTGGCCGCCCTGGACTTTGCACCCCCCGTGGATTCAGCACCCTGCGAATCAAAGGCCTGGGTGGTGGCGGTTGCGACCGGTCAGATCGTGCGCTCCGCGGACGGCTACGTGGTCCTTGACCTGGATGGGGATGGCTTCGAGCAGACCGGCTGGGTTGTTCTATACCAGCATATTGCCACCAACAACCGAATCCAGGCGGGAACTTGGGTTACTGCCGGCGATCATATCGGTCATCCCTCCTGCGAAGGAGGCCCGGCAACAGGTGCAAATCTGCATATTGCCCGTAAATATAACGGCGAGTGGGTTCCTGCCGGTGATCCGCTGCCGTTCATCATGAGTGGCTGGACTGCCCATGCCGGCGATCTATTACGCCAAGGTACTTTGACTAAAGGCGATAAAACAATCACTGCCAGCTCGGTAAGCGAGGGCAAGTCGCAAATCATCCGTAAGCCGGGTGAATAACCTTTTTATCCCATGTTGCATCACAAGCAAATCTTCCCGTTCATCCTCGCCTTCTCCCTGGTTGCCTGTCTGCCGCAGGCAGGAGACTTAATTCCTTTACCCCTAACGGCCACCCAGACCCCGGGTCCCTTCCCGACTCCGTCACCGTCGCGTCCGGAGTACAATCCCGGTGAGTTGGTGGATTATATCGCCCAGACTGGTGACACACTCCCAGCCTTGGCAGCCCGTTTTAATACTGCGATCCAGGAAATCCGGGATGCCAACCCGGATATTCCCGCAGATGCAACCACAATGCCTCCAGGCATGCCAATGAAAATCCCGATTTATTACCTGCCTTTTTGGGGGACAACCTTCCAGATTTTACCCGACAGCCAGTTTATCAATGGTCCGGCTGCAATCGGTTTCGATACCGAGGCTTTTGTCGCAAATCAACCTGGCTGGTTGAAGGACTACCGCGCCTATGCCGCCGATGCCAATCATTCCGGGGCTGAGATCGTTGATATTGTCGCAACAAATTACAGTGTCAGCCCTCGTGTGCTTCTGGCGATCCTGGAATATCAGACCGGCGCCCTATCCCAGCCTCTGCCCCCCAGCGGAACCTATCCGCTCGGAGAAGTGGATTACACCCACGCCGGTCTTTATATGCAACTTATCTGGGCAGCCGACGTGCTTAACAGTGGTTATTATGGCTGGCGTACTGGTAGTTTGACCGAGATTGAGCACTTGGATGGGAACATCGAACGTCCGGACCCATGGCAAACTGCGGCCTCGGTGGCGTTCCAATACTATTTTTCCCAACACTTTTCCCTTGAAGACTACACCCGCGCAATAGGGTCGGGAGGAATAGCTCACGTCTATCTGACTCTTTTTGGCGATCCCTGGGCAGTTGACCAGCCCCACATCCCAGTCAGCCTCCAGCAGCCGGAATTGACTTTCCCGTTTGGGGCGGGGGAGACATGGGCTTTCACGGGTGGTCCGCACACGGGCTGGGGAAGTCTCCTGCCTTGGGCGGCGCTCGATTTTGCCCCACCCGATGTAAAAGGTTGTTCCCCAACTAACCGTCCCGCTGTTGCCATGGCTGGCGGGGTGGTTGTCCGATCGGAGCCGGGCGTGGTGATGCTTGATCTGGACGGTGACGGGAATGAACGAACAGGGTGGGACATTCTCTATCTCCACGTTGCGGCGACCGGTCGTGCTTCGGTGGGGCAGATTCTGAAGGTGGGTGATCCGGTCGGTTTCCCCTCTTGTGAGGGCGGGACGGCAACTGGTACGCATGTCCATATCGCCCGCAAGTACAATGGTGAGTGGATTCCAGTGGATAGCGCCATCTCCTTTAATCTGGATGGCTGGATCGCACATTTAGGTAATGCTCCCTACCAGGGCACGCTGACACGTGGCAACCAGACGATCTTCGCCTGCGATTGTTCCGATGC
>DASVKG010000078.1:0-7000 GCA_036385495.1 Anaerolineales bacterium | reverse complement strand
AAGTTTCTCCCATTTCAGGCGTTCGAATATGGCAGGGGCAAATTCAACCGCCATGATGGCCGAATACGCCATCACATACAGACCGATGACCAGCAGGAAGGATGTGAAATTCTGATAGATGAAATAATGCCAGATTCGTTCAGGGTGACCCAGGTCAACCAGCAGGGCGATCACCTCCATGATGTACCCGAGCAGACCGGTCAAAAGGGTGGGACGCACCAGCGGGCGGAACTGCTCGAGCTCGAGGATATAAACGATGGAAGTGATGATGAACGCGCCGCTGCTGATGGCGATGCCGGTATAAAGGTCAAAGCTGACCCAGAAACCCCACGGATAGGCATTGCTCAGGTTGCTGATAGCGCCAATCCCATTGGCGTAGCGAAGCATGGCGATGATAAAAGCCACGCCCATCAAGGCAAGCAGAACGACGACCAGCGGTTTCAGACGGAAGCGCGGATGGATCGTGATGTGCACTTTCATTTTATTTCCTCCGGTCCCGCTTCGGAAGTTTCAAGCTTTTCGACTTGCGCTTCTTTTTTCCGGTTGGAAAGGTGCACGCCCGCAGCGAGACCGGTCAACACCACGCCCAGGCCGATGGCAGATGGCAGGGTCAGTCCCATCACCGCTTCGCTGACGTCCCTGACCGGGCTGGAGGGCAACTCCGGCAGACCGAGTTCGTTAAAGGGGACATGCGAGAGGATGAGATATGACGTGCCGCCGTTTTCGGTCTCGCCATAGACATGATTTATATAGCGCGCCGGCTGGGCGGCGAGGCGGTCGTGGGCGAATTTCAGGAGGTCGTCCCGTTCCCCAAATTTGAGCGCCTCGGTCGGACAGGTAGCCACGCAGGCCGGTTCCAGGCCGATGTCGATGCGCTGGGGGCACAGGGTGCACTTGTCGATGAAGGCGCCGTCGATCAGTCCTTTGTCATAGTCATAGTGCGGCACGCCAAAGGGACAGGCATTCATGCAGTAACGACAGCCGATACATTTTTTGGGATCGTATATCACCGGGCCATCCGGGCGTTTGCTGTAGGAACCCACCGGGCAGGCTGACAGGCAATCCGGTTCGCTGCAGTGCATGCAGTGATAGACCATGGAGGCACGCACCGGGTTCGGATACTCGCCTTTCAGCCCAACCCCCGCCACCCAGATGCGGGCCTTATTCATAGGAATTTTATTTTCAACGCTGCAGGCCACCATGCAGGCGCGGCAGTCGATGCAGCGGGTGGCGTCGAACAGGAATGCTTTGTGGATAATTTCTGGCATGGTTCGGCTCCCGTCTTAAATCTTCTTTACCGTTACAAAAGTCTGGCTGAGCGCCTGGCCGCCACTGATGGGGTCGGTGTAGGTTACGTGCAGATCGGAGTCGCTGGCGCCGATGCCATAGGCAGTGGTCAGGCCCTTGGAAAGATGCCCGTAACCCGGAGTGAGATAAACACAGTCGGGGCGAATGGCCTGGGTGGCTTCCAGCTTGATGTGGATCCTGCCGGCAGTGCTGGATACTTCCACCAAGTCATTATCGGCCAGCCCCAGATTTTTCACGGTTTTTGCATTCATCCACAAGCGCGGCTCGTCCGAATATTTGTGCAGGAGCTGGTTGTTCTGGGAGCCAAACTGGGTGGACTGGGCCACCTTGCCGGTCAGCAGGTAAAACTGACCTTCGGCAGGTTGGGGCGGTTCTTCCCAGGTGGGTACGCCGGGGAATCCCACCTTGGCAAGCGTAGCAGAATACAACTCGATTTTCCCGCTGGGCGTGTTCCAACTCGGCTCAATTGTTTCGTTGCTGTGAGGTGTTTCGGGCAGTTCGACGTACCCTTTGGCCCTGACCTCCTCCAAGCTGATACCGAGCGGCGCGAGCTGCTGGCGCAGGTAATCCTCCTCGTCGGCGTACTGGAAGAAGTCGCCCAGTCCCAGCCGTGTGCCGAGTTCCTTGTAGATCCACAATGCAGATTTGGCTTCGCCCTGCGGTTCGATCACCGGTTGGCGGATGAAGACTTTATTTCCAACCGGCAGGAGCGGATCATAGCGCTCCAGGTAGGAGGCCTCGGGCAGAACCACATCCGAGAACCAGGCGGTATCGTTCATAATAATGTCGATGGTCGTGATGAAATCCATCTTGCCAAAAGCCTCCAGCGTCCGGCCGCGATCCGGCAGGGACATGGCCGGGTTCTGGCGGGCGATGAACCAGCCGTGAGCCTGGTAGGGCGTTCCGCTGATGGCGGCTTCCCGTAATTCCTGGAAAACACCAATCTTGAGGGGTACAACGGGATATTTCCACGGCACGCCGTCCAGGCGCTGGGCGGAAACGCGCGGATAAGACGGCTGGGGAGGCTGGCCCAGCGTGGCGCTTTCTTCGCTGCCGCCATCGGTCATGGTGACATTCCAATTGCCTGCCAGTGCATTCAAGATGCCAATGGCGCGCTGGGTGTGGAAGGAGTTGACAAAATTAGATGTCCGCCAACCGTTGTGTGCCAGGGCATGCGGTGCTGCAGCGGCAAACTCGCGCGCAATGCGAGTGATCGTCCCAGCAGGGATACCCGTCACTGGGGCGGCCCATTCAGGCGTATAGAGGCGGATTTCCTTTTGCAGCTCGTCGAAGCCAACCGTGTTTAGTGCAACGAAGGAGCGGTTATACAGACCCTCAGCGATGATCACATTCAGCAGGGCCAGGTGAAAGGCCAGGTCCATGCCGGGCTTGATGGGCAGCCACTCGGTCGCTTTGGAGGCGGTCTTGGTGAAGCGTGGGTCGAGATACACAACCTTCGCACCGCGGTCAATCGCCAAGCTCAGGTCATGTGTCTCGGACGTGGAAATTGCTTCGAACAGGTTGCGGCCTGTCAGTAAAATGTAGCTGAGTTTGTCATCGTAGATGCGGGCGGGTTCTTCCATGCCATAGGTCATCAGGTTCGAGACAATCATGGCATTAAAGCACAAGCTGCGCTGCGTACCGTAATTGGGCGAGCCGTAGGCATTGAGCAGGTTTTCGAACTGGACCTGGCTCAGGTTGTGGGTGGAGGAAAAGATCATCGCCTCCGGGCCGTATTTTTGCTTGATGTCTAGCATGTTTTGAGCCACCAGGTCTAGGGCTTCCTCCCAGGAGGCTTTGCGGAACAATCCCTCGCCACGCTTGCCGACCCGGATGAGGGGGGTCAGGACCCGGTCGGGGTCGTAGGTGTTCATCAGGCCGGATTGGCCGCGCGGACAAAGCTTGCCATTGGAATGCGGGTGATCGGGATTGCCCTCCAACTTGACCACGCGCCCGGCCTCAACCTTTGCCAGCAGGCCGCAGCGCCAGACGCACATTTCGCACATACTGGGAATGTACCCGCTGTTCGTGGCGTCCAGCAGCCCGCCTGAGCGGGCAGCTTTAGCCACCCAGGGCGGGATAAAATTTCCCAGGATCAATGCACCAACGGTTGCACCGCTGACCTTGAGGAAATCCCGGCGGGATAATGTTGACGACATAACTCTCTCCAATCAACAGCCGTCACTGCATATACCTGCGCGGCAGTGACGGCCGGGTAAGGAAGACTAACTCTTCTTTTCCTTGCGGTGCATGCCCATGCGATCAATCAAGTAAAAGAGCACCAATGCCATCAGGGCGAAAACGAAAACTGCCAGGTAGGGGTTAATGTGCCACAGATCCGGGAGAACAACACTGCCATAATTGGCGATGGCGGAAATCTTAGGGAAGACTGCGTCATAGGTCAAGCCATAGAGGACCGCGCCAACCAGAAAACCGAGCAGACCGGGGACGATGTAGTCCAGCTTGCCTTCACCGGCACCGGCGACAGCCGTACCCGGGCAGAAACCTGCCAGGGCCATGCCGACCCCGAAAATCAACCCACCGACCAGGTTGCCGACGATGTAAGTAGCCGGGACGGTCGGGAAGGTGATCAGGCCCAACTCGCGCAAAGGATACACACCGATCATGGTGACCACCAGGGCAGTCATCATGAACTTCAACACAGCAAAATCGGTAAGCCGGAACTGGTTGGCGATCTTGTGGTACTTGGTGAGACCGGCTTTATTTAGGGAAAATCCGAATAACACGCCTAGTATGAGAGCAATTACGTATGTCATGACATCCTCCTTTTAGTATTTCTTCCCGTAGACAATCAGGGCAGTGGCGATGCCGGAGGCGAACATCCCGCCAATGAACAGGAAAGCCGCTGGAGCGAGCAGCATGCCACCTGAAATTGCCAGGCCGCTGGTACAGCCACCGGCGATGCCTGCGGCGTACTCAACAATGATGCCTCCAACAAAGAGCAGCAGCCAGCGCTTCCAGGTCTGTTTGCCATAAGCCGACTTCCACTGTTCGCTGTCCATCGTGCGGAATTTGAACGTGCCGCTGGAGAGTGCTCCCAGCATCCCGCCGAAGAAAATGCCCACCAGAAGAACGACCGGGTAAGTGATCCCTGCGGGCATCACATAATTGAAGTAGGTGTTGGCGGGGTTGATCGCTTTGCCAATATAAGCGGCGAGGTTTTCAAAGCCTCCCGAGGCTCCCAGCAAGGCGTGGGCCAGCACCACGGTGAGGATGCCGACGATGCCGAGCAGCACGCCCGCAACGTACGGCGACCATTCCTCCTTGCGAATTTGTGTCATGAGCCAGTTCATATTTTCTCCTTTCTGGAATTAATGATCGGATATTTACGAGAACGGATAGCTTATTCTTCCTGATCTTCAGGCAACTGTTCGCCAGCCGGTTGATCGCCAAGCGTTTGATCGCCGGCCGGTTCGGTATGGGTGAGATTGTCGATGGAGGTCAACAGGTCGGCGGCAAGCTGAGGCTTTGCCAGTATATTATTTAGAATGCGACGGGACGCAGGTTTTAATTTCGCCAGGCCCGGCAGCATATCCACCACGTCGGCAGGATATTTCTGCGGGACAGGTACCCGCTTCGGATCTTCAAAAGAGACATTGATCAAGCCCTCCCTTTTCAGCACGAAGAAGCCTCCTCCAAGGACGATCACCGCAAGGATTGCGATCAAAATGATGTTCCCGATATTGGCGGGCGTTTTACCAAGAGCAGTGAGGTCGTACCTCTGGGAGTAATCCACCATGTCCGCGGCCGGTACCACAAGCGCGGGTTCAGCCGCTGGCGCAGCCTGAGTTTGTGCAGGAGCTGTAGAAGAGCCTGGCTGGCCAGTTGCTGCCCCCGAGGCACTTCCGCCGGTGCCCACCTGCTGGCCGAGGGTGGTAGCATAGATCTGGGCCTTCGCCAGCGTATCATTTGGATGGCAGCTTTTACAGCTTGTATTGATATCTGCGAGGGGAGCGACCATGCCGGTGTGCGCAGCAACCTTATCGGTGGCCTGATTGTTACCGGCATGACACAAGTAGCAAAAGTCGCCGAAGGCGTGCTGGGTGTGCCAGGCAGTGCCGTCATTGTTGACCGGATCCTGGGCCTGCGTTTCGTGGCAGTTCTTGCAGGAGGAGGCCTGTGACCCGCATTGGGCCTTGGCCGGGGTGGCCGTCATCAGGAAAACACTGCCGGTGACGAGCAGTACACCCAGCGCCACAAAAATAAATGTGATCTTTTTTTGATTCATATGATCCTCGTTCAGACAGATGGATTATGAAGATCTTTATTTCTTTTTTTAGAGGGGCTTATGCCGGAATAAATTCATCCATGAGATCGGCGTGATGCTGAATCCGTTCGCGCAGAACACTTCGCAATATATCCAGTGCTGCGATGACGCGGTGGTCTGTCAGCTCATACTGCACGGAGGTGCCCTGACGGGTGGCTTTCACCAAACCACCCTCCCGTAATACCTTCAGGTGGCGCGATACGGTGGGTTGGGGGACTTTCAATTCCTGAGTCAACTCTGAGACGTTGCGGGGCTGGTCCGAGAGGGCATACAGGAGGAGGAGCCGGGTGGGATCTGCCAGAGCAGAGCACAGGTCGGCGTGGAGATGGGTGATTTCCTGAGTGAGGGTTGAAGTTATCATATGACCTTATTCATATAAACGTATATTGAATAATGAGCATGATACTCTTGTGAAGAATTGCACATGCAGTGTCCAATGTCACATGGAATTGGGCACAATGTCACAAATTATGTGATTAATCGTATTTTTATGGGACGAACCCGGTGTGCATTCCCCCACCACCGAATAGAACATGCCAATCTTAATCCTACAGCCCCCGCGAGGATAAGTACCAGCGCCAGGTTGACCTTGTTTCCATCCACGGAAGGAATGGATCTAACTTGTCAACCGCAACCACATTCTTAACGGGCGACTTTGAGCGTAAAGGAAAATGTGCTGCCCTGCCCTTCCCCCCCACTCTCAGCCCAGATACGACCCCCATGCGCCTCGACCAGGTGGCGGGCAATGGTCAGTCCGATGCCCGAGCCCCCACCGGCCTGACGCGAGCGGGACTTGTCGACACGATAGAAGCGGGTGAAGAGATGCGGCAGATGCTCCGCTGGAATACCGATCCCCGTATCCACAACGGAAATATGGATCTCATCCTGGCGGCGCCTGGACTGGATAGTCACCTGCCCGCCTTCAGGGGTATATTGCAGGGCATTGCCGACCAGGTTGGTCAGCACCTGGGTAATGCGATCCTGGTCAGCGAGGACGATGGGGAGATCGGCCGGCAGGTCCGAGCGCAGTTCGACCCGTTTTGCCAAGGCTTGCGCAGCAAACCGCTTGAGGGTGGATTGCGCCAGCGTCGAAAGCGCCACGGGGCGGACGTCCAGGGGGTATGCCCCAGCTTCAACCCGGCTCAATTCCTGCAGGTCATCGACCAAGCGTGCCAGGCGACCGGCTTCCTGGTGGATCTGCTGGTAGGTCCCGACTGTGCCCGGCAGGACGCCGTCCATCAAGCCTTCCATTGAACCCTTGATGGCTGTAAGCGGGGTGCGCAACTCATGGCTGACATCGCCGATCAACTGCCGCCGCATGGCCTCCACCTGTTCGAGCTTTTCCGCCATCTGGTTGAAGGAATTTGCCAACTGCCCGAGCTCATCAGAACCAGCAGCCTGAAC
>DASVKG010000077.1:0-21151 GCA_036385495.1 Anaerolineales bacterium | reverse complement strand
CATTTTCCGCACGCAGACTCCAGAATGGGTATAATAAAGGGGTTATTCAACCGGAGAAAAGTTCATGATTATTGCTTATTATCGTCCGCAAACCATTGAAGAAGCACTGAAACTATTATCAGCGCCAAATTCACACCCGCTAGGTGGTGGAACAGTGTTGACGCGGTCAACCGATGAATCAATCACAGCAGTGGATTTGCAAGCCCTCAGTCTGGACAGACTCAGCACATCTGGCAACAATCTAAGTATCGGAGCGACAGTTACGTTACAGACTTTGCTTGAATCCTCGTATATCCCCTCCTCATTGAAAACTGCCCTAAAACTGGAAGCTCCGCTTAACCATCGCTGCATAGGGACAGTGGCAGGCGCGTTGGTCGCATGCGATGGACGTTCTCCCTTTGCGACAGCGATGCTGGCAATGGACGCTCGTCTAACCCTGGAAGGAGATCAGTCAACAGTCTATGGGCTCGGTGATATCCTCCATTTGCGGTATGACATCCTTAATAATAAACTAATAACAAAAATCGAAATTTCTGTCCAGTGCAACCTCGCCTTCGAAACAGTTGCGCGCAGTCCGGCCGATAAACCCATCGTTTCCGCTGCCTTGGCTCAATGGACATCTGGGCGGACGCGCCTGGTTATCGGTGGATGGGGGAAAGCCCCGACTCTAGCATTTGACGGAAATGAAAATTCCGGTATTGAGTCTGCTGCCCGAAACAGTGCACAGGATTCAACCGATGAATGGGCCAGCGCAGAATATCGGAGCAATGTGTCTGCAGTTCTGGCAAAAAGGTGCCTGGATAAAATATCACTAGACAAAAAAGAATGATTTACATTCTCCGGGTAAACATGTGACTAATCCATTTTTTGATACTATCATCCCCGGTGACTGTCTAGAAATTCTCGCACAACTCCCCGAGAACTCAGTAGACCTTGTCTTTGCCGATCCACCATACAACTTGCAACTCTCAAAGGAGCTCTGGCGCCCCAACCGCACCCGCGTCGCTGCGGTAGAAGATGGTTGGGACAAGTTTGCAAGTTTTGAAGAATATGATCGTTTTACCAGTCTCTGGCTCTCCGCCTGTCGACGCGTCATGAAAGCCAGTAGCACAATCTGGGTCATTGGGACTTATCACAATATATATCGTGTCGGCACAATTTTGCAGGATCTGGGATTCTGGATTCTAAATGATGTGATATGGCTAAAAACCAACCCAATGCCCAACTTCCGAGGTGTGCGTTTCACAAATGCTCATGAGACGCTCATCTGGGCACAGAAAAATAAGGGTACGAAATACACCTTTAATCATCAAGCAATGAAATCTATTAACGATGGCCTACAAATGCGCTCGGACTGGACTTTACCAATTTGTTCCGGAAAGGAACGCTTGCGCGCGAATGGTGTAAAAGTCCATTCAACCCAGAAGCCGGAAGCACTTCTCTTTCGGGTCCTGCTATCGTCAACGAACCCTGGGGATGTGGTGCTCGATCCTTTCTTCGGATCTGGGACGACCGGTGTCATCGCAAAGAAGCTGGGGCGCCATTTTATCGGCATTGAACGTGACGAAGACTACATAAAGATTGCAAAGAAGCGTATCGCTGCCGTCAATCCTGCACCTGAAGAAGCACTTAACATTCCAGAACCTCGCAACCGATCACGGGTTCCGTTTGGGGCGCTGCTTGAGGCGGGTCTGCTCCAGCCTGGACAGACATTGTATTTCGTAAATAATGAGTCCATTACTGCGACAATCCTTGCCAATGGTCACCTTCAATGTGGAAGTCTGACCGGCTCCATTCATGCCGTCGCCAAATCCCTTTTTTCTAATGCACCAGCCAACGGGTGGGAATGTTGGCTATACGAATTTCATGGAAAAAGGTTCGGTATTAACACATTAAGGCAAATCATCCAAGCAGAAAAGGCCTTGGTTCATGAAACAACAACGATTTACCCGCAAAGATAACTGGGTCTTCTTTTGTCTCATCGGTTTGGCATTATTGGCCATCGGAGCGAATATTGGGGTAACAAAGTTAATGGACTCTGCCCAGACTCATCGTTCCCCGTTGGCCAACACTCTGCCCACACCAGGTAAATCTCTCAGTGCGCCCATTACTCGTCGTATCCCTCCATCGAAGGTGCCACATGGCTAATTATTTATAGTGCCACTACGGCGGCAGTTGCTGGTTTTCTTGCATTGTTCGTCCCGATGTTTGGATTGCATGCTTTCAAGTCTGGTGTACGCAAGGCTGTTGAAACTACACTTGGCTATCTTTGGTTTACCCTCCATTTGCTGGCGCTGCCTATTCTGCTCAGCTTTGCAATAAACGGCTTTACTATTACCTGGACGCTGCCTGAGTGGTACACAATGTTCATTGGGTTGCTCTCCCTGATTCAAATGTTGGTTGTCGCTCTTCTCGGTATTCTTATGGTAGGAGTCATGTCGGGACTCGGCTGGATTACAGGCAGGCGGGTTTCTCGATAACCAAACTCTTCTGACTAAAATGCAAGTACTATATACTAGAGGAATTTTTCCATGGAAATTAACCTTACCGTCAACGGGACCCTACACATTCTCGAAAACAAACCTTCCAATACGTTATTTGCTGTACTCCGTCGTCTTGGTTACTATGGCGTCAAATTCGGAGACGAGCAAGGCCTGAGTGGCGCGGATACAGTTTTACTGGATGGGAAACCTGTCAACTCCGGGTTGATGCTGGCTGCCCAAGCTGAAGGTCATAAAATTGTTACCATTGAAGGGCTGGGAGAGCACCCAGATCAGGGCTGGAGGAAGACCGAAGGCCTGCATCCGCTCCAATTGGCTTTTATCGAAACCGGTGCTATCCAGTGCGGTTACTGTACCCCCGCACAAATCCTGGCAGCCAAAGCACTACTAGATAAAAATCCGAGCCCAACCGAATCTGAAATTCGGGAGGGTATCGCGGGTGTACTATGCCGATGCACGGGCTATCATAAACCAGTTCAAGCAATCCTGCGCGCTGCGGCAGCCATGCGAGGTGAGATAGTTGGACCATTGGAAAAGACGAAAGTCCATTCGGTGGCCGGAACGGAATCGTTCCTTCGCGTTGGTAGACCAGACGCCAAAGTCGATGCCATAAAATTGTCCCAGGGCAAACCTGCTTTTACCGCTGATATAGAAATGCACGAAATGTTATACGCAAAAGTTCTGCACTCTCCGTATGCCCACGCCCGCATCCAAAAAATCGATGCCAGCAAAGCAAGAGCTTTGCCCGGTGTGGCAGCTGTGTTGACCTGGCAGGACATTCCCCGCGTTGTTTACTCTACCGCCGGTCAATCGGATCCGATCCCTGGCCCACTGGATATGTTCTCGTTGGATAATAAAGTTCGCTTTGTAGGCGACCGGGTGGCTTTTGTAGCCGCGGAAACGCCCGAGATAGCCGAACAAGCACTCAAATTGATAGACGTCGAATACAAATTATTGCCGGTCCTTCTGAACCCGGAAAATTCCATGAAACCGGGCACGGTCTGCATCCACGACGAGCCAGAGTATGTTAATTTCGCCGACTCAAAACCTGAAAAAAACCTTGCCGCCGAAATCAGGATCGACATCGGCAATGTTGAAAAGGGTTTTTCAGATGCCGAGGAAATTTTCGAAGCCGATTATGAAGTTCCTAAGGTCCAGCAGTCCCATATCGAACCGCATGTGGTTGTGACGTACTGGGATGAAAACGATCGCCTCGTCATCCGGACCAGCACCCAGGTCCCCTTCCACGTTCGCCGACAATTGGCGCCAGTTTTGGAGCTGCCCATAAAGCGTATACGCGTTATTAAGCCGCGCATCGGAGGCGGGTTTGGAGGCAAGCAGGAAGTCATGATCGAGGACGTTGCTGCCCATCTCACAATCGCTACAAAACGCCCGGTCATTTTTGAATATAGTCGTGAGGAAGAGTTCATCTCATCTCGTTCACGTCACCCGATGCGCATCCACATGAAGACAGGTGTTAAGAAAGATGGGACCATAACTGCCAATGAGATGCAGATTCTTACTGATACAGGAGCATATGGCTGCCATGCCCTGACTGTGACCGGTAACACAGGGCAGAAATCCATGGCGCTGTATGTCGGCGATGGGCAATACCGCAAATCGCCGAACATCCGCTTTTACGCCGATGTGGTCTATACAAACACGCCGCCTGCAGGGGCTTTTCGTGGGTATGGAGTACCGCAAGGCTTCTGGCCCTTGGAACGCCACATGGAAAAGATTGCCCGCTCCCTCGGCATCGATCCCCTTGAGTTTCGATTGAAGAACGCCATCCGAGCTGGTGAATTCCATCCGTTCAGTACCGCCTGGAATGAAGGCCGCGAACCACACCCGGAGACCATCCACACCGTTGGGCTGGAACAATGCATACATGAGGGAAAGGCTGCGATTGGGTGGGATCAAAAATATGGGAATAAAAAATGGCGACTGGGGGAAAAACATGATTTGCCAACGCGTAAAGGAATTGGTGTGGCCCTTGTAATGCAAGGTACTGCCATTCCCTATCTAGACATGGGCGGAGCTTCTATAAAAATGAATGAAGATGGCTCATTCAACCTGTTGGTCGGCGCCGCGGACTTGGGAACTGGTTCTGACACCGTGCTAGCTCAAATGGCTGCAGAAGTACTCGGTGTCCCGACAGATGATATTTTGGTTTACTCTTCTGACACCGATTTCACCCCGTTCGACAAGGGTGCTTACGCATCATCAACGACTTTCATTTCCGGAACGGCGGTAGTCCACGCCGCCCAGATGGCAGCTGAGCGCATCAAACTACGTGCCGCGAATATTCTAAATTCACAAGCAGGTAATGCCCCTGGAAGCAGCACAATAACCTCAGATAATCTTCAACTGCGAGATAAATGCGCAATCTTTTCCGATGGTCGCTCCGTATTATTAAGCGAGATAGCCTTGGACACGCTTCACCACAGTGAGCAGGAACAGATCATGGGGGTGGGTTCTTATGTTTCACCATCCGCCCCTCCGCCTTTCGCTGCCCAGTTTGCCGAAGTGACGGTGGACCTGGAAACCGGGGCGGTCACTGTTGACAAGCTAATTATGGCGGTGGACAGTGGAGTCATTGTAAACCCGCTGACAGCCTCCGGCCAGATCGAGGGCGGTATGATACAGTCATTAGGATATGCTGTTTGCGAGGAAATGGTATATGATGAAAAGGGCCGTGCCCGTGAGCGCGACTTTAATGATTATCACATCTTCCGAGCTAACGAAATACCCGAATTAACTTCGATTTTTGTTGAAACTTTCGAGCCCACCCACCCATTTGGTGTGAAGGCTGTGGCAGAGATACCCCTGGATGGAGTTGCACCTGCGGTAGGAAATGCTATACTGGATGCAATTGGTGTTAATATGGATGTTATCCCGATGACACCAGAAAAGGTCTGGAAGATTCTTAATAACCGATAATTATAGAATATGAATTTAACTCACAGGTAGCCCATTCGATCTGCTAGAAATGCACCTCCTTAGTGGATGAAAGATGAGTGTTCCGTCCGCTGCTTTGAGATACTATTGAATTAGAAAGATTGATACAGGCCAAATAACGGTATTTATATCTTTCGCGCAACCCGCCTACAACAGAACTATGAATTAATAGACTTCTTGTAGAAATTTTAGTGGATGCAGATGCCAATTACATTGACTTGGAAGAGAGTATTAAGTTTGAAAATGCTACATCGAATTAATTGATCACTTAATCAATTGCGGAGAATGAATGGAAGGCAAGATATTTATAATCGGGCACGTAAATCCTGATACCGACACAGTCGCCGCTGCCATGGGGTATGCCTGGCTCCTCCACGAGCGCGACGGCTTGGATACTGTCGCGGCTCGCGCCGGAGCAGTCAATCCCCAGACTGCATGGGTACTTAGAAAAGTGGAGTTGGAGGCTCCGCTCCTATTGAATGACGCCTCGCCTAGATTTGAATCTATAACCCGCCACCTTGACACGGTAAAACCGGATGCATCCCTGCGAGAAGCCTGGGGAATCGCTGCCCGAACCTGGGGCGTGGCTCCTGTGGTTGATGAGGACGGCAGTCCATGCGGGCTGGTCACGGGGACCAGTCTTTTCAGGTTGGTTAACAAGTTGATAGGTCCGAATCCAAACCAGCAAGACGTGAGTTTGGCTGAAATCCTGGACGTTCCTTGCCGGGAAGCATGTGATTCCACTGTTCCCAAATTCCAGTCGAACAGCCGCATTCGCGACTCGCTCAGACGCATTTTACGAGAGGAAGGCGATGACTTCTTTGTGGTTGACGAAAAAGGTATGTACTTGGGTATCTGCCGACAGCGTGACGTCCTTAACCCCCCGCGAATGAAAGTTATTCTTGTTGACCATAACGAGCCGCGCCAGGCAATTGCCCACTTGGAAGAGGCCGAACTTCTTGAAATCCTTGACCACCACCGGCTGGGAAATCCATCCACACATGTGCCGATAAAATTCAGCGTGGATATTGTCGGTAGCACAAGCACTCTGGTCTCTGAGCAAATTGAGGAAGCTGGTTTGAGCGCACCGCCACGTATTGCCGGTTTTCTCCTATCAGGACTGCTCGCTGATACACTTATCATGACCTCCCCAACTACCACCCTTCGTGACAATAAAGCTGCCGAGCGACTAGGACGTTGGGCTTTTTCACGTGGCAGTCCGTTGTTTGGTGAGACAGTGCAATCATTTGGGACTCAGATTCTGGGTGCCAGTGCAGGTCTTTCAACGCGAACCCCGGAGGAAATTGTAAGTACGGATATGAAGCTCTACGAGGCTGGCGGCTTCCGCTTCGCTATCGCACAAGCCGAAGTTACTGATCTTATGCAATTGACCGAACACCTAGGTAGTTTAAAGGTTGCTCTGACCACCTTGCGAGACAAGCGCGCGCTGGATTTCGCAATGTTAATGGTCACGGACGTGGTAAACGGCTCGAGTCGGCTGCTCCTAACCGATGAACCACCACAACTCTCCGATCTCCCTTATCCACCCCAACCTGATGGTACGCGTCTCGCCGAAGGGGCAGTTTCGCGTAAAAAGCAACTATTGCCTGTTGTCCTTGGGCTACTTGAAAGGTAATTATGAATACGATACCCAATTCTCAATTGATTGAGGAAGACCTCCCCTCCCGACGCGCCGCTTGGATGAAAATCCTTCCTTTCGCCCAATCCTTTAACGGGTATGAATATTGGGGTTCTGTCCAGAAGTGCCGTGAAGTGGCAAAAGAAGGCGTAGCTTTGCATAAGGGGAACAAAGACCTGAGCCAATCCCTGTCAGAACTGCGTACCTGCCTTTTTTTCGAAGCACGACGCTGGAAGCATCTTGAGAAAAAACCTACCAAATCAGGCTTGGAATATGTGCATGCCCTGGTGGAAGCCATCCGCATGCGTGTGCGGACAAAAGAACTTACGTGATATTGTTTAGGATAATAAGCGTCAAGATTATACCGGTGCGATAAACGTGGATAAAATTTACAAGGCTCTTGCAGAACTCGAATCAACCCACCAGTCCGCTGCTATGTGCACAGTCGTAAAAACCAGCGGCTCTGCGCCGCGCCACAGTACAAGTAAAATGCTGGTCTATCCCGACGGACATTTTCTTGGTACAGTTGGTGGTGGGGAATTGGAAAACCGCATTCGAAAGGAAGCGCTTGCCTCTCTTCAAGACGGCCAGCCGCGCCTCCTTTCTTATAATATGACCGACCCATCACGCGGAGATGCAGGTGTATGCGGTGGTCAAGTGGAGGTGTTTGTGGAACCTATTCTGCAACCCCCAACGGTTGTCGTTCTCGGTGGCGGGCACGTTGGCAAAGCCGTTGCGCATCTCGCCAAATGGCTCGGTTATCACGTCGTTGTCTCAGACGATCGGCCTGAATTCTGCACCCCCGAGTCCAACCCAGATGCCGACGAGTTCTTCAATGTCCCGATGGCCGAACTGCCTCTTCATCTTAATATAACCCAGCAGACCGCTCTTGTCCTTACCACGCGTGGCAACAACCTAGATATTGCCGGATTACCCGCATTGCTTGAAAGTAAAGGGGGTTACATTGGCGTAATCGGTTCGCGCAAACGGTGGTCTGAGACAGTAAAAAGTCTAAATGAAGCAGGGATTTCTGACGAGCAATTGAGACCCATCCACTCTCCCATCGGGCTAGGGATTGGGGCTGAAACGCCAGAAGAGATCGCGGTGAGTATTATGGCTGAAGTGCTCATGTTGCGGGAAGGCGGGTCAGGGAAACCTATGAAGGAGGCTCGATAATCGTAAAATACACTGAAATCGGGTTCCAGGGTAGTTTTCGAGCGGAGTATTTTGGAACTACTGTTCCAAAAGGTTTACAAATGAACAGTGCTCTGGCAGCATATAATTCCATATTGAAGCATATTTTCAGATTGGCAAGAATCGGGACACTCCAGTTTATTCCTTTAATTGAATAAAACTTTTCGAGGCTGGCAGCGTAGATTAAACAGGATAAAATAGCTTGAATCATTGTCCAGCATCGAATATAATAAATTATCTCAGCATAAAGGAGAGACAAAATGGCGCGTATCTTTGATGTTATTGAATATGCGAACGAAATGACGGATGAAATTGTCCATCGCTTCCCGGATAACACCACGGTTGGTGACTACCGCCTCGGCTCCAACGTTATCGTGCGTGACGGGCAGACTGCAGTTTTCTTCCGAGATGGGCAGGCCTTGGATATGTTTGGCCCAGGGCGCCACGTCATCGCGACTGCCAATATTCCCAAGTTGATTGATTTCATTGGAAAAGCCTTCAATGACCGCACCCCCTTCCCCTGCGAAGTTTATTTCGTCTCGATGAAAGAATTTGCAAACAGGAAATGGGGCACTCCTCAGCCTATCATTGTACGTAATCCTGGTATGGGATTGGGTGTGGCGCTTCTCCAAGGCTTTGGTACATACAGTTTCCAAGTTAAAGATCCCCAGCAGTTCATCATCCAGATCGTCGGCAAGCAAGCCGTTTATAGAATTGACGAGATCGAAGAACGGTTACGCAGCGTCCTGCTCTCGAAATTACAAGATACTCTTGGAGAATGGGCCTCCAAATATGCTGTCCCCGAGATGATCGGCAAAACGATAGAACTTGGCGGTTATGTCCGCTCGATCAGCGAAGAGGACTTTAATGCTGTCGGCCTGACGCTAAAATCCTTCTACGTTGGGAATTTGAAACCTTCTGACAAGTCTGCAGAAGAATTGCGAGCGATGGGTATGCTCGACATGTCTACCTACACCCAATTACAAGCAGCAGATGCCATGCGTGATGCTGCATCCAACCCAAGTGGTGGAGCAGGTCTTACAGCCGGTATCGGTGCAGGTATGGGGATCGGGAACCTAATGGGTCAGGCCCTTCAAGGCGGGATGCAATCTGGCCAAGAGAAACAACAAACTCCATCCGGCGGTTCTCCATCAGGAGGGACCATGCCAGATGTGATGACACCTGCCGAAGCGGCCGGCTTCCTGAAAGTGACAGAGGAAGACATTTTGGCTGCCATCAAAGATGGCAGCTTGAAAGCCAAGAAACTCGGCAATGCATACCGTATCAGCAAAGCTTCGGTGGATGAGTTTTTGAAGGGTTAGGGATTACTATTTATTAATAAAAGAGTCCGTCAAACCGGACTCTTTTTTAATTCCTAATCTTTTAACCACCTCACTTGGATTTATTCCAACTCCGCGAGTACATCAGCCACTGCATCCAGCACATCGCCTGCCAGTACTGAAGCAGTGCTCCCTTGGACAACAGCAGCGGCCAAACCTGCCTGGGCATGTACCCAGGCTCCAAGCCGGGCAGCGTCATAGGCGTCCAAACCCTGAGCGCGCAGACCGGCAATCAACCCCGCCAGCACATCCCCTGTGCCAGCGTGGGCCAGGGCAGGAGTAGCCACTGGGATAGTCGTGGTGCGTCCATCTGGCGAAGCTATGATCGTAAACGCACCTTTCAATACAACCACATGTCCCCATTCTTCTGCATATTTAGTGGCAATTGTCAGACGATTTTCCTGGATTTTCTCGATTGGCAACCCAGTCATCACTGACATTTCCCCAGGGTGCGGCGTCAAAATGGCTGGTGCCGGGAGTTGCTTGAACCAATCGGGAATTTTTACAAGCAGCTTCAAACCATCCGCGTCGAAAACGAATGGGGGCAGCGCGGCAATCTTCCGGTCTGTTTTCGATCCGGAGGTTTGAACAAATCCCATGCGCGCATGGGAAACCTTCACTGTCGCATCACCCAACAAATTCGCAATAAATTCCTTAGTGGTTTCGTCCAATCCCAATCCTGGACCTACCAGTAACGTAGTTGCGCGTTTCAAGTTGTCAGTCAAAACATCAGCGGCTGTGGAGGCGATGGAGCCCATTACGTGAGGCAGGAGGAGCCAGGTTGCTTCAGGGAAATGACCAGCCAGGGAAGTGTGCAGTGGGGCAGGAACAGCCATCGTGACCAAGCCAGCGCCTATGCGGTAAGCTGCCTTGCCTGCCAGTAAAGCCGCGCCGGTGTAATTTATCGAACCTGCAACGACTAAAACTGTGCCAAATGTTCCCTTATGGGCATTTGTCGGACGTCCCGGAAGCAGGGAAGCTGCCAGGACCTCATTCCCCACTTCGTTTTTAATCGCTTGCCAGGACTTCAACTCATTTAGTGAACCAATATCTACGACCCGAAGTTCGCCGATAAAATCATAGGCCGGGAGCTTGAGCAAGCCTTGTTTTACTGCTGCCAATGTAATCGTAGCATCGGCAGGGATGGATTCTTCTGCTACCGCACCGGTATCGCAATCCACCCCAGAAGGGCAATCCACGGCGACTATTAGGGGTTGCCATTCTATTGTTTTAAGGATATTTTTCGCCGCACCGAGAACCTTGCTAATTTCGGACTTCAAGGGTAGCTTGAAACCGGTGCCCAGAACTCCATCCAACACTACATCGGCAGTTTCGAGAAATGCGGCAAGTTGTTGGAAATCGGAGTCCTTTTCGGCCAGATAAATTTCCCCGTCGGCCCCTTCCAACCGTTTTACTAATGGGTCGCCAGAAGCTTTGCGCTTGATAAGGTACGCCCGAGCTTTCCATCCTTTTTCTGATAAATGCGTCAGGGCAACCAGTGTATCTCCGCCATTATTGCCAGGACCCACAAACCCAAGCACCTGGATATCTTCCTCGTCATCCTGGGCATAAGCCAGTTGCAAAACTTCACGCGACAGGTTATGCCCGGCATTTTCCATCATCATGTCGTAGGTCAGCCCGCTCGAGTCAGCTTCATGCTCGATAGAACGCATTTCAGAAATCGAGACAAGTTTCATTGCAGATATCTCCTATCCACGCCGCATTATATACCCATATTTAAGAATTATAAAAGTATCATAAATTCTGGAATTAATTCTTTTCAAATCAATATTTATATTGCTCTGCCCCACCGGTGAGTTTGGGCTGCAAAGGGGTTAGGTTCATCGCATTGAATCCGACTTGGAAATGCTAATACTATCTTATCATTTCCATATGTCTTGGGCCACCCATTCAAGCCCCAACTCGGCTAATTTTTTTGGTGTCGGTTTCCCTGTCTCTGGATCCCAGCCTCGCGCTTGATAATATGCAGTCAGCATTTCCTCCAGCGGTGGGACATATCCGGCCGCGGGACCATCAGCCAGCGGTTGGAGGAGCGCTTTTGGAAGTTTATCGTTTGAGCTCGTTAAGCCCATCCTGTTGTTTATAATTCTTTTCAGGTTCCACCCCCGCTCGCCGCAGCGAAGCAAGTCATTCACATTGTAATCGTAGCCGCAAGCAGCATTTACTAGCCCCGCTACCATTTCCGCCGGGACATTGCCAAAAAGGCACATCACCAGAGAATCACAAACGCTTCTCCAGTCCTGGTGGTGTGCAACATTGGCAGACTTTTCTGCACCTGCCTGTCGTCCAATAAATTGGACGCCTATGCTGGTATCTGCTTGACCCCAATCCACTAAGAAATAATCAGACTTGTTATGACAAGCGCCTCGCGGGCTGGTGGCGTATACAAGTGCCATACCGGAAACACCGCGCGGGTCATGGTAAGCCACTTCAAGCCCATTCACCTGAACGGCTTCATCCTCAGCACCGAAGTGGGCTCCAAATTGACGCGAGCCGTCTGCCATTATATTCCCAATTCCCTCCCGGCGAGCCATCAGATTGAGCAACTTCTCGACGCCTGACATTTCCCCCCAACGCAATGCAAAACCAATATCCTGTTCGGAAATGATACCTTTTTCGAACAAATGATACGCCAAACCGATAATATTTGAAGCACTAATAGTGTCCATTCCAAGGCGATCGCATATCTCGCCCAGACGGACTATGACTGCCAAATCATCGTTGAGAAAGTTAGGGCCGAAACCGATAATTGTCTCATATTCTGGGCCTTTTCGCTTTTCGCCGTCCTCAAGTCGCACCACCCTCCCGCAGGCTACCACACAGGCATGACATGCACTTACGCCCGTCAGGATAGTCTCAGCCATGGCAGATCCGGAAACCTTGTCAACTCCTTCGAAGATTCCCTGGTGGTAATATTTCTTTGGCGTTCCCCCCAAGTAATCGGAATAATTCGCGATGCCGGCGGTACCAAGCTCGTGAATCACCTGAGAAACCGTATCTTCCCTCAAAAATCGATTGGATGCAGAACGCAGTGGTGCAAAATCGATTGGGTGAGTGAGCGGGATTTTCTTCGTTCCCTTAACGGCAATTGCCTTAAGGTTTTTCGATCCAGCCACTGACCCCAAACCCGTGCGTCCAGCTGCTCGACCATGATCGCAATACATACCTGCAAACTTGACACCTTTCTCGCCAGCAGGACCGATTGTCAGGACGTGAATCCCTGGCACTCCTATATCACTTTTTATGACAGATTGAGCTTCATATGTGTCTTTCCCCCACACAGCAGCTGCGTCCCGGAATGTAAGCTGACCATCATTTAACCAGAGATACACTGGTTTCCTGGCTTTCCCGGTGATCCACAAGCCGTCATACCCGCAAAAACGAAGTTCAGGCCCCCAAAACCCACCGCAGTTTGACTCGGCCCAAAGCCGAGTTGCTGGTGATTTCCCACAGACAACGAACCGGCCCACAGTCGGACCTGCTGTCCCGGAGAGAGGGCCATTCAGGAAGAGGAGCGGTGATTCGGGTGAGAAAGGATCCAGGTCTGCTGTAAGAATGGGATAGAGCATGCGCGCTGCGAGCGAGGCGCCACCAATATAGTCACGTTCCCATTCAATAGGGATTATATACTCCGATGTTTCCCCGGTGGTTAGGTTAACTTTGAGTATTGGCTGCATGGTCAGGAAAGGATTTCGGTTGTCACTTCACGCGCACAACGGACAAAATCCAGCACAGTCGGCACATTGCGCATCATATACGCCATACTCCCGTGTACTTGTAATTTACGAGTCAACATAGCCTGCATGGGATCAAGTTTGTTTTTCATAATGTGGGAAATATTCTCATAATTTGACGTCAAAATAAACTTTGGCTTGATGGATGGAAGGTCTTTCAGGATTTCCGTTTTGCGGCACTTGCCATGCCACAGATCCAAATAGTAGAAAAGTTTCTCGTTTAGGGGACCGCTCGGCTCAATTACAACGAGTATGTCGCCTTCCCATTTCCTGGCAATTTGGGCATAACGCTCATCAGAATTTAGTTTCTCGTAAAGGGTTTGCAACCACTCCGGGCTTGGAAATTTCACAGTCACCTCGATCCTCCTTCGGTAAAATAATATTGGAATTATATCATTTACATCATAAACGACTCTTAGATTATCGCAAAAGAATTACCCTTTTCCTCTTGCCTTAATTCAAAAGTTGGTCTATGCTTAATATCACCAAAGGAGACAGGCACCAAATCCTGAACTCCGGCATCAGAAACGGCCAATTCAATTTCAAAAGGAGAGAGAAGAGATGAAAAAAATTTCATTCGCGCTGAGTGTTTTGGTTCTCGCCAGCCTTCTGCTGACAGCCTGTGCCCCCAAAGCGACTAGCACAAGCGGTGGTGGAAGTGCTGCAGCTGGGATGCCTGATCTGGGCGGGAAAACAATCACGGTGGCTGTTGAAAATCAATACCCACCTTTCAACTCGATTGACACGACAACGAAAGTGGGGGTGGGTTGGGACTATGATACCGTTCGCGAAATATGCAAACGCATCAACTGCGTACCAGAATTCAAACAGGCTGCCTGGGATGGAATTTTCCCCGCCATGTCATCAGGGGAATACGACATGCTTGCTGATGGCGTTACAATGAAATGGGGACGTAACTGGGCAGTGGATTTCTCGATCCCATATACTACTGTTGCACAACAATTGGTGGTGCGGGCAGAAGATACTCACACCCTGGATGAATTCAAAACAGATGCGAACCTCAAAGTAGGTACCCAAATTGGAACCACAAATTTCCTCGCTGCTCAAGCATTCTTCACCGGTAAAGAGATCCTGACCTATTCTGAATTCCCAGCAGCAGTTTTGGCTTTGCTCGCTGGCGATATTGACGGCGTCGTCCTGGACGATAGTGCTGCATATGGTTTTATGCAGGCAAATCCGGGAAAATTGAAGTCAGCGGGAGTTATTTCGACTGGCGACTTGTTGGCCTTCGTATTTCCACCTGGAAGCGCTCTTGTAGCCCCGGTTAACGCGGCCCTGCGTGCCATGCATGACGATGGTACGCTTCTGAAACTTAATACTACATGGAATCTGGCCGCTCCTACCGAAACAGAACTCAAGTAATATCTTGAAAGGCCGTTCCTGACGCTGGCAGGATGGGGTTATCGCCCCATCCTGCCAATTAAATCCTTGGGTTGAATATATGTCGGAGGCCGCTCATGGAAATTACTGAAAAACGGAAACTTCCTGGAATTATCCCCGGTGGAATAAATGTATCAAAATGGCCCTGGTGGGCAATTGTATTAGGCTTGGTAGGTGTAAGCCTGGTTTTTTTAATTCTGGGATCAAGAAATTACCAAGATACGTTCCTCTACTTGACCCAGGGGATTATCGCCACCTTACGGATTACGTTCTTTTCATTTTTATTGGCATCCGTGATCGGCCTGCCTACCGGGTTGGCACGCATCTCAAAGAACACCTTTTTACGTAACATAGCGACGCTATATATAGAGATTGCGCGCGGCATTCCATTACTAGTTCTTATAATCTATATTGCCTATGGTCTGTTCCCAGTATTTGTAAATTTTATAAATGGCTTTGGAAAATGGGGGCTAACTCTACTGCCTGTCAGCGGTTTTTTTCAGAGTTTGTCTGCATACACCATTAGGAACGTAACCCAAGAAGGGCGTGCTATCATTGCGCTCGGTATCGGGTATGGAGCTTTCGAGGCGGAAGTTTTCCGGGCTGGAATCCAGTCCATTAGCAAAGGTCAGCTAGAGGCAGCCAGGTCAGTGGGAATGACCTATTTCCAAGCTATGCGCTTCATCGTCCTACCGCAAGCCATCCGACGGGTTCTTCCTCCGCTGGGCAACGATTTCATCGCCTGCTTGAAAGATTCTTCCCTAGTGAGTGTGCTGGCCGTCAATGAATTGACCCAGATGGGTCGTTTGCGTACGGCGGGCACTTTTCGCGCCATGGAGACGTACAACATGGTTGCTTTTCTTTATCTATCAATGACTTTGGTTCTTTCCACCCTTGTTCGTTGGTTGGAAAATAGAATGAAGATCGAAGAGTAATAAAAAAAAAGCCGCCAATAGCGGCTTTTATTATGCGCTGGGGGGGACTTGAACCCCCACGCCTTGCGGCACATGCCCCTCAAGCATGCCTGTCTGCCAGTTCCAGCACCAGCGCGAGCAGGTCGTATTATAATCACGTTCAACTGAATGTCAAGCGCCATATTCTGGAAAACCCCGGAGGATTTATGAATCGAATCGTCGTAGATGCCATGGGGAGCGACGACTTCCCCATTCCTGACGTGGTCGGTGCAGTTATGGCCGCGCGCGAATATGGTGTAGAAATCATACTCGTCGGGGATGAATTAAAAATCAGACCGTTGCTAACCATGCAGAATCCGGGCAATCTCCCCATCCGTATCGTACATGCGCCTGAGATGCTGACGATGGAAGATAAGGGTATTGCGCTCGTTTTGAAAGCGCGCCGCCCCCAATCGAAAAACTCAATGGCTGTTGGCATTGACTTGCTCAAAAACGGCCAAGCTGAGGCGTTTGTTACTGCCGGTAACACCGGAGCGGCCTCTGTGACCGCATACTTTCGGCTGGGCACAATTCCCGGAGTGGACCGTCCAGGTCTTGCACCCATATTCCCCACAGCTAGCGGCTCCTGCGTTGTACTGGATGTGGGCGCAAATCCCGACTGCAAGCCTGAAAACTTGCTCCAGTTTGCCATCATGGGCAGCATATACGCCGAAAAAGTGCGCGGCTTAAATAATCCGAAAATTGGGTTGCTCTCTAATGGGGAGGAAGCTGGGAAGGGTAACGAATTAATAAAACACACCTATCCCCTGCTGAAAGGTTCCGGACTGAACTTCTATGGTAACATCGAAGCAAAGGAACTCATCGGTGGTAAAGTGGACGTAGCTGTTACCGACGGTTTTACCGGCAACGTTCTCCTAAAGTCGTCTGAGGCGGTGGCTAAACTTCTGATGGATAAAATCAAGGAAGCAATCCAGGATGGCGGGTTGCGCGCCAAATTCGGCGGACTGTTGGTCAAACCTGCTCTCAAGGGAATCAAAAAGATGATGGATCCTGCCGAAGAGGGAGCCGCTCCTCTACTGGGTGTGAATGGCTTGGTATTTATTGGACATGGTCGTTCAGATGCCATCTCCATTAAGAACGCCATCCGTGTAGCAAATAATGCTGTAAATGCAAACGTACTGGAGTCCATTCGCACTTCGATCGAACAATCTCTCAAGAAGTAGAGGAAATATGAAAGTCGTAACCAACATTAAATTAATCAAACGTAACGCCAAAATCGGGCAGTATACCAGTGTAGGCGCGCTGGTCATCCTAGGTATCGGCCTGTATATTTCTTTCAAAATGCCAGACAAATTCGTCTATTCCCTTGCAGCCTTGTTGCTTGGATTTTTTATGTCGCAAATCGGGATGTATTATGGTAACCGTTGGGGTCGCAGTCCCCGCCCCGACGAAATGATCGACAAAGGCCTGAAAGGACTCGGGCGCGAATATACGATATATCACTATAAAACTGCTGCCTCTCATTTGCTTGTCGGCCCGGCGGGTGTCTGGACATTAATGCCCTACTACCAGAGTGGCACAATTGTCTACGAAAAAAAACGCTGGAAATCAAAGGGAGGTGGGTTTCTCCAGTCCTATTTGCGTCTGTTTGGTCAAGAAAACATGGGTCGCCCGGAAATTGAATCTGAAACGGAGATCGAGGCAACCCGTCGTTATCTCATTAAAATTCTACCAGAGGGTTTTGAATCCCCACCTATCAAGGCTTTATTGTTGTTCACCAGTCCCAAAGTGGATTTAAAGGTCGAGGATGCCCCTCTACCAGCTATAGCACCCAAAGACCTAAAAGACTTTATGCGTGAAAAAAGTAAAGAAAACCCGATTGGTGATCTCATGCTGGAAACGCTCCTGCGTGTGCTGCCAAAACCGGAAAGTGAAGAATAATGCATCAAGGAAATCTCAGATCTGACGGGTAATGGGGAAATCCCGTCAGACTTGATTTATGGTACACTTGTTCTAATTTCATAAGTATATACCAAGTACATCAAGAGTACAATAGTCTTGCCAGGGTGAATATCTTTTCCCCCAATCAGGAGGTTGGGTCTGTTCTGGCATCGAAAAAGGTATAATGACGAACGAATAGCGGCAGTCCCGCTAAAAAGGAAACTGCTTCACTTCCAAAAAAATACTTCATGACACCCATTGATAATTCATCTCTCTCCCCCGATGCATCTCCTGTAGGAATCCCCTCGCAGACACGCGTCCGCTTTGGGCTTCTGGTTACATTGATCGGCTTTATCACATTTCTACTTGGCGCCCAGCCATCTCTCTTTGGCTTGGACCGCAGCCCGGTGGTTGGGTTCGTACAGATCTCAGTTTTCCTGGTGGGGTTGGCTATTATTTCCATTGGCGGCTATATCGGCCTGCTGGCCTTCTGGCAAAACAAGGAACGCACCATCGCGGCTGAAATTGGCTCCCGCCTGGTCGCAACCGGTTACGTGGTGGCTGTCTTCTCAGGGATGGCGGATGTGTTTGGCTTTGGCACGCAAGCGCCCCCAAGCATCCCTGTTTTCGGGCCCTGGCAGGCAACCGGGGTGCAAATTGGCGAGTGCCTGATTACGATCGGGTTCCTGCTTTTGATTCCTTTTACAAGACCGAAGAAAACGGAAGAATAATGAGAAATTCCCCCAACGGAATTTCGATTAATCTATCTACAGGAACCTCCAGTTTAACAATAGGGGTTGTCCCAACAGAGGAATATTAGGTTAAGTTGACATGGGTCTACAAATCTTCAATATTAGCCGCGTGTTGTGACCTAATCGATCCTTTTTTGGAAATCGAAAACTGAATCCTTAGTGATAGAATCAACCACGTTATAAGCATCAACAAAGTCCAATAAGTAGCCTGATAATTATAAAGTATGTATGAAGAAAACAAATACGGGACACTAAATAGCAAAATAAGTACCCCGCCTAATAGACGATTCGAATGAAACAGAGGTAGTACACCGATTGCGAGAATCGTAAGTACACTATTAGTAGCGGCATAGGGGGATAATAGCAATGAACCAGCTATTAACATTCCGGTTAATTCACGAGATAGAATCAAATGCGATTTCCAGGCGAAGAAAACAGTTATTACTAAGACTGTTATCCAAATACATAAAAACAGCAATTGAGGTAGCCCAAGTCTATTGCTTGTTGCGGACAATGAAATATTGACAATGCTATTTGAGTATTTTTGACTAGCACCAATAATTACTGCGAGCCAAGTTTTCCCACGCCACAACAAAGATATCCCAACAATTACTATTATGAAAGTAAATGTTATTAAATATTTGCGGTAAGGCCAAGTAAATAGTACAAACACCCCCCAAACTATCAGAAATATACTGATTTCTTGAAACTTAATTGTAGCCAAAATCACTCCTATTACTGTAGCCAACACATTTTTCGATTTATAACCATATATTATTAATAATAATCCTCCAATCACGATCCCTTCTACGTTACCATCGGCAACATTTCGAAGCGAAGGGAAAGATAGAATTAATATAAAGATACTTAAATAATTTAGTGTTTTTGAATTACTTTGGGGAACGCAAAACGTTAATATTAATATGCTAATTCCAGCCAACAGACCCCACGAAATTTGCATTGGCAAAAGACCTAAAGGTAATATCGGAATAAGAGACCAAGGTGGAAAAAGAATACCGTCTATGGATAAATACTTAATGTCACCTCCCTGAAGTGATGGATAAAAGTTTTTCCAGTCGATTGCTAAGGAATTGTTTTTGATATCAAATTTATTGAAGAAAAACGCAAAAATCATCAGGGCTATCAAAATGCTGAGCATTAGGATCCATTTATTCTTCATATTCATATTCGCTTTTTTCTGAATAAGACCCCTCTGTGAAGGATTTAAGGTCAACTTTAATTTTAACAAAATACTAGACAGCATACAAGTGCATTTTATTTTATCAAGTAATTAGAACATGAAAAAGTGGAGGAGTCCAGCGCGTCAGCACTACCTCACAGAAATATTAACCGCAGACAGCGCCACAAGGACCTAGTGCAGAACAACGATCTCAAGATCTTGTCAACTTTGGGCTGTATGGAGATTCCTGGAAGCCATTTATTTTGGGTGCACATAGAACAAAGATTAAGTTAATCTACCGCTTTATCTCGTCTACCCTCTACCGAGGAGGGTAAATATCTGATTGGTGGATGGGCGAATGTATGTGCTTAACCGGTCAATGTTTCTGTTTATCTTTCGGAAATAGGGCGGATAAAATCCCGACCAAGAGCAGGAAGATAATGATCAGCCAAGCGCCACCAGTTTCAATAGGTGTATGCATTTCCCCTCCTCCGCGGACAGACCCCGGGCATTTATCGCTAACATCAAATACTTGTGGGTGACTGGGGATCTGATGGCAAAGGGTAGGTCGGTGGAAGGGCAGGGATTTTAATAATATCACCAATAATTGCCAGGAGAGCACCCAAAAAGCTGACATAAAGCCCTGATCCGATTGAGGCAATCATCAAATCAGATTCTATGCCAGATACCGCTGCACTTACATTACTATAATCATAATAAAGTAGGCATATGGCGATAATCCCGAATAAGGAAGCTGCCCATGAATATATATTTCCTGGTTTACCTTTTGCTAAAAGAGCGGTCAGAAGAAGGATTACACCGATGCCAGCAGTGATAATTCCATCGCCCTCGATCCCGGTTTTGGATAGCTTACCGAACATGGAATTGGCAGAAACCCAGGGCATCAGGGCGCCCACGATTAAACCAATTGAGCCAAGAAGAGTCATTACCCGCGCGCTATTCATTTTTTCCTCCTTACAAGCATCTGAATATTTGAGCTAACAAGCTTCCCCTCCCATGGATAAACGTAGAGCGGATTTTCGTTTAGCGCATGCTGAGTACAATTGCAATAATGATAAATGTCATGACGAATACCACCATAATGATAATTGCTGCCCAGGCAGGTTTTTTCCCTTCTTCCTCTTCTGCTATTTCTTTGGGAGTTTTCGGAAGAATTGGATTCCCGTTCTCCACGATATTGCAGTTTTCATCTGTGGTGAGGGTAAGAATTTCATCCTTCGCAATCGCGTATACAAGTAAGTAGATGATAGCTACAATGAATAGCATGAGAAATCCCAAGATGAAAAGGCCCCAGTTGAAATTTTTGGGCATTTTTAATTGTGCCACTCCGCCCGAATTGTTTATTAAAATCCAACCATCCGCCTGATAATCGGCCACAGCCTTGTTCAGAACAGCTTCTTTTTTTGTTGCGAGTTCCTCTGCTGGATTGGATGTATGAACGAGTTCGCGCCCGCAGTAACGGCAAACGATGGCCGCGTCCTGAATATCTTCAGCACAATATGGGCATTTTTTCATATCACCTCCCCGATGGAACAAACGTCAGCACTATTGTCGT
>DASVKG010000076.1:0-14649 GCA_036385495.1 Anaerolineales bacterium | reverse complement strand
TCCATCCAGGCGATGCGGACATCACCATTTCCTGTGGCGGTAATAGCCGGGAAGGCGTGTGAGGTTCCAGCGGGGGCAGTGGAGATGTCCACTTTCATAGACCAAGTCTGGCCTTTATTTATGGATTCTGCAAAGTAGATTCGTTCCGGACCTTTGGCCACCGTCCCGGAATTCCAGAGCAGGTACAGGTTCCCGGAAGTATCGGCGGTCATGGTCATCTGCGCTCCGAGAAATGCCCATCCGCACAGAAACGACGAGCAATCCGGAGGGGAGCTTGAAGTATCAACCTGGGTATTCTTCCAAGAACCGCCACCATCAGTGGATTTGCTGACGTACAGGTTGACTGGGCCTTTCGCGCCGCCGTTCTGGGTGTAGCCAGCCCAGGAAAAATAAATGCTGCCGTCGCTGCCAATTGCACCCCCTCCAGCAAGCGACCAGCCGAACTTACCAGTGCTAACCTTGACTGAGTTGAAGGTAACACCTCCATCGTGCGAGGAAGAGACCCAGACGGTTTGCGTGTGGTTGTAGCCCACATACACATCCTGGCCATGAACCACCAGTATGGGTTTGTCGGTGCCGGCGTTCGTGGAATCGGCGATAGTTGTCGTCCACGTCGCGCCGGAGTCAATGGATTTGGCAACAGCGATGTCGGATTTTCCGTTCTGAAGCCAGGAGGCATAAACAGTGCGCCCGTCCACCGGATCGACCACGATCTGAGCATCCCATTGACCAGCCGTCTGCCCGGCTGGATAAATAATGGCGGGTGTGCCCCAAGTTGTGCCGTGATCACTACTCACGAGCAGGATCATGGTCGGACTGTAGCATTCCGCACAGCCGGGTACCCCCAGATATTGAGGGTACAGGATATAGACGTGACCAAATCGGTCGGCGGCGATGGATGGTTCCCACTGGTCACCGAAGGTAAAGCCCATGCGGGTCTGGGGTGTGAATCCATCCCCGGCCGCGGCCGGGATAAAAACGGGATCCCCGGCGGGGGCGTTGACCACCTCCTTAAGCGAGCGTCCGCTGTTGCGGACTTTGGCCAACCCTTCCTCCTCAGCCTCGCCGCAGGCAACCAGTACCAGTGCAGTGATGATGAAGACTCCCAACAAAATGGTCCAGATGGATTCCTTACGTGGATTTTTCATAGCTTCTCCTTTGGCTAGGAATTGAATTTGCTCCTGAATGTATTGTATTGCTGATTTGCATAAATGCAAGACAATAATCAACAGGAGTTGTGCCAGCCTGACCGCCAAATAAGGGAAAACGACAGGATTTGTCCAATGAGATTTGAATATGAATTTACAATTTTAGTGAGCCGCATGTTGATCTGAAATTCGCAAGACCTGTATGGGCAAAAGCATTATTTGATCTCCCTGAGAATGGTGGATCACATTGCCAGGCGGGCGATAAAAACCGGATGCTAGAAAACGAAATATGGAAGATTTATTCTTTTTGAGGCCGGGGCTATATTTCCAAATTAATTCTAATGAAAATTTCTTGTAGTGGCACTATAATGGCACTTAGGAATTCCATCACGAAATGACTTTTCCTTTGAGCAGCGAATCCAAGCACGTTAAAACTCTGGTTACCGGGCACGTCGTCCCGGAACCGGAACGCTGCATCCAATGCGGGATCTGTTCATTTAATTGTCCGATCAGCATCGACGTTCGTTACTATGCCTGGCTGGGAGAATATGTTGAAGATTCTTATTGCCTGACCTGTGGGGAATGCGTGGAACGCTGTCCGCGCGGCGTGCTGCATTTTGAGAAAACCGAATTATTCATTGGGAGGAAAGAATGACCCGCTATGTCATTATCGGGACGGGCATAACCGGTTTTGCTGCTGCTGAAACACTGCGAACCCTGGACCCGGTGGCTGAAATCCTGCTGGTCAGTGACGACCCTCACGGTTTTTACTCGCGTCCTGGCCTGGCGTATTACCTGAGTGGCGAGATCCCCGAAAAACAGTTGTTCCTGTTCTCAAAAAAAGGCAAGCTAAACCTAGGCGTACAGTACGTCAAGGGGCTGGTTACAAGTCTCAACCCGTCATCTCACACTATAGAAACCAATACGTCAGGGGAGTTGGGTTATGACCGCCTGCTGCTTGCGACGGGTGCCAGCGGGGTACCCCTGGAAGTACCCGGAGCAAACCTGAAAGGCCTGGTTAAACTTGACGATCTGGAAGATACCCGGAAGATTCTTTCCATGGTGAAGAACACCAAAACAGCAGTTGTAGTCGGCGGGGGAGTGGTTGCTGTAGAACTGGTTGAAGGATTGATCGCACAGGGTATTAAAGTCCACTACTTGCTGCGTGGTAAGTGGTTCTGGCCCAATGTACTCGGCGAAATTGAATCAGGCATGATTGAGCGATACCTTACCCATGATGAGGTCATCCTTCATCACAATACAGAAATTGTGGAGATCATCGGCAAACGGGGCGAGGTGGCGGGAGTCCTTACATCCAACGGGGACGTCCTACGATGTGATATGGTGGCAGTCGGCATCGGTGTGAAAGCACGCACGGAGCTGGCACAAGGTGCGGGATTGAAAACAGAGCGGGGCGTCCTGGTAAACGAGTATTTGCAGACCAGTGCCCCCGACATCTTCGCGGCCGGCGACGTTGCCCAAATCTTCGACCCGGTGAGTGGGAATGCATCTATAGATAACCTTTGGTATCCTGGGCGAAAGCAGGGACGTATTGCAGCCTTTAACATGGCCGGGCAGAGAGAAATCTACCAGCGGACGGTTGCCACCAATGTTCTGCGTTTGGCTGGAGTAATGACGACCATCATCGGTGCAATCGGCAGCGGACGCGATGAAGGACAAGTGTATACATCGCGTGGTTCCAGCGAAACGTGGCAACAGCTGCCCAATACCATCGCATCGGAGAGTGGCACAGATTTAAGCCACCTGCGCCTGATCGTCGGGGAGCAGAAATTGCTAGGGGCTTTGGTGATGGGCGACCAAAAAATATCCAGACCGATTAGAGATATGATCAATTCCCAGGTGGATATTTCCCCTATCCGGAAGCAATTGATGGAATCCAGCCCCCAACTGGGACAATTCGTAATGGATTACTGGATTAAGACCAAGGGTGGAGGAGAAACATGATGAGGAGGGATGGAAAGCAGCGTACCCACTCCCACTGGCTTTCCTCGCCAGGCCTGTCATCCTTAATGCGACCCATCTGCGTTACAGAGAAGGAGGGGGAAAGAAAGGAATAATGGAAAAAAAGCCTTATGGCTGTCTGACTGTTTCTGGCCTGATCACAGCGCTTTTGAGTATCCTGGTCGTGGTTGTGGTGGGGTTGGTGCGCGGAGGTGTACTTTTTAGTCCTGGACCGCTTAATGCCCAAGCAGGTGCCGCGCTGGGGGGTGTTACTTCCCACGCTGACCTCGGAAACAGGTGCTCCGTCTGCCATGCAGCTTTTTGGCAAACGACCACGATGGCTGGTCGCTGCGAAGTCTGCCATACAGATGTCGCAGCCCAGGAACAAGATCCGACCACGCTGCACGGAGACCAGCTTCTAAAAAAACCTGGCTTGGCTTGCCGATCATGCCACCCCGATCACCGTGGCCCGAATGCCTCGCTGACCGACCTGTCCATGACAAACATTTCACACGGGGCGTTCGGTTATTCTCTCAGCGCTCATCATAAGCAGACAGACGGTTCTGCTTTTGTTTGCAGCACTTGCCATGCAAGCGGCTATTCCAAGTTTGACCAGACCGTTTGCACGGCCTGCCACCAACTGATCAAGGCCGATTTCATGCTATCCCACCTGCAGGCTTATGGAAATAACTGCCTTGCCTGCCACGATGGGATCGATACCTACGATCACAACTTCAACCATGGCACCGTTGCCTTCCACCTGACCGGGAAACATGCACCATTGGACTGCGGAGCATGCCATACCGGTGCCCGCACAATCGGGGATCTGAAGGCGACCCCACAGGGCTGCTCTTCCTGCCACGCAAGGGATGATGCCCACAAAGGCCAATTTGGCAACGGGTGCGGCACTTGTCACATCACCAACGGCTGGCTTCCCGCAACGTTCGACCACTCGCTCACCAAGTTCCCACTTACCGGTGCGCATACCGGGCTGGCGTGTACTAAATGTCATACGAAGGCAGTCTTCACCGTCCTCCCAACAGCCTGCGCCTCCTGCCACCCGGATCCAGCATTCCATGCCGGACTTTTCCGGGGGATGGCATGCGATCAATGCCACACCACTTCTGCCTGGATGCCTGCCACCTTCAACCTGCCTCACTCAGGCAACTGCGGTGAAGGGGGTTGCATAAACCATAGAGGAGCAACCTGCAATGATTGCCATTCAGTCAATCTGTCCACATACACCTGTCTGAAATGCCACGATAGCAATACTCCCGGTGATGGTGGAGGAGGCGGGTAGTAAACCGGGATCGTGGATACACACAATTATTATCAGCCCAACTGGAACCTATTTAAAAGGTGATGGGACTGATAAAGATTAAGGGGCTACTTATGTCCCAAAAGCGTCACTGCTGCAGCTACAGATGGATCGGTTTCAAATGTGAAGGTGTCCCAATCTGCATAGGCCTGAACCTCCGGGACGATACCGGTCTTTTCCCAGTTGGCCTGGGAATGGAGAGGGATAAAGCGCTCTTCAGCCAGCCACAAGAGCGAGCCATCGCTCAGGTTGTGACCATGAAGAATCTCGACATTGCCTAAAGTGGTTTGTCCGACAATTTTAGCGCGGCCGATATCCTGTAAAACACCTGAAAAGATTTCCCCAAAACTAACGGTATCCGTGCCGACCAGAACCACCACCGGTACAGTTTGTGAGTTGTTGATCGGGTCGGCGCTGGCCTGCAGAGGGCGGGTGGCAGTACGGCTGGCGAAATGCCCAACAACACCATCTGTGAAATAACTCAAAATCGGTTCCACAACATCACTCGAGCCTCCAGAGTTCATCCGGTTATCCAGGATCAACCCATCCAATTGACCGAATTGCTGGAGAGCTTGTTTAACCTGCCCAGGGATGGTCTCATCAAAAAAGGACGGTAGATAAATATACCCAATACGGGATCCATCCTGTGTGGTGACCATGCGCGCGATGATGGGGAGGGATGAATTGATGGCAGATCGGATCACTGTAATATTCCGGGGTGCTCCGCCAGGGGATTGAACCGTCACGACGGCGGCACTGCACGCCGGTCCGCGCACACGCTGCGGAAAAGAAACCCCGTTTTCCACCAAAGGGATTCCATCCACGGCAAGCAGGCTATCGTGAGGTTTCAAGCCAGCATGCTCTGCTGACGAACCTGGAAACACCAGGAGGATCGAGAGCCGATTTTTATCCAGCATTGGCATTATCAAGACACCGATCCCAACATAATCATTTCTTCCGGCCAACTGTGCAGTGGAGTCTGCCACTTCTACAGGCGATAAGTACTGGGAGTGATTGTCCCCCAATTCATTAATGAGATTTTGCATCTCGGTATAAAATGTCTCGGTGTCCAGCCCGCCTTCAACCTTGGCGCGGTATTTAGCGACGGTGGCGGGCCAATCGACCCCGTTGAAGTCAGGATATACATACAGACTTGGGATAGGACCGGTGAGTTCCTCAAATATCTTCAATTGCTCACTCTGCGAAAGTGGCGGGTTTGTCCCCAAGCCCAGTGTTGGTTCAGCAACGGTCGTCGCTGCAGGGAGGGTTGCCACCGGCTGGCCCACACATGCGGGTGGGACGTAAACAGGAACAGTAGTGGGCAAGGCCGCGGTGGGGGTGAGCGTGGATGGCATCGACGTTGGCGTAATCACCGGGATCTGCGAGGTGAAATTGCACGCAAGGGTAAAGAGTAAAACAATTCCGATGAACAGGCGTTTGAGGTTCATACAGGTAAATCCTTTCCCAATATTTCAAATTTATGGAAATTCAGCAACTTGCGGGTCGATACATTTACGGCAGTTCGGCTATGTGCCGCTTCAAGAACAAAGTTGGGAGATAATAGACGATCATTGCACCGACCTGCGGATAGCCTGACTTGATGAACCCTTTTGCCAGCGTTGCCAGCAATACCAGCACTCCGAGTGAGCTGACTACCGCAGTGGTACCCAAGCGGATCCATCGTTCATTTCTCCGGGATATCCTGTGCAGAAAAGATGCCAGCGCACCCGTGCCCCTTCCGCCGAGGGTGTATCCAACCACGAAGACATCCAGTTCCCAACCAATCCCAACTCCCAGAAGGATTGGCCTTGCAAATTCAAACAGGGAACCGATAATCAACTGCAGGAATTCCAGAAGGAGGAAAAATAAGCACTTTCAAGTGACTGCATCCTGATATTCAGACAAATATTATCTTATTATTGAATTGGTTATAGTACAAACCAGTGAAATATTCAAGGGGTAAAAAAATATTGCCGTAGTGGAAACCTTGTCACGGAAGGGGAAAGCCCCAGGTGAACGAATCTGAATAATTGTAAAATTTCATCGAACTGCAGCGGCATCCCCGTCGGCGCGACACACCGTTGATAGGTGTAGTTTTATTTGCGTTATAATGTTTCTTGTCAGACAATTTCCCCATTCACCCGCAAGGAGTGTTCCAAAATGACCACGATTGACCTCACCATCCACAAGGACCGGCGGGCGCGCGCCATTCAGCGTGCCCGCGAGCGTAAAATCGTCATCCCCACCTTTGCACAGATGAAAAACCCGGCTAAAATTCCAGCCAAAGTCAAGGAATCTTTGAAGGGTGTCGGTTTATGGGATGTGGACCCGCGCAATCTTTTCCGCATCACCTGGCACAATGACCCCAAGGCTAAAGGTGGCGGGTTTGGGGGGGTTAACACCCTGGAACTGCCTTCCTCCCTGACCGGCGTTAAAGCTCGCATTATTGTGCTGGTAGGCAAATGGTTCCCCACGGGGGCACACAAGGTGGGGGCGGCATTCGGTTGTCTCGTCCCGCGGCTGGTCACCGGTCAGTTCGACCCAACCGTGCAGAAAGCCGTATGGCCGTCGACAGGTAACTTCTGCCGAGGCGGAGCATACGATTCGGCGTTGCTCGCCTGCACATCCATTGCCATCCTGCCGGAAGGTATGAGCAAAGAGCGCTTCGAATGGCTGGAGAAAATAGCCGGGGAAACCATCAAAACTCCGGGCTCCGAATCGAACGTGAAAGAAATATTCGACAAGTGCTGGGAACTTCGCAAATCCGGGCAGGAGTTGATGATCTTCAACCAGTTCGAAGAGTTCGGCAACTACCTGTGGCATTATGAAGTGACCGGTCATGCCATGGAAGAAGTGGTGAAACAGGCATCTGGTCCTAAGGGCCGCTATCGCGGCATGGCCTCCGCCACCGGGTCTGCCGGGACGATCGCCTGCGGTGATTACATGAAGCAGATTTTCCCGGGCAGCATCATCGTAGCCAGCGAAGCCTTGCAGTGTCCGACCCTGCTGGAAAATGGTTTCGGCGCCCACCGCATCGAGGGCATTGGCGACAAGCACGTGCCGTGGATCCACAACACGAAGAACACCGACATGGTGGTTGCGATCGACGACAATGCGGTTGTCAACCTTGCGCGCCTGTTCAACGAACCCGCCGGACGCAAGTACCTGGCCTCGAAGGGCGTGCCTGAAACCGTGGTTGCTCAACTGGACCTACTGGGGTTTTCGGGCATCTCGAACGTGCTATCGGCTGTCAAAGCCGCCAAATACTACGAGATGGACGAGAATGACATGATGATCACAGTGCTGACCGATTCAATGGAACTCTACCAGTCAAGGCTGAAGGAAATGCACTCCGAATCCGGCGAGTACACTGCTGAAGATGCTGCCGCCGACTTCGCCCGGTACCTGCACGGGGAATCCACCGACAACCTGCTCGAGCTGCGCTACACTGACCGCCGCCGCATCCACAATTTGAAATATTTCACCTGGGTGGAGCAGCAGGGCAAAACCTATTCCGAGATCCAGTCCATGTGGCGGGAACCGGACTATTGGACGGGTGTCCAGAAGCAGGCAAATGCGATCGACGAGTTAATCGTGGAGTTCAATAAAGAAGTGGGATTGAATTAACCGACCAAACAGATCAAGTGAATATCCGAGAACGGGTGCATTTTCCTGCCTTGGCTGGTTTTTTATCGGAGAGGCAGGGAGCAGAAATAAAATTTGAGTGCCGACAAACGTGTCTGCACTCAAATTTCAGATGATTAAGGGATATGGAAAACCTTTTATACGCCATCGGTTTTAGCCTGCTCGGGTATCTCGCCGGTTCGCTGCCCTTTGCCATCTGGATCACGCGCCTCGTCAAGGGTGTCGACGTAAGAGACGCAGGCTCCGGTCACGCAACCACCACCAACACAATCCGCCAGGCGGGATTCCTGCCCGGCGCCATGGTTTTTATACTGGATGTGGCAAAGGGCTTCGGCCCAACCTGGCTGGCACTCCGCTATGCCCCCGCGGCTTGGATCCCCCCTTTGACAGCTGCCCTGGTGGTCATCGGGCATTGCTGGCCGGTGTTCGCTGGTTTTCGCGGTGGAATGGGGCTGGCGCCTGCCAACGGCGGCATGATGGCGGCTGCTCCAATTGCCATCCTCGTCATTTATGCCATGCTGGGAGTCTTGACCCTGGTCTTGCGCCACAGCGCGCGAGCCAGCGTGATCACGGGGATCCTTTTCGCTCCTTTGTTGTGGCTGGTTGGATTGCGGGGGCCGGAGCTCTGGATTGGGGGTGCAGTTGGCGCGGTGGTGGCTTTCCGCTTCCTGATCGACTGGAACCGCAAGTACCGGGAACTGTGGCTGGACCGGGGGGAAAAAACTTAGAATTTGGAATGGAAGGGCATTCCCTTCGTCGATGGCTAACTTTTGACAGAAGCGGGGAAATTTATCCATTCCCGGCCATTTTGTATGCGGATTTTGCGTTGAGGCTTTTCCTATTTTGGAGTAAAGTTAACTCATGCTTTCTCCCGCTTCGCTCATCCTGGTCTGCCTGCTCCCGTCCCCGCGCGACCTGGAGATTGCGCGCTTACTGGGCTGGTACCGCATCCCGTTCCGCAGCGCGCCCAAAGTGGTCGCGGTGGACAACCTGGCTTTTTACCAACCTGGCAGTTTCGGCGAAGAAGCCGGGCGGATCGAGTGGACGGCACCGGTACGCGGCCATGAACTGACAACCCGCGCTGAACTCTTGAAAGATGAACCTAATCATCCACGGTCAGGGGAAGAGTATTACAAAATCCAGGTCGGGCCACTGGAGAAACTGCCGCACCCAGTGCTGGCAGAGAAATGGAAGCGGCTGACCTTCCTGTACACCACGGGGGAATATTTGCTCAAAGCAGAGACACTTAACGATCTGGTGGTGCAAAGCAACGAACGCTCCCTACTCTGGCAATCACTGCGCGAACGGGCACAAAATGCGCAATTGTATAAAATAGATATCCCGGAAGCAGAGCTTCCGCCAGATGTGTTATTTGCACTGCTAGGAATAAAAGAATTTCAAGTGTCTTATGAAACAAAGGAACAGGAAAATGACGACCTTGATTAAAGGCGGCACTCTCATCACAGCAGAAAGAACATTTTCCGCCGATATTTTGGTTGAGGGCGAGAAGATTTCACAAATCGGTCAAAACCTGCAATTTACCGAAGCCGGAATTGTGGATGCCACCGGCAAGCTGATATTTCCCGGCGGTGTGGACCCGCATGTCCACCTCGACCTGCCCATGTTCGGGACGGTCTCCTCAGATGATCATTATACCGGCACCAAGGCCGCAGCGTTCGGCGGAACCACAACGATCATTGATTTCGTTTCGTTCGATTTTCCCACACTGCGAGAGTCAGTTGACAAGTGGCAGATGAAAGCGGAAAAGTCCGCCGTGGACTATTCCGCCCACATGAACTTGACCAGCTACGACGGGAAGATCGCGGCTGAAATCCCATTCCTGCTGGAAATGGGCATCTCCTCGCTTAAAGTGTTTACTGCTTATAATGGCCGCCTGCGCCTAGACGACGGCAGCATCTTCAAGGCTCTGCGGATTGCGAAAGAAAATGGGATGCTGGTGATGCTTCACGCCGAAAACGGCGACGTGATCGAATTGCTCACGGCCGAGGCACTGGCCGCGGGACATACGACCCCGGAATGGCATGCCAGAACCCGTCCCGCCTGGGGCGCGGTCGAGTCAGCGCTGAGGGCTTTCGCCCTGGCTGCCATTGCGGATGCACCGCTGTACCTGGTCCACATGAACACAGCCGGGGAAGTGGATATGCTTCAATATGCGCGTGAGCGCGGGGTAAAAGTGATGGGCGAAACTTGTCCTAAATATCTTTTTTTCAGGGAGGACAACCTGTCCCGTCCGGATGGGGCAAAGTGGGTCTGCTCCCCGCCCCTGCGATCCACAGCTGACAACGCCCGGTTATGGGGAGGTGCAGCGGAGGGTACCATCCAAACCATCGGTACCGACCACTGTCCGTTTTTCTACGATGGCACCAAACCCATCTTATATGAAGGAAAACCGGTTGCCATTCCTGGCAAGGAACTCGGCGCAGACGATTTTACCAAGATTCCCAACGGTTTGCCGGGGGTGGAGGATAGACTGCCAGTCCTTTGGACAGCTGGCGTTGGGTCGGGGAAGTTGACAGCCAACCAGTTCGTGGCGCTCACCGCCACCAATCCCGCGAAGATTTTCGGTCTTTACCCGCGCAAGGGCGCGCTGTTACCCGGTTCAGATGCGGACATTGTCATCTGGGACCCACAGAAGAAGGTTAAATACGGCATAGCCCACTGCCACCAGCGCACAGATTACAATCTTTATGAAGGCTGGGACTTGAATGGTTTTCCTGAAAAGGTTTTCCTGCGAGGCCAGTTGATTGTAGATAGGGAGGAATGGAAAGGTAGGAGAGGAGGAGGAGGATTTTTAAAACGAGGGCAGGGAGAAATTATTTAAGCGTTACACGAGCGGCCAACCGACCGCCCAGATCCTATTGATTTAGCAGCTCCTTCAACCTCGGATACTGCGCGTAAATCCCGCGACGCTCCGGGGGCAGCAACACCGCGATACGGCACATGACTTCGTCAGTGTATTGCTGCAAAGCCATATCCCGATCTTTCCCCTTGACAAACGGCAGAATAAAGGGTTTACCAGCGACGACCCTGATGTCCAGCCGCTGGAAGTGCTTCAGCCGCTCCAACACGACATTATCCTCAGTGCCGGTCAGCGCTACAGGCAAGACGGGCACGCCCGCTTTCCAGGCGAGATAAATTGCGCCCGGTTTGGCTTCAATCAAATTGCCGGATTTGGAGCGAGTACCCTCGGGGGTAATGGTGAACACCTGTCCCTGCTCAAGCCGGCGCAAAGTCTCGCGGATGGCGTGGATATCAGCGTTGTAGCGGTCAACGAACATGCCGTTGGTCAATTTGACCAGCCAGCGGAAGATGGCATATTTCTCATATTTTTCAGCCACAACCATAATGATGTCAGGCCGGTTAAGGATGTAATAAGCGAGAGCGGCGTCAAGACGCCCGATATGGTTGGCGGCAATAACAAAACCGCCGGCGGGAAGGTTTTCAAATCCGACAATTTCCACACGGGCGATGAGACCGAGAATGAGGCGTACAAAAAACCGAAAGATTATATGGGTGGATTTCTTCATACGTATCCAGGTGAAAAACCCCCGCTTTATGCCGGAAGGCTGCGGGCAATTAAGAATGATCTGCCAATAATTCTTTCAGACGCGGGTAATCGGCATATGCACCGCGCTGCTCCTGCGGAAGCAAGGCGGCGATGCGGCACATGATTTCATCCGTGTCGGCTATCAATGCCTGTTCGCGTCTAAGCGCATCGGTGGGGAGGGGGGGCAGGCTGAACGCCGGGCCTATGCTCACAATGACATGCGGGCGATGCAGTCGTTTCAGCTGGCCAAAGAAGACCTTATCAAAAGAGCCGCTAATCCCAACAGGCGCGAGCGGATAGCCCATTTTTGCTGCCAGGTAACTGACTCCCGGCTTGCCCTCAATCAGGGTGCCGACCTTCGAGCGTGTTCCCTCGGGGGTAATGACCAGCACTTCCCCCTTTTTCATGCGGGCAATGACGGCGCGGATGGCTTTCAGGTCCGGGTTGAACCGGTCAACAAACAGGAAATTTAAACCACGCCCAATCCAGCGTGTGATCCAATTCTTTTCCCATTTTTCACCCACCAGCAGGACGAGATTGGTATTGTTAACTATATAGAAGGGCAGGAATGCATCCACGAGGCCGATGTGATTGGCTGCGATAATGTAAATTTCGTCAGTGGGGATATTTTCCCTGCCGCGCACTTCGACTCTTGTGAGCAAGCGGAGCAGGAAACGGATAAGGAAACGTGTAATTTTGAGTCGCATAAAATATTTTACAGTAAAAAGGGTCCATCTTTTTGGATTAGCCGGATGCCTATTTATTCGCGTTTCAATATATGCGTGATGATCGTTGCTCCGGAGCCACCGATATTTTGCGCCATCCCAATGCGCGCCTCGGGGACCTGGGTCTCGCCGCATTCGCCCCGCAGTTGTTGCACCACCTCGACAACCTGGTAGACACCCGTCGCCCCGACGGGATGACCGCGCGCTTTAAGCCCACCGCGTGACATCACCGGGATGGATCCCGTGGGGGTAATATTCCCATCCAAGCCGAGTCGCGGGCCTTGTCCGCGTCCAGCAAAGCCGCAGGCTTCCAGTGAGAGGGCTGACATGATGGTGAATGCGTCGTGCAGTTCGAATACGTCAATGTCTTCGGGCCCAACACCAGCCTGCTGGTAGGCCGCCTGAGCGGACTTGAACGCTGCAGTCAGGAAGAGCGGCTCGGGGCGGTCGTGGAGGGCAATCGTATCGGTGGCAGAGGCAGAACCAGCGATCAGGACGCGAGACCCGCCCCGCACCGAATCGGCAGGGACAATGTACAAGGCAGCTGCTCCATCCCCAATTGGCGAAGCATCCAGCAGGTTGATCGGCGTGGCTATCATGGCCGACTTCTCGAAGTCCTCGAGGGTGATCTTGTGGTGCAGGCGGGCGTACGGGTTGTGCATGGCATTGGTGTGGGCATTGATGGCAAATGGGGCGAAATCGGCATGCTTCCAGCCATACTCGTGCATATAACGTCGCATGATGAGGGCGTTCAACCCAACGAACGTGACGCCCATATCGACCTCGTAATCGGCATCCGCGGCGGTGGCGAGGGCGACCGTGACTTCATGCGGGGATCGTTCGGTCATTTTTTCGACGCCCAACACGAGGGCAGACTCGAGTTCCCCGGAGCCCACCGCCATCAGCCCGGAACGAAGAGCCGCCCCACCAGAGCCACATGCCGCGTCCACTTTGACAGCGGGAACCTTTAGTCCGGCCCAGTCCGCCACTAGTGGAGCGAGATTATTCTGGCTATTGATGATGCCCGACATCATATTGCCAAGAAAGATCCCATCGGCGCTTTCGCGCCCAGCATCTTCCAGCACAGCTCGGATCGCTTCCACAGCGATCTGGCGGATGGATTTTTCCCAAGCTTCGTCAATTTTGGTCTGGCCGATCCCGATGATGGCGACTGGGCGCATGAAAAACCTCGTTTTTAGACTTTATAAAGAATTTAATTAATGATTTACTGAATGTGATGGTTGGATTTTACCCGATGATTCTGTCAGGGCCTATCAATTTGATAAAAAATGGAAAATCTCACCTCTGACGCGGACGAGGGTCGCGCACCAACCAGACCAGCAAGCCGGCAACTACAAGCCCACCCACAGCCGATACCATAAATGTGGCCTGGAAACCAGCCGTATCGGCAATCCAGCCGCCGAGCAAAGGGGCGATGATTGTGAATGGAGCCACCAGCGTGTTCGACAGACCGATGTAGGTAGGGCGGGTCTCTTCATTCCCGAATTCGGTCGTAATAGCCATCCCAATGGTCCAGTAAGCCACGTTTGCCAGCCCAGAGAGGATAAAAACCAGGTACATCCAGTTCAAGGTTGGGGCGCCCCAAGCGATCAGTGAACTTAGCGTGACAGCAATCGATCCGGCAATGAGCATGGCGCGATGACCGAGGCGATCTCCCAGCCAACCCATCACAATATTTGCAACAGTGGAGGTAATGGTCACTGCCGCGGTTAACAATCCGGCAGTCAGGTCGCTCATCCCAAAGCGGCGCAGTCCGTAGACGATATAAAAGGCAAAGCCCATGGTGGCGAACTGCGACAACAGGCGCACAACCAGAAAGTTGCTGAAATTTTTATCGCTGCGCAAGACCTTCAGTCCTCCCCTCCAGGGAGAGGGCTGGAGTGTGGGGATCGTCTTCTCGTTGTCCACCGGCTCGCGGGTCAGACCCAGGCAAAACATCGAGAATCCCATCCCGACAATGGTCAGGGTGAAGCAGATGGCAAAATTGATCGGGTCTCGGACTCTGTCCAGAATATACCCTGCTGCAATGGCAGCCACGCTGATGAGCACATTTGCCCAGGCAGCCTGTGCACCGAAGAATGTACCGCGCCAGTCGGATGGAATAATCTTGGCGATCATGCTCTGCCAGCCGTTGGCAGTGAACCCGGCCCCCAGTCCCTGCCAGATAAGCATGATGAATGTCAAACCCAGGGCGGCTTTATTTCCCAGCGTGGTCATGAAAAGGGCCACGAGCGCCAATCCCAGGTAAGGGAGGCGCTCGTG
>DASVKG010000075.1:0-2160 GCA_036385495.1 Anaerolineales bacterium | reverse complement strand
CGCGGCCAATTTCAAGCGTTCCTTTCACCAGATTCTCACTCTGGCCTCCCAACCCGAACTGCCCGCCCGCCGCCTCATCGTCGGCGAAACTTTCACCCCCAGCGGTAACTGGAGCACCTACCCGCCTCATAAACACGAGGTGGATGATCTGCCGCGCCAGGCTTACCATGAGGAAATGTATTATTTCAGGGTCAACCCTGGCGATGGTTTTGGCATCTGCCATTACTACAGTGAAGCCGCGGATCAGGATCATCCGGCCGAGGAAGAAAACTTCACTGTGCGCGACAATAGCATCTCCATGATGCCGCGCGGCTACCATACCGTCGTCAGCGCTCCCGGCTATACCGTTTATTATCTGTGGTTCCTGGCAGGCAACCAGCGCGTCCAGGCTACGGTCGACGATCCGGTACTGGGCTGGGTTGGCAAAACGGTTCCCATGTTGAAGGAATTGGGGCACTGAAAGGACGCAGGATGATACTCGACTTGTTCAAACTCGACAAAAAAGTTGCCCTCGTCACCGGCGCGGGGCGCGGATTAGGACAGGGGATGGCAATCGCCCTGGCCGAGGCCGGGGCGGATGTGGCCGGGCTGGATGTGGTCTCCGCGGAAGAGACATCCGCCCGCGTGCAGGCCCTTGGACGGCGTTTCCTGCCGCTCAACGCCAATTTACTCACGGCACACGCAGAAGACATGACTGCAGTGGTCAATCAGGTCGTGTCCGGTCTGGGCAGCTTGGACATTCTCGTCAACAATGCCGGCATCATCCGCCGCGCCCCGGTCCTGGAATTCAGCGAAAAAGACTGGGATGACGTGATGCAGATCAATCTTAAAGCAGTCTTCCTGCTTTCACAGGCTGCCGCGCGGGTGATGGCGGAACGCGGCAAAGGCAAGATCATCAACATTGCCTCGATGCTTTCATTCCAGGGCGGCATTCGCGTGCCCTCGTACACCGCTTCAAAAAGTGGCGTGGCGGGCATCACGCGCCTGATGGCAAATGAACTGGCCGCCAGCGGCCTCAACGTCAACGCCATCGCTCCCGGTTACATGGCCACCGATAATACGGCTCCCCTGCGCGCGGATGCCGAACGCGCCTCATCGATCCTCGACCGTATCCCTGCAGGACGCTGGGGTGAACCCGCCGACTTGATGGGCGTGGTTGTCTTCCTTGCTTCTGCCGCATCCGACTACATCAATGGTGCCATTGTGCCGGTAGACGGCGGCTGGCTGACACGCTGACCATGACTAAGCTACCTGAAGACATTAAGCGGTGCCCGCATTGCGGCCAAATGGTCAACCGATATGGCGATCTTTACTGGTGCCCCTGGTGCAATAGATGGCTGACCTTGCAGGAAGAACCAATCCACCCTTCACAGACGGAAGATACTCACTGCGATGAATTTCAACAGAATGAATTCGGAGAAAAATCCTAAGATGAACACTTCATACCAACTTTTTATTGACGGGACCTGGCGCGAAGGGTCGGAAGGCACCCGGGTTCCGGTAATCAACCCCGCCACGGAAGAAGCCTTTGCTGAGGTCTGCTGGGCCACTCCTCAAGATGCCAACCTGGCATTGGAAGCCGGCCAAAAGGCGGGTTTCGGCGAATGGACCACCTGGAGCCCGACCCGGAGAGGTCGTTTTCTTAACGCGGTGGCTGCATCCATCCGGCGGAATATCTCGCAACTTTCAGAGCTGTTCAGCATGGAACATGGCAAGCCGTCGCACCAGGCTACGAGCGAATTGCAGGATGCGGCCCGTTATCTTGAGTATTTCGGAGGCTGGGCGGATAAAATAACCGGGATGACGGTTGACCTCGGCCCGGAACAAATGGATTATGTCCTGCGTGAGCCGCTGGGACTTACGGTGCATATAGCACCCTGGAACTATCCCCTGGATATCTTTTGTCGAAGCGTCGGGCCGGCTTTGGCCGCCGGCAATACCTGCGTGGTCAAGCCTTCGCGGGAGATTTCTGCTGTCACACTGGCTCTGACCAAACTCTTTGAAGAAGAAGGCATCCCAGCCGGGGTGCTCAACGTGATCCCAGGATCCGGTTCTGTGCTGGGAAAGGTTCTGACCGAAGACCCGCGGGTGCGCGGGATTATCTTCACAGGATCGGTGGCAACCGGGCGAACGGTCCTCCAGTCGGCGGCTCTCAACATC
>DASVKG010000074.1:0-19692 GCA_036385495.1 Anaerolineales bacterium | reverse complement strand
GGCTTGGCCTGCCATGGCCTCGGCGGAGAAATATCCAAAGGAGGATTTTCCCTCGAAGAAAATCTTCCCGTCGCAAAGCAATTCAAAGGAGAAATGCTGGATGATGGTGGATCCATAAAAAATGGTCTTGAGCAGTACTGCCTGCGCCCGCACCGTCTTGCCGCGTGCATCTACAAGTTGAGTGAACATTGTTTCGCCATCCAGATTTCGAAAGGAATAATCTACCTCGGGGAACCGGAGTGGTGTTCCCAGGTATGCCGATAGGACTCCGCATGGCTGTAAGGCTAATTCGATGCAAATGGAATAAGGCAGTCGGCCGCGCCTCTCTACCTCAAAGTACCAGGCATCTGTCGGAACGTCGTATTCTGCCACAATGCTGGAGGTTTGTTCGAGCTCCCCCTTGTATCCTCGTATGGATAGGATCCGGCTCATCAACAAGAGCTCACCGTTTGGGATGCGCAGGCTCTTGCGGCCCTCATAAACCGCATACTCCGGCCCGAGGCATTTCACAACAGAGCCGGTCGCAAACTCTTTTAAGTCATCCAGAGTAAACAGGACGCGTTCAGTCCCAGAATTGAGCGGGCGGTAGGTTTTCACCTGTCGTTCGATGCTGCCTGCCAACTGGCGCAGACCTGCCTGGCGCAATTCCAGGAAGCGGTCATGGATTTGTCTGGTCTCCCGAGTGTGACCAACCCACCAATTCATGTAATTCTCAAGGATGTCTTCGGTTGAATAAGTTTGCATAACGCTAATCCTGGTAAAACGCGTTCAGATTGACCGGGACCTGCTGGGAAATCATCCGCGCCATGAGGCGCAGGATGGAAGTATGATCGTCCACTCCCTTGCGGTTGATTGAATAGGCTGCATGTGGCTGGCCCTGGAGGGTGTCATTGACCCAGCGCGCACAATTACTGCCCGCGCCCAATTCGACGAAAATGCGGGCCCCATCGTTATAAGCCAGCTGGATCAAACGTGGGAAATCCAGGCAATGGCATAATTCATGGGCGATCTCCTGTGATATCATTTGCCGGTCAATCGGCATCGGTTGGTAGGTGGCGGCAGAGTAAAGGGTCATACCGGGTTGGTTTTTAACCGGAATGGAATGCAATTCCATCAGCATTTCATACTCGGATTGGATTGGTTCGCAATGGATGGCGTAATTGAACGGCGCCTGGAGAGACTTGCATTTCAATCTGTCTATCACCCTCCGGCATCCTGCAGGGTCGCCGCCGATAACCACCTGACGGGGGGTATTAATATGGGTTAAATAGACGTGTGTTTCAGGTGCCAGTGCTTCTTTAACTTTCTCGGGGCCGGTCATCAGCAAGTAATTTCCCCATAGCGCCTCTTGTGCATCGATTTCGCTTCGGGTCGGCAGGTTCCAGTATTCGCGCACTGCGTTTTGAGGTCCGGTCAGGCGAGTGCGGAAGAGCGGGGACTCTCTCAAGGATTTGCTGGTTCCATCTGCCTCGGTCCACACCCGGCTGGCAAACAGCATACTGACTTCACCCAGGCTGTAGCCAAAAGCACTGGCTGGATGGATCTCAAAGACCTTTCGAAGCACCTCGGTATAAAGGAATGCCAGGCAACTGCCTGAAATGAGCATGGTTATTGGGTCCACGCTTAATTGAGCTTCGAAGGCAGTCAGGTCATCAGAAGTGAGAGTGGTGATGCTCCTCGGATATAGTTGCCGTTCGTTAAGCAAACTGCCAATATCGCCGCTGATTTCTGAAAGGTGATCGTAAAGGTTCGGATATAGATAGAAGAGGTCACGCCCAATGCCGGGGTATGAATTAAATGCGCCTGGATAAACAAAAGAAACCTTGCCATCTTTGCCAAGTGGATTCGGTGTAAAAAAACTTCCCAGCGGTGTTTGCCAGACCGCTTGTTTTTCAAACGCGGTGGGGATACCTTTGGCTGCAAACCCGATCTCACGCAGGAGTTCACCGGGAGTCGTGCCAAGCAGGCCCACTACATACTGTGCGCCAGGTTTCTCTAAAAGGTATTCCCGATATGTGTCCCGCGCTGCTCCAGCCAGGCTTGATCCGTCCCCAAGTTTCGACTGCAGGGCAGTCAACTTATCGAGCAACTCTCCGGCCGAGCTGGTTGCGAGGGGGAATAGTTGCAAAGCCTCCAGCCTCGGTGCTTCGATGCGGTGCGGGGCAATAGAGGGGGCGTCACAAAAAAGGATTTGGGTAAAACTGCCGTCTGCAGCCAGGAGATTAAGACCGGCGAAGCGTTGATTCTGGCTGGTCGGGATAAACCAGGCGCGTGACTCCGCCTCCACATAGAACGGCGAACCCTGCCAGGCTTCCACCTTTTCTGGACTGCCCCATCCGGGAGTGCAGGGAATGACGCGCCGTGAAAGGCACCATACCGTTTTCACTAACCCAAACAGACCAGCCAGGCCGCCGCCCAGCGCGCATGTCAGGGGATGGTTTGTGCCTGCATAGTCAAGCAAACCATCCGCCTCCTCGGCGCGGATCATTGCTCCCTTCAGCGTCGCTGTTACGATCAGCCCGATGGCCTCCGGCTCGACACCTGATGTTCGGCGCGCTTCGCTCAAAACACTTGAGATGCCGGCAGCGTTCAAAGGGGGAGCCACTTCTGCAGCACCAGCTACCCGCGCGTAGATCGGCCTGGCATTATCCAGCGCGGATTTATGTTCCGCTACTAGAACCGCACAAATCGCGTCAGGATCTTCCTGGACTTCGACCAGCAGAACCACATCTTCCCCGCTGCTCTCGAGCCATTCTGATGCCACCGTCAGGGCAGGCGGTACCCCCGTAACTTCTTGGACTCGGGACCCGATCCCGTTACCTTGCAGGATCTGGGTCAAGGAAGGCGATAGGCTGATGATTGGTATTTGTCCAATTGCCAGGCGCGCCTCCCCGCATACCTGCTGGACCGACTGGGTGGCGGCAGATTCTAGAGATAGCCTGTCACCGAATTGACCGGTCACCGGCAAGCCGCGATACACAAGCCTGCCGAACTCGTCAAGGCCTCCCCCACCCGGAACAACGACGGACATCCCGACAATTGCCAGGTTTGTTAAATGATCGAGTCTGCGAATCATTTTTCACCGGCTTGTACAAGCGCTGCATCCCCTCTAATGAACCGTTTCAGTGCCGGGCTGATCGTGCCTTGCAGGGAGGTGAATTTCGCAAGTACCGCACCCTGCGTATCGGTAACGATAATGTCTGCAACGACTGATGTCTGGTTATGGGAGACAATTTTCATTTCCACGAGACTTAATACACCAAAGGGGATTGTTCTGAATTGCTCCAGTCTGACGAGATGCGATGGGAGGCAAGGCGCCTGATAATATCGTTGTGCCCAGATGAGCAGCGACTGTACGATCGCATCATACGCAAAAGGATTGTAGGTCTGCAATGGGAACTGTCCCTGCCGGTCGGGTGGAATGGGCTGGAGCAGGCACTCCAGCACCAACCGGTCTTCCCCCATGCTGACAACGCGCTGCACACCCTGGAACGACGGTCCATGGAAAAGCGTGCCATCCTCGTACAGGGCTTTGCCCAGAATCCCTTCGCTCGTCCCGGCGGCGGGTTGCAGATCCATGTTGTGGATGGATGTTGGCGGCACGTCCCGCACCAGGGTGACGTTTAGACTGTAATGGTACAAGGGGCGTCCGTTTTTATTCTTGCTCCAGATGCGCGCAGCGAACTTTACCTTTTCGCCCACGACTTTCTCGATTTCATTTAATTCGAGGATATGCTCGGGTGCCAGGTTCTCGTCAAAGACGATCCCTTTTAACACTTTGAAATCTTCAATCTGGTAGAAAGTAAATCCGGGGAATAATTGTTCGCAGACACTGGCTATCCAGGACGCCGCGCAGGTTGCAGGCAGCACCGGATACAAACCGATTTGATGGTCGAGCAGGAACGGATTGGCATCCAGGCTGAGGTGACGCCGGATCTCGAATTTCTGCAGTTCGCCTGAAAGATCGCTGGCTGTTCGTGTAGGAAGTTGCCCCACCACGATCTGCACAGGCTGGTCATCAATACTGTGTTGGGTGGTGATTTCTTTTACCAGCATTTCAGCTCCGGCGTCGGTTGGGATGACTACCATATCACGGTCCTCAAAGGCGCGCTTGAGTTCAGGCGTCACCATCCCGGAATCCCATGGGCCCCAATCAATGGATACCACGTGACAGGCTGGGTTATCCCGCTTGATTTGGTAGGCGGCTTTGTTGAGCACTTCGTTGGCCATGGCGTAATCCGCCTGGCCGATATTTCCAAAGAAACCAACCACGGACGAGAACAGGATCAGGAAGTCGAGCTGCCCGGCTGGGGCGATTTTCAACAGGTTGCGTAATCCGTACACTTTGGGAGCGAAAACATTCTCGAAATCCTGGAGGGTTTTCTTTTCGATTCTCCGGTCCGACAGAGTACCCGCCCCGTGTATGATGCCGTTAATTTTTCCGAGTCGCTGGACTGGTCCAGCCAATTCCTTTTGTAGGGTTTGCACGGGTGCAGTAACGTCCAGATTAAAATATTCCGCAACCGCGCCCGCTTGATGTAACGCCCCAAGCGTGGTTTCAACTTCCTCGTGAGCGCGTATCTGGCGAAATAGTCTCTCTACAACCTGCGGGGTCGCCTTTTTACCCTCGCTGGTAAGCTGGTTCATGATACGCCGCTTGAGTTCTGCGTCATCCGGGCAGTTCAGCGCCCAGTCCGGGAGCGGGTCATTGATGGGAGTGCGCCCCAGCAGGATGAATTTGCAGGGTACGGAATGAGCCAGTTTGATCACGCACTGGGCAGTAATTCCCCTGGCACCGCCGCTCACCAGGACGACCGTATCGGGGGTGATTAAAGTTTTTCCAACCATACCAATCAAACCTCCGATCCAGGTTGTTCTACTACTAGGGTAAAACGGCCCTTGTTGCTGTATCCGACTTCGCTGATCAACCGGTTCGGGTCATAAAGCTCTGCCATGATGTGTTCAACTGCCGTCGATATATTGACGTCCGGGGATAGATCGATTGCTCGGCAGAAGACCTTTTCCCACTCCAGGTTGAGGGTTTTTACCAGGCCAAACAGGCTGCCGCTGACTGGTTCAAATAGCCCCGAGGTTGTCAGACCGAATTCGCCATCCATATGTGTGACGGTGACAAATGCAGCGTAATTCAACAGGGAAGCTTCGGTGAGGTTTTTCATCAGGTATTTTGCCACCAGGAAAATGGTGCGTGCGATAATATTCTCGGCCTCCGAGAATGTTTCTGCCGTTGTACCTGGCGGGTCCAAGTGGATGTACATGCCCGCAGGACCATATTCTTTTTGAAGGTTTGCCAGGGTGTTCTGTATTCCGGTTTCGGTCAAATCTTCCATAAGTACGTGCCGGATGTTTTTGGGCATTTGTTTATGGTCGTTGACAATGGCGTTGTTCAGCCCCAAAACAACGACTTTTATGCCTTGTCCGGTCAGCGCTTTGGCGAGAGCTGGAGTTAAGTCGGTGCCGTCATCCATCAGGATGCAGGTGTGGTCTTTGGGAAATACCATGTCCAGGTGGTCTGGAGATGGGAGGAACTTCAACGCCACGACTCCCCGCGGTAATTTGTGAGGCGTCTCTTTGGTCGGTTGGATTTCTGAAGGGGACTTCTCCCTCTCCGGTGCTGCAGATGTCAGGTATCCCGTGATCTGGTCGAGTGTCTTCAGTTCCGCCAGCGCTGCCGTATCGGCTTTCGGCAGTTCAGGAAAACGGGTTTGCAGCGCACCCAAAATTTCCACCCGCTTGATGGAGTCAATTCCCAAGTCGGCTTCCATATCCATGCCGGGGTCAAGCATTTCGGTGGGATAACCGGTTTTCTCGCTGACAATTTCCAAAAGGGCTTGTTTGACGGTTTCGACGTCAATGCCCATTCGGACTGGAATGGGGGCTGTCATGGCTGAGGCTGGTTTATCCTCTGGTTCGGGTGCCGCTGTGGATACCTGCGCTGCCGGAGCGGAAGTCACCATATGGTCAACAATCTGTCCCAGGGTGCGCATTTCCGAAAGGATGGCAGTATCCGTCTTGGGCAATTCCGGGTGGCGTGTCTGCATTGCGCCGAGAATTTCTACCCGCTTGATTGAGTCGATCCCAAGGTCGGCTTCCATATCCATGTCCATTTCGAGCATTTCGGTGGGATAGCCGGTCTTTTCGCTGACGATCTCAAGCAATGATTGGGTTAGAACTTCAAGGCTGATTGTCGACCCTGTGCTAGCCCGGATTACAGGTTCTGGAACTGATGCCAATTCCACCGGGGAGATTCTGCTTTCGCTGGGGTAGGGGATAGCTGGTTCTGGCAAAGCAAAGGCGATGGGTTGAGCCTCAGTCGGTTTACTGACCGGCAATCCCCCGGGGATATTTTGCAGGTGCATCAGGCTGTTGATTAATTCCACCTGGCTGCGTAAATACTGCTCATGCACCCGCAGAGTTTCGGCCTGGTGCTGGTGAAACTGTGTCATGCTGCGCTCCAGGGTTTGAAGTGCAGCATTGATTTGTTCAAGTGTTTGTTGAGATGGGTTGCCGGTAAGCAGGTCAAGTTCCTGTTTGGTAATTTGACCGAATAGGCGCGTATATTCGCCATCATTTGACAGGAACTGGTTGTGGGACTTCAATGTTTCATCCTGCCACGATTGAAACCGGTCCGCCATCTGACCCGCTCCTGCCCGGTTAGCTGCCTGGGAGTACCCGGCAGCCGGGTCGGAGGTCCGAGGCCAATCAGACCCTGACGCGGTCTCTTTCGGTTCCGGGAGGGAGTCCGCCAAGCCTAGGGAGTCCTTTTGCGCAACGGCCTTTTCAAAGGCGTTGCGCGTTTTATCGGTCAGGTAAAGCCCGCCGTTTAACATAACGCTGATGCTCGACTTCTTCGCTTCGATGAATGGTTTGGGAGGCAATGCATGTCGGTCATAAGTTCGTAAGTCCAGGCCGAGAACGCATAGTTGGGCAACGGCTTCACGATACTGCCGGTCACTGTCCTTTTTTGCATTTGGATTTAAAGCCACCGCAGAATGAGGCTTTCCTTCCAGGATATTTTTTACAAGGTTGGTCAGGACGTTCTTGGGACCAAACTCGATAAAAATGCGCCCGCCCTCGGAGTAAATGGCTTCAATTTCCTCCTTGAAATGCACCGGATTGAGTATATGTTCAGCTAGGCTCATGCGGATTTGTTCGGGGTCGGAGGCATGCACCTGCCCGGTTGTATTTGAATAAACCGGGATGCCAGGTTTGCTGAACTTTACTTTCCGGACAACTTCGGCAAAAGGTTTCTGGGCGTGGCCGACAAGCTTGGTATGGAAGGCTGCCGAAACTGGAAGCGCAACGACCGAAAATCCTTTTTCAACTAATACTTTCTGCACGATCGCAATGGCGGCTTTGGTTCCAGCCAGTACAACCTGGTTGTTGGAATTCCAATTCGCCACCGTGATCTCAGGAAAGGCTTTTAACTCTTCTTGCAGCGCAGCCAGGTCCCCTTTTACAGCTAACATCGACCCGGCGTCAAAACCTTCGTCGGCTGGCGGTGCCATGGCTTTGCCGCGTGCCTTCGCCAGGGTGAAATAGTCGTTATCGTTGTATACACCAGCGGCCCACAAGGCAGTCAGTTCGCCGAAACTATGCCCGGCAGTGAAGTTGGGTTTGAAACCGGCTTGCTTCAATAACTTATACATTCCAGCACTCAACATTCCGATCGCCGGTTGGGCGTGCTCGGTGCGAGTCAGGATGTTGAACTGTGACTCCTTCCCGGAGTTGTCGAATGCCGGAATGGGAAAGATTATGCTCGAAAGCGGACGCATCCCATCGTCCTCAAAGGCTCTATCCATGTCGGCGAAAGCTTGGCGGATGGGCGGGAAATTGACCGCTAATTCCCGGCCCATATCCACGTATTGCGAACCCTGGCCCGGGAATAGGGCTACCAATTTGCCTTGCGGGTCCAGTCCGCTTCGGCGGTAATACACTCCAGCTGGATGTTCCACACTTTCCTGGCCTGCCTTGGTTTTCATTAGCTCCACGGTCGCACCAAGCTGGCTCGCAGCCTCGGCCTCGTTGACAGCTACAAAACCCACCCGCGCATCGCTGGACGGAATCGTTTTGGTTGTCCAGGCAGATGCCAGGTTTAAAAATTCCTGCCGTGCCTGCGACCCCTGTAATTTCCCAGACCATCCCTGACAGCTCGTCAGCAGTTCTTCGGGGGTCGGCGCTGAGAGCAGTATGACTTTCCCAACGGAATTAATTCGGTAGGGTCCGCTGGGTTCGCTTTCGTTTTCTTCCAGCACCACGTGGAAATTGGTCCCGCCAAAACCGAAGGAGCTAACACCGGCGCGGCGGGCATGGCTGGCAGGTTTTACCCATGGTCGCACCTCTGTATTTAAGTAGAAAGGTGAATTCTCGATTTCAAGTTTTGGGTTGGGCGTATTTACGTGGATGGTGGCTGGTAACACCTTGTGATACAAAGCCAGGGAGACCTTGATCAGGCTGGCGACACCGGCTGCCGCTTTGGTATGCGCAATTTGAGACTTCACGCTCCCCAAGGCGATGGTTTGTTTATTGGGATTGTTTTCCGAGAAAACTTCATTCAGCCCTTGGAATTCTGCGGGATCACCGGCCATTGTGCCGGTCCCGTGTGCTTCGATTAACCCGACGGTTGCCGGGCTGTAACCGGCTTCGGCATATGCACGCCGCATGGCTAGGGACTGTCCGGCCGGACGTGGCGCATAAATTGACTTGAAACGCCCGTCGCTGGAAGTGCCGATCGCCTTGATGATCGCATAGATTCGGTCGTGGTCGCGCCGGGCATCTTCCAACCGTTTCAACATCACCATACCGATCCCTTCCCCCACCATCATGCCATCCGAATCTTTGTCGAAAGGACTGGGGTTCTGGCTTTTGGAAAAGGCCGGGGTCTTGCTGAAACACATGTACGCGCCGATCGAGTTATCCAGGTCAACTCCACCGGTGATCATCATATCTGCGCGGCCCTCGATGAGTTCACTTACCGCCATGTGGATGGCAGCCAGCGAACTGGCGCAGGCTGCGTCCACCACGCAGTTGGTTCCGCCCAGGTCAAACCGGTTGGCGATCCGGCCGGAAACGACATTCCCGATTGAGCCGGGGAATGTGTTTTCTTCCCAGTTTGGATAAGCTAATTTTATTTTTTCGATGATTTTCTGGATGTCATCTGGTGGGATCCCGTAGCTGCGTAAGACCTTCTCCCACACCGGGTACTGCAGACGCGCCATCAACGGAATTACCAGCTTGCTGCCTATTCCTACAAACCCGAGGATCACCCCCACGTTTTCCCGCTTGAATTCCCTTCCTTCTCCATACCCGGCGTCTTCAAGACATTCCTTGGCGACCACAAGCGACAATAACTGGGTAACATCGGTGACTTCGAGGATATTCGGAGGCAGTCCGAATTCGGCCGGATCGAATTGAATATTTGGGATAAAGGCTCCCCGCTTGCAATATGTTTTATCTGGGGCAGCCGGGTTCGGGTCGTAATAATCGTTAATACTCCAACGTGAAGCTGGGATATCAACAATGGAATCAACCTTGTTGAGAATGTTGTCCCAAAACTCCTGAAGGTTATGCGCCTGGGGGAAAATGGACGACATACCGATAACGGCCACTGGGGCGGTTTGCAGTTTTTGTTCAAGAGTTTGTTTGGTACTGTTCGCGTTAGCCTTCATGGGTAAAAATCTCCAATACAAATAGAATTTCTACTATATAGGACACAGTTGACTAGACAGGTTGTTGTTTTTGGGGGTTTGTTTGTCATTATAACGCTCAGCAATAGGTTTAGTTGCGGGGGGGATGCCGCTCTAATGCACTTCTAATCAGCTTTCCGCACAGGAGCGTCTTAAGATATTCAAAGCGTTTGCTATGTAATTCAAAGTTATTACGAGTTCGAGGTTTTGGGGTTAAACCAACCCCAAAATTTTCCTCCGTTTTCCGGTTAAAGGATCAGTCATGACATTTATCACTTGAAATTGCTCATAAAACACGCGAGAATATGATTGATTATGATTGATTACGATTGCTTATGAGCGATTTTAAGGATGCTGATGAGCACCATCTTATCCAGCCTTGAAAGACAAAATCAGATTCTGCAGTTGGTATCCCACAGCCAGCGTATTAGTGTCACCCAGGTCTGCAAGTCCTTCGAGGTCAGTGAAGCTACTGCCCGGCGCGACCTGGAAACCCTGGCTGGTCAGGGCAAAGTGCAGCGCGTCCACGGCGGTGCTATTGCCCTGATCGAGACTCCGCCCGAATCCCCCATCCTGCAACGTGAGCGCGAACAGGCTGAAGAAAAAACCCGCATCGGCCGGGCTGCCGCGGCTTTGGTCCAGGACGGCGAGACTGTCTTTCTTGGCTCCGGAACTACCGTTCTCGAGGTGGCACGCGCGCTGCGAGTTCGCCCCCGCTTGACCGTCATCACGAATTCGCTTCCGGTCGTCAACGTCTTCGCCGGAGTTGAGAACCTTAATGTGATCTGCCTGGGCGGGATGTTACGGGATAGCGAACTTTCATTTATCGGACATATTACGGAGCAGGCTCTGGCTGAAGTCCGTGCTGATAAAGTGTTCATCGGAACGCGCGCCATTGGCCTTGAACATGGCCTGACGCATGAGTACCTGCCTGAAACCATGACAGACCGCGCCATCCTGAAAGCCGGGCAGGAAATAATCGTAGTTGCTGACCATACCAAGTTCGGCCGGGCCGCAACGGTCCTGCTTGCACCGCTTGAGACCATCCACACGATCGTGACGGATGGACTGACCCGGCAGGATTTCGTCACCGCAGTATCGGATAAGGGTATTCGCGTGATTATTGCATAATTCCGAAAACAGAATCCTTCTTACAAATCATGCTGCTTCAAAACTTTTGTCCCCGTTCCAAATTGGTCACCAAAACTACCCTGGTGGAGAAGCCGCGCTTCCCGGCTTTTGATGCCCACAACCACCTCGGTGAAGACTTCGGGGGTGGCTGGGATCTGCGTCCATTGCCTCAATTGCTGGACTTGCTCGACCAGGCGGGTGTCGTCCGTTACCTGGACCTGGATGGCGGCTGGGGGGAGCACCTGCTCAACGCCCACTTGGACCATTTCAAGCAGCCCTCTCCCGATCGTTTTCTGGTCTATGGTGGTGTAGACTGGTCGCAATGGCTGGAGAAAGGGGATTCCTTCCCCCAATGGGCGGCAGGCCGGCTGCGGGTCCAAAAGGAACGTGGTGCCGAAGGGTTAAAGATCTGGAAAGGTCTCGGCCTGCAAGTCAGGGACAATTTGGGGAATCTGGTCAACGTCGATGACCCGCGCATCGATCCCATCTGGCAGGCAGCGGGCGAACTCGGCTTGCCGGTACTCATCCATGTGGCTGACCCGGTTGCTTTTTTCGATCCCCTCGACGAAACCAATGAACGCTGGGAGGAACTCGGCAGCCATCCCGATTGGGCCTTCACCAGCCCGCCCTATCCGCCTTTCCTTCACATCATAGCGGGCCTGGCTTCCATTGTCACCCGCCACCCGCACACCACCTTTATTGGTGCCCATGTAGGCTGCTATGCCGAGGACTTGGGCTGGGTGGGAGCCTTGCTCGATAGCTGTCCCAACTTCTACGTGGACATCTCCGCCCGCATCGGTGAACTGGGTCGCCAGCCCTACACCGCCCGGCGCTTCTTTCTGCGCTATGCTGACCGCATTCTTTTTGGCTCTGACATGGGCCCATATCCGGAAGCTTACCGGGTCATCTATCGCTTCCTCGAGACCGAAGACGAATTCTTCAACTACAACGCTGCTCCCTTCCCAATGCAGGGCCGCTGGCACGTAAATGGTTTATACATGCCGGATGAAGTCCTCGAAAAAGTCTACTTTCGCAACGCCGAACGTATCCTTCTGAACCACGGATAACATACATGGAAAACGGACACTTTACCCGCCAGGAAATCCTCTCCCAGCCGGAAGCTTGGGCTGCAGCTCTTAAAGTACTGGACGAAACCCGCCGGAATGTTTTGGATTTGGAACCCCGCCATCGTTTCGAGAATATTATCTTCACCGGTTGCGGCTCCACCTACTACTTGTCCCTGGCTGCCGCTGCTCTTACCCAGGAACTGACCGGCCTCCCGTGCCGCGCCTTCCCGGCCTCCGAGCTCTGGCTTTACCCGGGCAGTTCCTATGCCGCTGCTAAGACTTTGCTGGTGGCTGTCAGCCGCTCCGGCGAGACGACTGAGACCCTGCGTGCCTGCCAGGCCTTCCTCGACGGGAAGCGTGGCAGCCTGCTGACGCTCTCCTGCTGCGGCAACATGCCGCTCGCGAAAATGGGCGCCCTTAACATCGTCCTGCCTTCCGGGCTGGAGCAGTCAGTGGCCCAAACGCGCGCATTCTCCACTCTCTATCTCGGCACGGTCGCGCTGGCTTGCCTGTGGGCGGGTCGTAATGATCTATTCACCACTCTGTCGAAATTACCAGAAGCTGGGACGCGACTGATGAAATCTTATTCCTCGCTTGCCTCCGAGTTGGGACGCGACACCAGCCTCGACCGCTTCTACTGGCTGGGATCTGGGCCGCGCCAGGGGCTGGCATGTGAACTTAGCCTGAAGATGAAAGAAATGAGTCTCAGCCACAGCGAACCGTTCCACTTCATGGAGTTCCGCCATGGGCCCAAGAGCATGGTCACGCCGTCTACGCTGACAATTGGCTTGTGCTCCACGGTCAACGGGCAACAGGAAGCCGCGGTGTTGGATGATGTTAATGCCCTCGGGGGCCGTGTCCTTGCTATCGCGGAATCGGGTTCCGAATCATCGCCCTCAGGTGCTAATCAAGAGGTCTGTTTTGGATCGGGCCTCGATGAGGCTGTGCGAAACGTGCTCTTCCTGCCGGTCGGTCAAATAATTGCGTTCGAACGCTCCCTTTCCAAAGGGTTGAACCCAGATCATCCCACGAATCTGGATGCTGTAGTCACTCTCTTCTAAGGAGGAAGATATGAAAAAAATTCTGTTCTCTCTCACAATGATCGTCATTCTGTTGCTGAGCGCATGTGGTGGAAAGACTGGCACCACGGGAGGCGGCTCGGCGACCATCACCTTCAGCGCTTGGGGCGCGCCTGAAGAGTTGGCGGTTTGGAAGCAAATTGTGGCTGACTTTGAAGCCGCCAACCCCAACATCAAGGTCAATGTCGAAGTATCTGACTGGGACACCTACTGGGACAAACTAAAGACCCAGTTGGCTGCTAATACACCGCCCGATATCTTTGCCATGGATGCTCCACTATTCCTGGATTACCAGGGCCGCGGCGTACTGCTCAATCTCCAGCCTTATGTCGACCAGAATCCTGACATGCTCAAGGATGTTTACCCGCAGACCTTGTTAGCCTACCAGACTCCCGATGGTTACTATGGCCTGCCGCGTGACTTCCAGACCATCGTCCTGTTTTATAACAAGGATATGTTTGACGCGGCTGGCGTGGCTTACCCGACCGCTGACTGGACCTGGGACGACCTGCGGGCAGCCGCCAAGACACTGACCAAAGACACCAGCGGCGACGGCAAGATTGACCAGTATGGTTTTGTCTTTGACCAGTGGGATATGGAACCCGGCTGGAGTGAGGCCATCTGGGCGTATGGTGGTGATATCGTCAGCGCGGACCATACCAAGACGCTGATTGGTGACCCTGCGGCACGCCAGGCCTGGCAATTGCTGGATGACATGGTCTTCGTAGACAAGTCTGTGCCGGATGCCAACACCATTGGCCAATACGGTAGTGACCTGTTCCAGGCAAAGGTTGCTGCCATGACCCCGATGGGACACTGGGCAGTGCCCGGCTATGACACGGGAGGCTTCAAATATGATGTTGTTCCAATGCCCAAAGGCCCAGCGGGACCAGCCACCAGTGTCAACAGCGCCGGCTTTGTGGTTGCCAAGGCAACCAAGCACCCGCAGGAAGCCTTCAACTTCATCAAGTTCGTCCTCAGCCAAAGCGGGCAAACCCGGCTGGCCGAACTCGGTTTTGCCTGCCCTGTGCTTAAGACTGTGGCTGAGAGCCCAACCTTCCTGCAGCAGAGTAGTTCCACCTTGAACCAGCAGGTGTTCCTCACTTCCCTTGCCTTTGCTCACATGAAACCGGTCTTCAAGGGCTATGACGAATGGGCCTCCGTTGTCGGTGATGGTATGGGTGCTGTCTGGCGTGGCGAAGCAGAGTTGAATCCAACCCTTGACGATATCGTCACACAGGCTGATGCGGTGCTTGCCAAGAATAAGTAAGTAAATAAAACAATTCCTTACCCCCTTCCCTTCCAGGAAAGGGGGTAAGGGAGGAGACCCATCATGGATTACGGCCTCAAACCGTTGGGGCGCGAAAAGTTCTCGCTCTGGCTGATGCTGACCCCCACGCTTATCGGGTTGGCATTTGGTGTTCTTGGCTCCATTGTGGCGACAATTGCACTCAGTTTTACCAACTGGGATCTGCTCACGCCGCCTAGGTGGGCCGCGTTAACCAATTTCATTGCGCTTTTCAACGATCCAAAACTCGCCAAAGCGTTGACTAACACGTTCCTTTTCAGCCTGCTATATGTTCCAAGCGTGGTCGTCGTTTCCCTCATGGTGGCAGTGCTGCTCAACCGCAAAATTCGCGGGGTATCCATTTTCCGCACCATCTACTTCCTCCCGGCAGTAACCTCTGCTGTGGCCACCGCCCTGGTTTGGAACATGATCTACGGCAAAGACACCGGCATCCTGAACTACATCATCGAATTCTTCGGCGGAAAAGGCGTCTGCTGGCTGTGTACCAATAATGTTCTACTGGCACTCATCATTGTCAATGTCTGGGGTGCGATTGGCGAAGGTATGATCATTTTCCTCGCCGGCCTGACTGCCGTTCCAAGGGAATATTACGAAGCAGCCATGCTCGACGGCGCAGGCGGGTCCCAGCAGTTTTTCCGTATCACCCTGCCGCTGGTGTCGCCTAGCATCTTCTTCCAGACACTTATATCCACCATTAACGCTTTTCAAGCATACGATTATATATACATGCTCACCCGCCGCGGCCAGGGCGATAGTTCCTTCCCGGTGGTGGTTTATTCCATTTACCGGAATGCCTGGACGTTCTTCAATTACGGTGGTGCCAGTGCCCAGGCCATAGAACTTGCCGTATTCGTCATTCTCCTGATGGCTTTTTATTTCTGGTTGGAAAGACGCTACGTGGTTTACGAATAGGAGCTGGATATGACCAGACAAACCCAAAAACATATCCTCGATATTGTCACATATGCCCTCCTTATCCTCGGCTCTGTCATCATGCTGGGACCTTTCCTTTGGATGGTCTCGACTTCCTTTAAACTTCCCGTGGACCAATTCACACGCACCCTGATACCACCCACTTGGACCCTGCAAAATTTCCGGGACCTTTTTACGGTGGATATCGACTTCCCCCTCTTGTTCTTTAACAGCACTTATATCTCGATCTTGACCTCCATTGGCCAATTGGTTACCTGCGCCATGGCGGCCTTCTGTTTTGCCGTGGTCAAATTCAAAGGTCGCAGCTTGCTTTTCACTTTATTGCTGGTCACGCTTATGATCCCTGCACAGGTAACGCTGATCCCTAACTTTATAATTTTCAAATTGCTCGGTCTGGTCGGAACAAGCGTCCCGCTCTGGCTTCCAGCCTTCTGGGGCGGAGCGTTCGGAACATTTTTACTGCGGCAGTATTTCCTGACCATCCCGCGTGACCTTGTGGATGCTGCCCGCATGGATGGTGCTTCATTGTTCCGGATTTTCTGGGATATCTATATGCCGCTCTCTAAACCCGCATTAGCCGCCCTGGCGATCTTTACTTTCCAAGGCGCATGGAATGAACTGCTGCAGCCGCTTGTCTACATGCCGGCGGTCCCAAACACAACCCTCACGGTAGGGCTGGCTTTTTTCCAACAGCAAATCATTCAAGGGGGAAAGTTCACCGTCTTGATGGCTGGAGCGCTTATCAGCATCCTGCCATTGGTGATCGTCTTCTTCTTGGCGCAGAAACAGTTCATCGAGGGCATTGCCCTCAGCGGTGTGAAGCGGTAGATTGGCAAACAACTTGAATAGGAGGTTATCATGACCAAGATCACATTCATCGGTGCTGGTAGTTTGGGTTTTACAGGGGAACTTGTACGCGACATCCTGACCTTCCCTCTCCTCGAGGACGCCCACATTGCACTGATGGATATTAGTGCCGAGCGGCTGGAATTTGCCCGCAAGTCCGTGGTCAAATTGATAGAAGCTGGTAAGCGCCCCGCCACCGTTTCCGCTACACTCGACCGGGCTAAAGCGCTCAAGGGCGCGGACGTGGTCCTCACCACCATCCTGTCCGGGAGTACCGAGGTCTGGCGCCATGACATCGAGATCCCCAGGAAATATGGTGTGGATATCAATGTCGGCGACACGCGCGGACCCTCCGGCATCTTTCGCTTCCTGCGCACCCTGCCGCCGATGATGGATATCGTCCACGACATGGAGAAATATTGCCCGGACGCCATCCTGCTCAACTACACCAATCCCATGGCCATGCTTTGCGGTGCCCTCCAGCGCCAGACAGCCATACCGGTCACCGGCTTGTGTCACTCGGTCCAAGGGACAGCCATGATGTTGGCAATATGGATCGGGGCTTTATATCCTGAAGTAAACTATGTCTGCGCTGGCATCAACCACCAGGCTTGGTATCTTAAGTACGAAGTCAGCGGCCACGATGCCTATCCGCTCATCCACAAAACTATCACCGAAAACCCCGATATTTACAATGCGGAACAGGTCCGCAATGAAATGTATCTTGCCCTCGGCTACTACGTGACCGAGTCCAGCGGGCACAACTCTGAGTACAACTGGTGGTTTCGTAAACGCCCTGACCTGATCGAGAAGTATTGCACCCATGGAACCGGCTGGAATCCGGGGGAGTACGCCTACATCTTAAAAGAATACCAGAACGCTGAGGCCACCTGGAAATCTACCGTTGAGGAACGCCTGGCTGCCCCGCTGACGAAGGCGGATATCCAGCGCGGCCTGGAATACGCTGCCTATATCATCAACGCCTTGAAGGGTGGCGAAGCCTTCAAGTTCAATGGCAACGTCCCGAATACAAGCCTGATTACCAATCTGCCTGAGGGCGCCTGTGTCGAAGTCCCGGTCTATGTGGACAAGGCAGGCTTTCATCCCATCCATGTCGGTGCGTTGCCAGCCGAGTGTGTCTTGTTGACCCAGCTCTCGAGCGGCATCGAGGAAATGGCCATCACCGCCGCCCTGACCGGCGATCCGACCATGGTCTATCGTGCCATTTGCCACGACCCGCTCACAGCCTCAGTCCTCTCGCTGGCAGAGATCAAAACCATGGTCAACCAGATGTTTGCCCAGAACAAGGCTTACCTGCCTCAGTTCAAGCATTTTAAGGCTTAAAGGAGGTGCCCAGGGGATGGACCTGAAAATCGTCGAATCAAATGTAGCGCGTGGCGGGGTGCGTCCGTTGATATCCGTGTCCCTGTCTGGCACGCGATAGTGGTGTCGCGGGTATCAGTTCCCTATCATTTAGGAGGTCTACAATGATCCAACTTAAGAAATTCATATTGACCACGCTGTCGATCGTGGTCCTGCTCGCAAGCCTGTGGATGGTGAATTCAACCAATGTACAGGCCGCGCCCAGTCTGGGCAAAAAAACCTCCACACCGGCGAGCACACCCACGCCCCTCCCAACCTTGCCGCCGGGCGTTTATTATGTCTCCATCAGCGGAAGTGACAGCAACCCCGGCAGTCAGACTGCTCCCTGGAGGCACATCCAGTATGCTGTGGACACAGTTGGCCCAGGCAGCACCGTCTATGTCATGACCGGTGTATACAACGAGACGGTAACCTTCCATAAATCCGGTTCCGCCAGCGGAGGATATATCACACTGCAGAACTATCTGGGGAACACGCCCGTGATCGATGGCACCGGAATAGCCATCAGCGGCGAGACCGGATTGATTGTCATCGAGAACAAAGCCTACATCAAGGTGATCGGCTTAGAGGTCCGCAACTTGAAGGCGGGCGGAGTTTCGGCAGCTTTTCCAGCTGGTATCTGGATCCGTGGCAATGGCGCCTTCCTTGAAATCCGTAACAACGTGGTGCATGACATTGAGAATAGTTGCAGCCGTTGTGGGGCGCACGGCATCGCTGTCTATGGCCGCGATCCGAATGCTTCTATCCACGATATTATCATTGACGGAAACCAGGTTTACAATGGCAAATTCGGCTGGAGCGAGTCCATGGTGCTGAACGGCAACGTGGAAAAATTCACTGTGTCGAACAACATCGTCCACGATAACGACAATATCGGGATTGACTTCATCGGATATGAGGGCGAAAACCCAAATCCCGCCGTGGACCGCGCCCGCGATGGTTCCGTGGTCGGAAATTTGGTGTATAACATCAATTCTTATGGCAATCCTGCCTATGGCAACGAGCGCAGTGCGGACGGCATCTATGTGGATGGCGGCACCCGCATCATCATCGAGCGAAATGTCATCCACGACACCAATCTCGGCATCGAATTAGCCAGCGAACACGCCGGAAAAGACACCAGTTACATCACTGTCCGCAACAACTTTGTATTCAACAACACCCAGGCCGGCATCGCCTTCGGTGGATATGACAGGCGGCGCGGCAGCACCCAGTACTGTACCATTGTCAATAACACTCTCTATAACAACTTCACGCAGCGAGACTGGGGCGCTGAACTGTATATCCAGTTCGACACGCGCAATAACCTCGTCAAGAACAACCTCATCTTTGCCAACGACGCGCGCCGCTTCATCGAGAGCTGGAGCACGGTGATGACCGCCAACTTGGTGGATTACAACCTTTACTTTGCGGTCGGCGGCGGGACTGACGGCACATGGATTTGGAAGAATGTGACCTATACCACCTTTGCCTCCTACCAGGCAGCCTCGGGCAACGATGTACAGGGCCTGGCTGGTGTAGACCCGCTGCTGGTTAGCACCACCACACCGGATCTGCACCTGCAGTCCACTTCCCCTGCCATTGACCGGGGTCAGACCCTGGTCGAGGCGGGACCACTCGATATTGATGGTCAGTCGCGCGTCCAGGGCCTCGCTATTGATCTCGGCGCGGATGAAGTCCGCTAAAAAACCATTTGGGATCTGTCGAGGTTTCCCGCATGGAGACCTCGACAATCTTTGCATAAGTCCATGCACAAAGAAATCGCCCGCACTTTCTGGCCCCTTTTCTTCTTGCTGGTACTACTCAGCGACCTTCCATCTCCGCCCCTGTAATGACACACACTTCCCGTACACTGGCTGAGATCAGGCAGATAACCAACGAACTCTTCTCCCGGCACAAGGATTATCTGCCACAATTCAAGGTTCATAAGGTATGAGACAAATCCCGCCTCTGTTCTGGACCTTGATCCTGTTGCTCACCGCGTGCAGCTCCCAGGTTGAAACCATGAATCCTGCCCCTGTCCCATCCTTATTTCCTCCAGCTGCCGGTTGGTGGCGTCCGGCCTCCGGTCTCACCTGGCAATGGCATCTCTCCGAACCGCCGGTGGATACCAGCGTTGACGCACAGGCCTATGACATCGACCTGTTCGACAACGAGTCTTCGGTTATCGATGATCTTCATGCCCAGGGACGTAAGGTCATCTGCTACATCTCAGTCGGCTCGTGGGAAGATTGGCGTCC